>DQIG01000222.1:16306-16531 GCA_003525885.1 Stenotrophomonas sp.
TCCTCTACAACGATGCGGTGGCGATGACCGGCGGCCAGCCGGTGGACGGCACGGTGTCGGTGCCGATGATCGCGCAGCAGATGGCGGCCGAGGGCGTGCAGCGCATCGCGCTGGTGTCGGAAGACATCGGCCGTTATATCGGACGCAATAGCGATCGTTCCAACCTGCCGGCCGCCGTGACCGTGCATGACCGCAAGGACATGGACGCCGTGCAGCGCGAATTGC
>DQIG01000053.1:0-3770 GCA_003525885.1 Stenotrophomonas sp.
GGCGCCGCCTGCCGTTCGAAACGGCGGCCATCGAAGCGGTACAGGCCCGAGCCGGTGGCCAGCCACAACAGACCGTCGCGGTCCTGGGCAATGTCCCAGATGTCGCCGGGCGCACCCTGGCCGACGCGCCAGGCGGTGTGCTCGTAGTCGGGCAGCCCGCCGCTCACCGGCGGGTGCTGCACGGCAAGCGCGGGCAGGGAGGTCAACAGCAGCAGGCACGTCAGCAGTGTCGGCAGGCGACACAGGAACGGGAAGGGGCGGCCACGCATGGCGCGCATTCTGGCAGGTGTGGGGCAGCTCGGGGTGACCCGAACGGGGTAGGCGGCGTGCGCCGACGTCGGCTATCACGCCGGCATGTCCTCTGGAGCCCTGCCATGCAGCGCCTGTTCGTGATGTTCCCCGACCGCGGTCCGGGCATCGGCCTGCTGTGGCTGCGGCTGTGCCTGGCCGCCGCGCTGTGCACGCCGGGCACGCATGCGGGCGGGTGGTCGGCGCTGTGTCTGCTGGCGGCTGCCATGCTCATGCTGGGCGTGTTGACGCCACTGGCAGTGCTGCTGGCGGCCGTGGGCATGTTCGCGCAGCAGGCACCGTGGCCGCTGGTGGCGTTGCCGCCGGCGCTGCTGATGGTGGGGCCGGGGGCCTATTCACTGGATGCGCGCCTGTTCGGGCGCCGTCTGCTTGGCCGTCGGCCTCCCCCATTCGGGTAGGTGCTGGCCTCGACCGACGGGGGTAGGGCATCGCGCAGCGGCCACGCACCATGGGCCACCCCCTCGCGGCGTTCCGCATGGCCACCGTTTTTCCGCCTGATCCGCCCGTCGCGTCGCTGGCACCGCAGCAGGCCGCCGCACTGCAGCGCGCCCTGCGCTATGTCGATGAGCACCTGTCGCAGCCCCTGCGGGTGACCGAGCTGGCAGCGGCCGCCTGTGTCAGCCGCTTCCATCTGGTACGTCTGTTCCGTACCGGTACCGGTGCCAGCCCGTTGCGCTATGTGCGCCGGCGCCGTATCGAACGTGCACGCCAGCTGCTGCCCGGCGCGCAGCTGCCGATGTCCCGCCTGGCGCAGCAGCTGGGCTTCTTCGACCAGAGCCATTTCGTCCGCAGCTTCCGCGCAGAAACCGGATGCAGTCCCGGCCAGTTCCTGGCCGGCGATGCCGCCCTGTTGCTTCCCCCCGACCTTGATTCCCACGGAGCCCATCCATGAGCCTTGCCACCGCCACTCCCGCCCCGGCCATGCTGTCGCCGACCGACCATGCCCTGGTGCTGATCGACTTCCAGTCGCAGATGGCGTTTGCCACCCACACCATCGACATCTCCGCGCTGCGCAACAACGTGTCGCTGATCAGCAAGGGTGCCAAGGGCTTCAATGTGCCGGTCGTGCTGACCACGGTCGCCGAAACGTCATTCTCCGGCCCGATGTTCCCGGAACTGCCGCAGATCTTCGCCGGCCAGACGGTGTTCGACCGCACCTCGATGAACACCTGGGAAGACCAGCCGGTGATCGATGAGATCAACCGCATCGGCAAGCGTCGCCTGGTTGTTGCCGGTCTGTGGACCAGCGTCTGCATCGTCGGTCCGGCACTGTCGGCGCTGGCGCAGGGCTTCGAGGTGTATGTGATCACCGATGCCTGTGGTGATGTCAGCGAGGAGGCCCACGAGCGCGCCATCACCCGCATGGTGCAGGCCGGTGCGGTGCCGATGACCAGCGTGCAGTACCTGCTTGAACTGCAGCGTGACTGGGCACGTGGTGAAACCTACGATCTGACCACCGGCATCGCCCGCGACCATGCCGGCGGCTACGGCATCGGCATCCAGTACGCCAAGAGCATGTTCGGCGCGCAGGAAGGCGGGCACTGAGCATGGTGGCTGGCCATGGCCTCGACCTGGCCCTGCTGATGCTGCGCGTGGCGGCAGGAGGCTTCCTGCTGCCGCATGCGCTGGGCAAGCTGTTCGGCTGGTTCGGTGGCCCGGGGCTGCCTGGCTTCGCCAGCGAGCTGCGCGGTTTCGGACTGCCGGCTGCTGCGCCGTTGCCGTTGCTGCTGGCCCTGCTGCAGGTGCTGTCCGGGCTGGGCGTGCTGCTGGGATGGCAGACCCGCATCGCCGCGCTTGCGGCGGCCGCCTTCATCGGTTTCACCGTACTGTTGGCCCTGCCCAAGGGCTGGTTCTGGATGCGCGGCGGCAGCGAGTACCCGTTGATGTGGACCACGGTGCTACTGGCCCTCGCGCTGGCCGGGCCTGGCGCCTGGGCGCTGGATGGCCAACGCCTTCCGGGAGATTTCGCATGAGTCACGATCACCTTGACCACGGCCGCCGCAACGTGGTGCTGGCCGGCGGTGCCGCTGTTGCGCTCGGCCTGGCCGGTTGCGCCGGTGCCGCACTCGATTCCACTTCCAAGGAGCGTCGCATGAGCACGCTGGTCATCCGCAATGCCCGTATCACCACGCTCGACCCTCAACAGCCGCATGCCCAGGCGCTGGCCGTGCAGGAAGGACGTATCGTCGCCGTCGGCAGCGACGAGGAGATCATGCGCGGCTGGGGCAGTGAAGCGACCCTGATCGACGCACAGGGCCGGCGCCTGCTGCCCGGTCTCAACGACAGCCACACCCACCTGATCCGCGGTGGCCTGAACTACAACCTGGAACTGCGCTGGGACGGCCTGCGCTCGCTCGGTGACGCGCTGGACATGTTGAAGGCCCAGGTCGACCGCACCCCGGCACCGCAGTGGGTACGCGTGGTTGGTGGCTTCACTGCCGCGCAGTTCAACGAGAAGCGACTGCCGACGCTGCAGGAGCTCAACGACATCGCACCTGATACGCCGGTGTTCCTGCTGCACCTGTATGACCGCGCGCTGCTCAACCGCGCCGCGCTGCGCGCGTGTGGCTACAGCAAGGACACGCCGGATCCGCCGGGTGGCCAGATCGTGCGCGATTCGCTGGGCAATCCGACCGGGCTGCTGTTGGCCAAGCCGAATGCGCTGATCCTGTACGCCACACTGGCCAAGGGCCCGCGCCTGCCGATCGAATACCAGGCCAACTCGACGCGCCACTTCATGCGGGAACTGAACCGGCTTGGCATCACCTCGGTGATCGACGCCGGCGGCGGCTTCCAGAATTACCCCGAGGACTACCAGGTCATCGAGCAGCTGCATCGCGATGACCAGCTGACGGTGCGCATCGCCTACAACCTGTTCACCCAGAACAAGGGCAGGGAAGTGGATGACTTCCGTGGCTGGAGCGAGATCCTGCAGCCCCGCCAGGGCGATGACCTGCTGCGCCACAACGGTGCCGGCGAGATGCTGGTGTTCTCGGCGGCCGACTTCGAACTGTTCAACGAGCCGCGTCCGGAACTGCCGCCGGAGCTGGAGCCTGAACTGCACGACGTGGTGAAGCTGCTGGTCGAGAAGCGCTGGCCGTTCCGCATCCACGCCACCTACGACGAGAGCATCACCCGCATCCTGGATGTGTACGAACAGGTCAACCGCGAGGTGCCGTTCGATGGCCTGCACTGGTTCATCGACCACGCCGAGACCATCACCCCGCGCAACATCGAGCGCATCCGTGCGCTGGGCGGCGGCATCGCCGTGCAGCACCGCATGGCCTACCAGGGCGAGGCTTTCGTCGAGCGCTACGGCGTGCAGGCCGCACGGCACACGCCGCCGGTCAAGCGCATGTTGGCCGAAGGCGTGCCGGTCGGTGCCGGTACCGATGCCACCCGCGTGGCCAGCTACAACCCGTGGGTGGCGTTGTCCTGGCTGGTGACCGGGCGCACCGTGG
>DQIG01000053.1:3919-4079 GCA_003525885.1 Stenotrophomonas sp.
CTGGTGACCGGGCGCACCGTGGGCGGACTGGCCCTGTATGGCGATGAGAACCTGCTTGAACGCGAACAGGCCCTGCGCCTGTGGACCCAGGGCAGTGCCTGGTTCTCTGGCGACGAAGCGGTGAAGGGCGCCCTGAAAGCCGGCCAGCTGGCCGACTTCA
>DQIG01000053.1:4227-4406 GCA_003525885.1 Stenotrophomonas sp.
GCCGGCCAGCTGGCCGACTTCATCCTGCTCTCGGCCGACTTCTTCCGCGTCGACGATGCACAGATCGCCGACATCACCAGCGTGCTGACCGTGGTCGGTGGCCGCATCGTGCATGCCGACGGCGACTACGCAGGTCTGGCGCCGCAGCTGCCGCCGGCGATGCCGGACTGGTCGCCGGT
>DQIG01000053.1:4548-5441 GCA_003525885.1 Stenotrophomonas sp.
GATGCCGGACTGGTCGCCGGTGAACAGATTCGGCGGCTACCATGTTGGTGGTGCCGCCACCGGATTGGCTGCCGCCCATCGTCACCATCAAGGTGTGGCCTGCAGTGCGCATGGCGCGCACGGGCATGCCGCGCACCACGCGGCGCCCACCGATGACCTGACCGCCTTCTGGGGTGCGATGGGATGCTCGTGTTTCGCGTTCTGAGCCTGGCGCTGCTGGTCGTGCCGTCGCTGGCGCTGGCATGTGACAGTGGCCACTGCAGTGAAGTGGGCGACGGCCAGTTGCAGTGGGACGCGTCGCTGCGCGTGCGTGGCCTGTACTACGACCCGACCCGGTTCGGCGTCGGCGGCAGCGAGGATGGCTACGGCCTGCTGCGAGCGTTGGCGTCGGCCACCTATGCCCGCGATGACTGGCAGGCGAAAGTGCAGCTGGGTGTCCATGGCGAAAATGGCAAGGCCGGCGGCCCGGGCCGCACCGACCGTGGCGCGTTGGATGTGCAGCAGGCGTACTGGCGCTGGCAGCGCGGTGGCGTCCATCTGCAACTCGGCCGGCAGGAAGCCGGCTATGGCAGCTCGCGGCTGTTGTCGGTGCGCGATGGGCCGAACATCCGCCTGGCCTTCGACGGTGCGCGCCTGGGCTGGAAAGGCCGCCTCGGCACGCTTGATCTGATGGCGCTGCGGCCGGTGGAGAACCGGCCGGGTGCCTTTGATGATCGTGGCGAACACGGTGCCCACCTGTGGGGTGCCTATGCCACCACGTCACGCGGGCAGGGCGCGGGACAGTGGGATCTGTACCTGCTCGACTACCGCCGCGAAGGTGCGCGCTTCGCCGCGGGCTCCGGCATCGAACGCCGGCAGACCGTGGGTGCGCGCTGGTTCGGCCAGGCCGGCGC
>DQIG01000053.1:5588-5727 GCA_003525885.1 Stenotrophomonas sp.
GCTGGTTCGGCCAGGCCGGCGCACTGGACTGGAACAGCGAGCTGGTGGCGCAGGGGGGTGAACTGCGAACGACCGTCGGCACGCTCGATATCCGCGCCTGGACGCTGGCCACCGATACCGGCTGGCGCTGGACGGACCT
>DQIG01000053.1:5876-8023 GCA_003525885.1 Stenotrophomonas sp.
GGCTGGCGCTGGACGGACCTGCCGCTGCAACCGCGGTTGGGGCTGAAGGCGGACATCGCCAGTGGCGATGGCAATCTGCATGACGGCCGCCTGGGAACCTTCAATGCACTGTTCCCGAAATCGGCCTACTTCAGCGAGGCCAGCCTGCTGGCCCCGGCCAATCTGATGGACGTCCAGCCGACCCTGACCCTGCGCCTGCACGACGCGGTGACGACGGAACTGGGCGTACAGATGGCCTGGAAGCATCGTCGCGCCGATGCGGTCTACACCACGCCGGCACCGCTGGTGGCGTTGCCAGGCAGCGCCGGTGGCGCGCGCCGCATCGGCACTCAGTACAAATCCGAAACCCGCTGGCAGGCCAGCGAACACTGGCAATGGCAGCTGCAGCTGGCCTGGGTCGATGCCGGTCCTGCACTGAAGCAGGCCGGTGGCCGGGATACGTTGTTCGCCTCGATCGTTGGAGCATGGCAATGGTGAACGCAACCGCGTCGCAACCCCCCGCACAGGCCGCAGGTGCCTGGTCCCCGCTGAAGATCCGGATGTTCCGCTCGATCTGGCTGGCGATCCTGGCCAGCAATATCGGCACCTGGGTCAACGACGTGGCCGCCGCCTGGGTGATGGCCGAACGTACCGGCTCGCCGTTGATGGTGGCCCTGGTGCAGTCGGCGACCACCGTGCCGATCGTGCTGTTGGCACTGGCCGCCGGAACGCTGGCCGACATCGTTGATCGCCGCAGGTACCTGTTGGCGACCCAGGGCTGGATGCTGCTGGTCGCCGCCGTGATGGCGGCGCTGACCGCGATGGACATGCTGACCCCACAGCTGCTGGTGCTGCTGACCTTCTGCATGGGGTGCGGTGCGGCGATGGCGATGCCGGCGCAGGCCGCTATCGTGTCCGAACTGGTGCCGCAGCCGATGCTGGCCTCGGCGGTGGCGCTGAACTCGATCGGCATCAATATCGCGCGCTCGATCGGTCCGGCCATCGGCGGTGTGATCGTCGCCCAGCTCGGTGCGGTCTGGGCGTTCGGTTTCAACGCCATCACCTTCGCCGCGATGCTGTTCGTGGTGTGGGGCTGGAAGCGCGACCCGAAGCAGTCGAGCCTGCCACCGGAGGGTTTCGGCGCCGGTCTGAAAGCAGGCCTGCGCTACGCCAGCCGTGCGGGACGCCTGCAGGCGGTGCTGATCAAGTCGGCCGGTTTCTTCTTCTTCGCCGCGGCCATGAACGCGTTGCTGCCGGTGGTGGTGCGTGGGCAGATGCACGGCGGCGCGGGGCAGTACGGCATGCTGCTGGGTTGCATCGGAATCGGTGCGGTGGGCGGTGCGCTGCTGCTGCCGAAGCTGCGTGCGCAGATGGATCGCGACCTGCTGGTGCTGCTGGCGACGTTGTCGCTGGCGTTGAGCCTGGTCGGGCTGGCGCTGACCCGCAGCTGGTACGTGCTTCCGGCGGTGATGCTGGTCAATGGCTTCGCCTGGATCACCGTGCTGTCGTCGCTGCAGATCGCCGCGCAGACCGCCGTACCCGCATGGGTGCGTGCGCGTGCGCTGGCGTTGTACATCATGGTGTTCTCGGCTGGCATGGCGGCCGGCGGACTGAGCTGGGGCGCGCTCGCACAGCGTACCTCGCCGGAACTGGCGTTGCTGGTGGCTGCCGCAGGCGCGGTGATCGGCGGATTGCTGGTGTGGCGCGTGCGCATCGCCGGTACCGAAGACCTGAACCTGAGCCCGGCCGGTCACTGGCCGGCACCCGAGCTGTCGGTGCCGGTGTCGAACGATCGCGGTCCGGTGCTGGTCACCATCGAGTACCGCATCGAGGAGGGGGACCGCGCTGCGTTCCAGAGTCAGATGCGCGCGCTGGGCGCGATCCGTCGCCGCGATGGCGCGGTGGTCTGGGGCGTGGTCGAGGATGTGGCCAGTCCGGGCATCCACCTGGAGTATTTCGTGACCCCGTCCTGGCTGGAGCACCTGCGCCAGCACGAGCGCATCACCGCCGACGACAAGGCGATCCAGGAAGTGCTGCGCGGATTGCATCGGGGTGAGCGTGCCCCGGTGGTGCGCCATTTCGTCGGCGGCCACGATCCGTTGCCGGCCGCCGTACCCCATCACCACAGCGACATCTGAGCAGCCCCTGGTAGAGCCGGCCGCTGGCCG
>DQIG01000352.1:0-6535 GCA_003525885.1 Stenotrophomonas sp.
ATGGGCTCGGCTCTACAGGTTCGGCGGCAGGCACGCCGCCAAGCGCTACACTGGCGGTCCCGTTGCAGCCTGTTGCCCGACCATGTCCGACCTGCTCAGCCGCACCCACGCCATTGCCCTGGACGCCGCCGATCCGCTGCGCCCACTGCGTAACGAATTCCTGATTCCGCGCCATGGTGGCGGCGAGCAGACCTACTTCGTCGGCAATTCGCTGGGGCTGCAGCCGCGTGGCGCACAGGCCGCCGTACAGGAAGTGATGAAGCAGTGGGGCGAGCTGGCGGTGGAAGGCCACTTCACCGGCCCCACGCAGTGGCTGTCCTACCACCGCCTGGTGAGCGCACAGCTGGCCCGCGTGGTCGGCGCCCTGCCCAGTGAGGTTGTGGCGATGAACACGCTCAGCGTGAACCTGCACCTGATGATGGTCAGCTTCTACCGGCCAACCACGCAGCGCCCGGTGATCCTGATGGAAGCCGGTGCGTTCCCGACCGACCGCCACGCCGTGGAAGCACAGATCCGCTTCCATGGCTTCGACCCGGCAGAATGCCTGGTGGAAGTGCAACCGGACGAAGCCAACGGAACGATCTCGCTCACCGCGATCGAGCGCGCCATCGCCGAACACGGTCCGCGCCTTGCGCTGGTGCTGTGGCCTGGCGTGCAGTACCGCACCGGCCAGGCCTTCGATCTCGATGCAATCACCCGTGCCGCCCGCCTGCAGGGCGCGCGCATCGGCTTCGACCTGGCGCACTCGGTCGGCAACCTGCCACTGCGCCTGCATGACGTGGCCCCTGATTTTGCCGTGTGGTGCCATTACAAATATCTCAACAGCGGCCCGGGCGCAGTGGCTGGCGCCTTCGTGCACGAGCGCCACCACCGCGACACCACCCTGCCGCGCTTTGCTGGCTGGTGGGGCCATGAGGAAGCCACCCGCTTCCAGATGGCGCCGCAGTTCACGCCCGCCATCGGCGCCGAAGGCTGGCAGCTGAGCAATCCGCCGATCCTCGGCCTGGCACCGCTGCGCGCCTCGCTCGACCTGTTCGAACGTGCTGGCATGGAAGCGCTGCGCAGCAAATCGCTGGCGCTCACCGGCATGCTCGAAGCACTGGTGCGCGCGCGCCTGCCGCAGGTGCTGGACATCATCACCCCGGCCGACCCGCAACGCCGCGGCTGCCAGTTGTCGCTGCGGGTGATCGGTGGCCGCGAGCGTGGCCGCGCACTGTTCGAGCACCTGCGCGGCATCGGCGTGCTCGGCGACTGGCGCGAGCCCGACGTGATCCGCATCTCGCCCACCCCGCTCTACAACCGCTACCTGGACGTGCACCACTTCGTCGAGGAAGTGGAAGCCTGGGCCGGCCTTTAAGCCGGTCCCTCCCCTACTGCTGGACAGTTCGTTGATCGCACACGCCTCCCGCTCGTTGAGCATTATCGGTGCCGGCCTCGCCGGGTCCCTGCTGGCCATCCTGCTGTCCCGGCAAGGCTGGCGCATCACCCTGTACGAGCGCCGCGGCGATCCACGCGTGGCCGACTACGAGAGCGGCCGCTCGATCAACCTGGCGTTGGCCGAGCGCGGGCGCAACGCACTGCGCCAGGCCGGTGTGGAAGACGAAGTGATGGCGCGCGCAGTGATGATGCGCGGCCGCATGGTGCACCCGCGCGAAGGCGAACCGCAGCTGCAGCGCTATGGCCGTGATGACAGCGAGGTGATCTGGTCGATCCATCGCAGCGACCTGAACACCACGCTGCTGGAGCTGGCCGAGCAGGCCGGCGCCACCGTGCATTTCCATCGCCGCCTGCACACCGTCGATTTCGATGCCGGCTACGCCCGCTTCATCGATGACCGCGACGACAGCCCGCACGACATCCGCTTCGACACGCTGATCGGTGCAGACGGTGCCGGTTCGGCACTGCGCGCGGCGATGAACCGTCGTGCGCCGCTGGGCGAGGATATCGCCTTCCTCGACCACTCCTACAAGGAGCTGGAGATCCCGCCAGCCGCCGACGGCAGTTTCCGCATCGAGCGCAATGCGCTGCACATCTGGCCACGCGGCCACTACATGTGCATCGCCCTGCCCAACCACGAAGGTACCTTCACCGTCACTCTGTTCCTGCCCAACCAGGGCGATCCCAGCTTCGCCACGGTCAACACCGGCGCGCAGGCCGAGGCGTTGTTCGCGCGCGAGTTCGCCGACACCCTGCCCTTGATCCCGAACCTGCGCGCGGACTGGGAACAGCACCCGCCGGGCCTGCTCGGCACGCTCACCCTGGACCGTTGGCATCAGCAGGGCCGCGCCGTACTGATCGGCGATGCCGCGCATGCCATGGTGCCGTTCCACGGCCAGGGCATGAACTGCGCGTTCGAGGACTGCGTTGCGCTGGCCCGTCATCTGATGGAGGCCGATGATCTGGAAGGTGCGTTCGCCGCGTTCGAGGCCGAGCGCAAGCCGAATGCACGTGCCATCCAGCAGATGGCGCTGGAGAACTACCTGGAGATGCGCGACCGCGTGGCCGATCCTGCGTTCCTGCTGCAGCGCGAACTGGAGCAGGAACTGCAGCGGCGCTGGCCGACCCGCTTCGTACCGCACTACACGATGGTCACCTTCCTGCATACGCCGTATGCGGAAGCACTGCGCCGTACCGACCTGCAGCGCGACATGCTGGTGGCGGCAACCGCTGGCCACACGACTCTGGACAACATCGACTGGTCCGCACTGGAAGCGCAGATCCACGCGCAGCTGCCGGTGCTGGAGGGCGCGCACTGATGGCCGACAGCTTCCTGTTCTACGACCTGGAGACCTTCGGCCAGGACCCGCGGCGCACGCGCATCTCGCAGTACGCCGCGATCCGCACCGATGGCGACCTCAACGAGATCGATACCCCGGTCAGCTTCTTCGTAAGACCGGCCGATGACCTGCTGCCCTCGCCGATGGCCACCCTGGTCACCGGCATCACCCCGCAGCAGGCCCTGGCCGAGGGCATCAGCGAGGCCGAAGCCTTCGACCGCATCAACGAGCAGCTGTCGCGTCCCGGCACCTGCGCATTGGGCTACAACACGCTGCGCTTCGACGATGAATTCGTCCGCTACGGCCTGTTCCGCAACTTCCATGACCCCTACGAACGCGAGTGGCGCAACGGCAATTCGCGCTGGGACCTGCTGGACATGCTGCGACTGATGCGCGCGATGCGCCCGGACGGCATCCAGTGGCCGCTGCGCGAGGACGGCGCCACCTCGTTCAAGCTCGAGCACCTGGCCGAGGCCAACAACGTGCGCGAAGGCGATGCGCACGAAGCGCTGTCCGACGTGCGCGCCACCATCGGCATGGCACGTCTGTTCAAGCAGTCGCAGCCGCGCCTGTGGGAGTACGCGCTGAAGCTGCGTGACAAGCGCTTCGTCGGCAGCCTGCTGGACGTGGCCGCGATGAAACCGGTGCTGCACATTTCCATGCGCTATCCGGCCAGTCGCCTGTGCGCGGCACCAGTACTGCCGCTGGCCGTGCACCCCACCATCAACAACCGGGTGATCGTGTTCGACCTGGAAGGCGAGATCGACGACCTGCTGGAACTGCCGGCCGAGGTGATCGCACAGCGCCTGTACATGCGCGCCAGCGAGCTGCCCGAAGGCGTGGCGCGGGTACCGCTGAAGGAAGTGCATCTGAACAAGGTGCCGGCGCTGATCGCCTGGAACCACCTGCGCGCCGATGACCACGCGCGCCTCGGCCTGGACGTAGCCGCGATCGAGGCCAAGGTGGAACGGCTGCGCGCGTTCGCCCCGCAACTGGCCGAGAAGGCTCGCCAGGTCTACAACCAGCCCCGCGCCGCCACCGTGGCCGACGTCGATGCCTCGCTGTACGACGGCTTCCTAGGCAACGGCGACAAGCCGCTGCTTGCGCTGGCGCGCACCACCACGCCGGAGCAGCTGGCGGCGCTGGAAGGCCGCTTCCGCGACCCGCGCCTGCCGGAGCTGCTGTTCCGCTACCGCGCACGCAACCATCCCGACAGCCTCTCGCCGTCTGAACGCCAGCGCTGGCAGGATTACCGCCGCCAGCGACTGCTCGGCGACGGCGGCCTGGGCGAACTCAACCTGCCCCAGTTCCAACAGCAGCTCGATGCACTGGCCGCCGAGGCGCCCGACGACGCCCGGCGCCAGGCCCTGCTGCAATCGCTGCGGGATTGGGGCCAGCACCTGCAGGAGACGTTGTGAGCACCTACTTCTCGGACGCCAGTTTCAAGTTCCTGCGCAGCCTGGCGCGGCATAACGACAAGGCCTGGTTCAACGACCACCGCCAGCAGTATGAAGACCACGTACGACAGCCATTCCTGCGCCTGCTGGGCGACCTGCAGCCCGCACTGGCCGAGGTCAGCGACCATTTCCGCGCCGATACCCGTGGCGTCGGTGGCTCACTGTTCCGCATCCATCGCGACGCGCGCTTCTCCAACGACAAGTCACCGTACAAGACCTGGCAGGGCGCACGCCTGTTCCATGAGCGCCGCCGTGAAGTGGCCGCACCTTCGTTCTACGTGCACCTGCAGCCCGGCGAGAGCTTCGTCGGTGCAGGCCTGTGGCATCCGGAACCGGAAACCCAGCGCCGCGTGCGCCACTTCATCCTCGACAACCCGGGCAGCTGGAAGGCCGCCGCACATGCACCGGCCCTGCGCAAGCGCTTCGATTTCGAGGAGAGCGAAAAGCTGGTGCGGCCACCCCGTGGCTTCCCGGCCGACTTCGAATTCATCGACGACCTCAAGCACCGCAACTGGGTGATGTGGCGCTCGCTGGACGACGCCACCATGACCGGCCCGCGCCTGCTGTCCACGCTGGGCAAGGACCTGGCCGCGCTCGGTCCGTTCGTTGACTACCTGTGCGCCGCGCTGGATCTGGAGTTCTGATGTCTCAGCATCTTCCGCTGGCCCGCCAGCGGCGCGTGCTCGGCCGCACCGGCCTGGCCGTTTCACCAATCGGCCTGGGCTGCTCCGGCTTCTGGGGTCATCGCCGCTTTCCGGAGCATGAGGCGGCCGCCGTGGTCGAACATGCGCTCGCCCATGGGGTGAACCTGCTCGATACCGGCCACAATTATTCCGGCTTCCATGCCGAGCCACGCCTGGGCCGCATCCTGCGCCCGTTGCTGAAGCAGCATCCGCGCGATTCACTGGTGATCTCCAGCAAGGGTGGCACGCTGACCGGACAGGCCGGCATCAGCGGTGCCGAGCAACGCAATTTCTCGCCCGCGGCCATCACCGCCAGCTGCGAGGCCTCGCTGCGCAACCTCGGCCTGGACCACCTTGATATCTACCAGCTGCATGGCGCCAGCGAACACGACATCAACGACGACCTGCTGGCCGCGCTGCAGCGCCTGCGCGAGCGTGGATTGATCCGGCACACCGGCATCAACACCCATTCGGCCTCGACCCTGCGCTGGATGATCGCCCATCCCGACACCTTCGATGTGGTACTGCTGGACTACAACGCCCTGCAACAGGACCGCGAACCGTTGATCGACCAGTTGCAGGCGGTGGGTATTGGCGTGCTGGCGGGCACCGTGCTGGCGCAGGGCCACCTGCTGCCCCCGCGTCCGCGCCTGCCACGACTGGCCGATGGCTGGTACCTGGCGCGCGCGTGGCTGAAGCCCAGCAGCCGCCAGCTGATGCGCAGTGCCCGCCAGATGCGGCATGCGGTAGCCGCGATCCACAGCCAGCGCCCGGCCCAGACCGCCTTCGCCTATACGCTGGGCCATCCCGGCGTGGCCAGCGGCATCCTCGGCACCACCCGCACCCGCAGCCTGGACGAGGTGCTTGCAACGCGACTGGAAGCGCTGACCCCGGCTGAACGGCAACAGCTGGTCGATGCCTTTGGTGACGGCCGTGGTTCGCCCAGTCATTGAGTCTTCACCCGGCACTGCCGCCGTTGCGGCAGTCTGGTCGGCATGAAGAAACTGACCGCATTCCTTGTGCTGCTGGTCCTGGCCGTGGCGGCCTGGTGGTTTGGCGGCCCGTACATGACCATCAATGGCCTGTCCAAGGCCATCGAACAGCGCGACACCGCCCGCCTGGAGCGATACGTCGATTTCCCGCGCGTGCGCAGCAGCCTGCGCGCGCAACTCAATGACTACCTGGTCCGCCAGGCTGGCCCGGATGTGGCGGCCAGCCCGTTCGGCGCCCTGCTCTATGGACTCGGCGACCAGCTCGGTGGCGCGGCGGTGGAGACCATGGTGACCCCGACCGGAATCGGCGCGATGCTGCAGGGCCACGTGCTGTGGAAGCGCGGCCGCAATGAACTGCAGGGCGGCGATGCCTTCGGCGCGACCGAACCGGCACGGCCACTGAAGCATGCCGAGCACCATTTCGAGGCGTTTGATCGCTTCGTGATCGATGTCGATCGCGGCCCCGGCCAGCCTCCCTTGAGGGTGGTGCTGGAACCGCAGGGCCTGCGCTGGAAGGTGGTGGATCTGCAGCTGGGGATGTCAGGCACCCCGTAACCGGCGTTTGGTAGATGCCCACCCTGGTGGGCATTGACGCACCACCGTGCCAACCAAGGTTGGCACCTACC
>DQIG01000352.1:6683-7072 GCA_003525885.1 Stenotrophomonas sp.
ACCAAGGTTGGCACCTACCGGGGCGATGACGTGCCAACCAACGGTCGGAACCCACCCATCATGGCGTCAACCTTCGTTGGCGACGCCGTGTGGTACGTGGCCGGCGGCCACATGCTCGCGGGCGCTGTCGATGTTGTGCTGCGAATCATCGAAGAAGATGTCGGCGCCGAACGCCTGCAGGAACGGTCCCTTGTGGCGACCACCGAGGAACAGCGCTTCGTCCAGGCGCACGCCCCACTCACGCAGGGTGCGGATCACCCGCTCGTGCGCCGGTGCCGAACGCGCGGTGACCAGCGCGGTACGGATCGGTGCACTCTCGCCGGCCGGGAACACTTCCTGCAACGTATGCAGGGCCGACAGGAAGCCGCGGAAGGGGCCACCACTGAGCG
>DQIG01000352.1:7233-8741 GCA_003525885.1 Stenotrophomonas sp.
CACTGAGCGGCTCGCGGGCGCGCTCGCGTTCGTGGCGGCCAAAGGCTTCCACGCCCTGCTCGCGCGAAATGCGCTCACTCTCGTCGCCGAAGATCACTGCGTCACCGTCAAAGGCAATGCGCAGCTGGCCGGCCGGGCGACCGGTATCGATCTGGTCCGCCGCAGCCGCAGCGGTCTCGCCCGGTGGCTTGGGCAGGATGGTCGCCGCCGCAATGCCGTGACGCAGCGCGCTGCGCACCGATTCCGGGTTGGCCGACAGGAACAGGTCGGTGCCGAACGGCTTTACGTAGGGCCAGGTCGGCTCGCCGGCGGTGAACGTCGCACGGATGATGCCCAGGCCGTAGTGCTGGATCGAGTTGAAGATGCGCAGGCCGGTATCGGCCGAGTTGCGCGACAGCAGGATCACCTCGACCCGCGGGTTCTCCGGGCTGGCGCCCTGGTTCAGCGCCAGCAGCTTGCGCACCACGGGAAAGGCCACGCCGGGGCCGAGGATGTCGTCCTCATGCTGGCGCTGGAATTCGGCATAGGCCGCCACGCCATCGCTCTCGAACAGCGCGTGGCTTTCCTCGAGGTCGAACAGCGCGCGCGAGGTCACCGCGACGGTCAGCAAACGGGGGGAGTTGTCGCCCATCGGTGGGGGTCCTTCAAGCGGTCGGCGGGGCCGGCCGCCCATTGTCCTCAAAAAACGAACTGTTCGCTCAGGATCCGGTCTTCCAGGTTGTGCTCCGGATCGAACAGCAGGGTCACGCGGCGGTCTTTCGACTCGCGGATGGTCACCTCGACCACATCGCGGGTCTCGTGCGAATCAGCGGTTACGCTGACCGGACGCTTGTACGGATCAAGCACGCGGAAGCGCACCTCGGTGTCCGCCTTTAGGATCGCCCCGCGCCAGCGTCGCGGCCGGTAAGGGGCCAGCGGCGTCAGCGCGATGGTATGCGAGCCCAGCGGCAGCACCGGGCCGTGTGCGGAATAGTTGTAGGCGGTACTGCCGGCCGGGGTGGCCACCAGCACGCCGTCACCAATCAGCTCGGCCACGCGCTCCTGGCCGTTGAGGTCGATGCCGATATGCGCCGCCTGCCGGGTCTGCCGCAGCAACGAGACATCGTTGTAGGCCAGCGATCCGGTACTGGTGCCGGACTCGGTCAGCGCCACCATTTCCAGCGGGCGCAGGTTGGCCGGTTCGGCGCGCGCGATGCGAGCCTGCACGTCATCGTCGCCACGGTACTGGTTCATCAGGAAACCGACCGTACCCAACTTCATGCCGAACACCGGCTTGCCCAGGTGCCCATGCCGATGCAGGGTCTGCAGCATGAAGCCGTCGCCGCCCAGCGGACACAGCACGTCAGCCTGCTCCGGCGCATGATCGCCATAACGCGAGATCATCGCTGCGCGGGCCATCTGTGCGGGCTCGGTGGTGCTGGCCAGGAAAGCGATGCGGGGGGTGTCGCTCATCGGTGGATCCGGGTGGGTGTGCCAGCAAGAGCATACCCGGTAGTGCCGGCCGCTGG
>DQIG01000351.1:0-394 GCA_003525885.1 Stenotrophomonas sp.
TGGCTGTGGCCGCGGATCGCCGACCGCGGGCCGCCGCCGATCGCCTGATTGCCTGTCTGCCCGGACTGCGGGATCATCGCCCCCGACGCGCCGAGGGGGCGGTGCCTTGCGAACGGGGAAGTGAGCATGGCCGACGTTGTGCTGCGGGACCTGGACCCGCTGCTGCTGGAACGTATCCGACGCGTCGCGGTCGCCCGCGGCTGGACCCACGAACAGACCTGCGCCGCCTTGCTGGAGCAGGGTCTGTTCAGCAGTGAACTGGAGGTCCGCTCCGGCTTCGGCGATCCCGAAGTGGACGCGCTCTCCGACGCCATCGCCGCCCTGCAGGCTTTGCCCGCGGGGCAGGGCTTCGATTAGCGGCCGCGCCGCAATGCTGTAGAGCCGAGCCCACGCT
>DQIG01000351.1:555-4943 GCA_003525885.1 Stenotrophomonas sp.
AGCCCACGCTCGGCTGCTTCTGCTCACGCCAGATGAATCGCACCCAGGATCCGCGGGCCCGTCGCCCCGGTCACGCTCGGCAGGTTGCCGGCCAGCCCGTCCATGGTCCGCTGCGCCAGCCAGGCGAAGCCCATCGCCTCCACGTACTCCGGGTCCAGCCCATGCACTGCGCTGGACTCCACCTGCACCTCCGGCAGCCGCGCCGCCAGCCGCTTCATCAGCTGCCGGTTGCGCACCCCACCGCCACAGACCAGCAGGCGCCGGGTCCGCGGCTGCTGTGCCAACAGCGCGTCGGCTACCGTTACCACCGTCAGCTCCAGCAGGGTTGCCTGCACATCGGCAGCGGCGTATTCGCCTTCGTCCATGTGTGCCTCGGCCCAGGCCAGGTGGAACTGTTCGCGGCCGGTGCTCTTCGGCGGCGGCAGGTCGAACCACGGGTCCGAGCGCCAGCCGGCCAGCAGGCCCTCGTCCACCGCGCCACTGGCAGCGTACGCGCCGTCGGCATCGAAGGTGCGGCCAGTGTGGCGCTGGCACCAAGCATCCATCAGCGCATTGGCCGGGCCGGTATCAAAGCCGCGCACCACGCCTTCGCGCGGGATCAGGGTCAGGTTGGCGATGCCGCCCAGGTTGAGCACCGCACGGTCCTCGTCGGCGGCGCCCAGCATGCCGAGGTGGAAGGCCGGCATCAGCGGCGCGCCATGGCCACCGGCCGCCACGTCGCGGCGGCGGAAGTCGGACACCGTGGTGATCCCGGTCAGTTCGGCGATGCGGTTGCCGTCGCCCAGCTGCACGGTGAAGGCGGGGTTGGCCAGCGGGCGGTGGCGCACAGTCTGGCCGTGCGAGCCGATCGCGCGCACCTGGCTGCGATCTACGCCGGCCTCGGCCAGCAGCTGGTTGGCGGCCTTGGCAAAGTTGATCGCGATCTGCGCGTCCAGCTCGCCCAGCTCCTCCAGCGAATCCAGTGGCCCACCTTCACCCAGCGCCACCAGCCGGGCACGCAGCACCGGTTCCCAGCGGGCAGTCAGGCCGTGCACGAAGCGGCAGCCACCGCCGGCGGGGAACTGCACCAGCGCGGCATCGATGCCGTCGGCGCTGGTGCCCGACATCAGGCCAAGGTACAGGGGGGCGTCAGCGTCGGCAGTCGTGTTCATGGCAGGCATAAAAAAAGGACGCGGCAAGCTTGGGCTGCCGCGTCCTTCTTCGTCAACGCAGGGGCTCAGCCGCGCTTGCGGCTGCTGGACGGCTTGTCCTTGGCGCTGGCCACCTCTGGCGCAGCCTCGTCGCGGCTGGTCGGTGCCGGGCTGGCGTCGGCGTAGATCAGCTTCTCCATGCCCTGGATGCGGGCCATCGCCGGCGCGGTCTGCGCGCGGAAGGCGACCAGTTCGGCGCCCTTCAGCGGTTCCGGCGGCGGCATGGTCACGGTCAGCGGGTTGCGGTGTTCGCCGTTGACGCGGAATTCGTAGTGCAGGTGCGGGCCGGTCGCCAGGCCGGTCGAGCCGACATAGCCGATCACCGTACCCTGGGCCACGCGCTGGCCGGTCTTGATGTTCGCAAAGCGCGACATGTGGCCGTACAGGGTGGTGTGGCCGCGGCCATGGTCGAGGATCACCACATTGCCGTAGCCGTTCTGCACGCCGGCAAACTGCACGCGGGCGTCGCCGGCGGCCATGATCGGGGTACCGGTGCGCGCAGCGTAGTCCACGCCCTTGTGCATGCGCATCTTGCCCAGCACCGGGTGCTTGCGCGCGCCGAAGGTCGAGCTCAGCCGCGCGAACGGGATCGGCATGCGGATGAAGCTCTTCTTCAGCGAGCGGCCGTTGATGTCGTAGTACTCGGACTTGCCGTTGCGGTCGAAGCGGAAGCCGGAATAGGTCTTGCCACCGGTGGTGAAGGTCGCTGCCAGGATCTTGCTGGTGTCCACCTTCTCGCCTTCGCGCCAGGTTTCATCCATCACCACGCTGAAGCGGTCGCCCGGCTGCAGGTCCTTGGAGAAGTCGATGTCGTACTTGAAGATGTCGTCGGTCATCGTCGCGATCGCCGATGGCGACAGCCCGGCCCGCCGGGCCGCGGCATACAGCGAACTGGTGATCTCGCCGCTGGTGACCACGGTGCGCGTGGAGGACTCGCGTTTGGTCACCTTCTCCTTGATGTCATCGCCGGCCAGGCTCAGTTCCACCCGGTTGTCGGCATCCCGGTCAAAACGGATGCTGCGCAGGTCGCCGGACAGCGGCATGTCGAAGGCGATCTCGGCACCGGGGCGCAGCTTGGTCAGCGCCTCGCGTGCACCAGGATGGTCCAGCACCCGGTGCAGGGTGGTGGCCGGAATGCCGGCCTTGTCGAACAGGTCGCTCAGGGTCTGGCCACGCTGCACGCGCAGCACCTGCCAGCTGTCGCCCGGCACCTGCTGCTGGCGGGCCATGGTCAGCGGCGGCAACGGCAGCGCCAGGCTGGTGTGGCTGTCGGCGTAAGGTGCATCGATGGTGTGCGAGAAACCGGGCACGATCGTCGCCACCAGGGCGCCGATGGTCGCGAACAGGCTGGCGTGCATCCAATGGCGGCGGGTCCAGCGCTCATTGAAGGCGGCGGGGAGGTGTTGCCTGAGCTTCCGATGCAGGGCGTTGTCGTGCAGGACGTGGAGGCGTTCCTGGAAGCGCTGCTTGCGTGCGCGCCCTTGTTCGGAATTGTGCATCGGCGGTTTTTTCCTGGCGGCCCGGGAGCGCGGGCCTGATCGCCGGTTACCATAGACACCTGAGAAAACCGCGTCAAACCCTTGTGCCCATTGGCTTTTGTGAAGCCAATCGGGTTAACTTCGCTTTAACACCCCACACAAGAATCGGCGTTGCCGGGAGTAGTCACGTGTCCTCGATTGAAGAAGCCCTTGCCCTGATCGGCCGTGGTGCCGACGAGATCCTCAAGCTCGAGGATCTGCGTGCGCGCCTGCAGGAAGGCCGCCCGCTGCGGATCAAGGCCGGCTTCGACCCCACCGCGCCCGACCTGCACCTGGGCCATACGGTGCTGCTGAACAAGATGCGCCAGTTCCAGGACCTCGGCCACCAGGTCATTTTCCTGATCGGCGACTTCACCGGCATGATCGGCGACCCGTCCGGCAAGAGCCTGACCCGCAAGCCGCTCAGCCGCGATGACGTGCTGGCCAACGCCCGTACCTACGAGGAACAGGTGTTCAAGGTGCTGGACCGCAGCCGTACCGAAGTCCGCTTCAACTCGGAGTGGTTCGGCAAGATGGGCGCAGCCGACATGATCCGCCTGGCCGGGCAGCACACCGTGGCACGCATGCTCGAGCGCGACGACTTCGCCAAGCGCTACGCCGCCCAGCAGTCCATCGCCATCCACGAGTTCCTGTACCCGCTGGTGCAGGGCTACGACTCGGTGGCCCTGGAGGCCGACGTCGAACTGGGCGGTACCGACCAGAAGTTCAACCTGCTGATGGGGCGTGGCCTGCAGGAACACCACGGCCAGAAGCCGCAGGTAGTGCTGACCATGCCGCTGCTGGAAGGCCTGGACGGCGTCAACAAGATGTCCAAGTCGCTGGGCAACTACATTGGTATCAGCGAGCCGGCCATCGACATCGTCACCAAGACCATGAAGGTGGACGACACCCTGATGTGGCGCTGGATCGAGCTGCTGTCCTTCGACATCAGCCAGGCCGAAGCCGTGCAGCTGCGTGAGCAGGTGGCCAATGGCGGCCTGAACCCGCGTGTGGTCAAGCTGCGCCTGGCGCGTGAACTGGCGACCCGCTTCCACGACGCTGCGGCGGCCGAGCAGGCGATCGCGGGCTGGGAAGCGGCGGTGACCGGGCAGGGTGACATCACCCAGCTGCCGTTGCAGGACGTGGCGATCCCGGCCGAGGGACTGCGTATCGCCGCGTTGCTGACGGCGGCCGGCCTGACCCCGAGCAACTCCGAAGCCAACCGGAAGCTCAAGGAGCGTGCGGTGAAGGTGGACGGTGAAGTGGTCGAAGATGGCCAGCAGGTGCTGCAGCCGGGCTTCGAAGGCCTGCTGCAGGTCGGCAAGCGCACCTTCGCCCGCGTGCGCCTGGTCGCTGCCTGAGGAGAAGGAAGGGCCGGCGCAGCCGGCCCTTCCTTCATGCTCTTGTAGAGCCGAGCCCACGCTCGGCTGCTCTTCGCGGGGGCCTCTCGCAGCGCGATGGATGAACGGATGCAACATCCGTTGAAAAAAATCGCCACACCCCCTTCACAAATGATGCGAATGGGGACATACTTCTCCTCCCCCGTCGCAGGGGTCGCCACCAAGGGGCTTCAGCGACAACAGGGCGCCCACCACCGCCGAACGAGATGATCGAACGAAGGTGTTGACGGACTGAAAAAGTCTGGCATAATGGGCGGCTTCGCTACGAAGGAAACTTCGCA
>DQIG01000354.1:0-1056 GCA_003525885.1 Stenotrophomonas sp.
TCGACCTTGGTCGACACGCTTTTTGCCAAGGGCGGTCGAGCATGGCTCGACGCTGCAAAATGCGTGATCAATTTTTGACCAACCATCTTGACAGCCTTTGCTGCCAAGGCCTGAGCGAGGTTATCCACACGTTTGCTCAGAATCCATCCACACCGCCTGTGGATGAATCTGGTCAGCCGAGCACCCGCCCGATGCCGCTGGCGTCCACTTCAGCGGCCGCCCGGGTGATCGCCGCCGGATCACTGCCGGCGATGAACCCGATGCGGAAATGCACTTCGCCGCCGGGCGTGCGCGAGGAATGGATCGAAGCCAGGCTGATGCGATGCTGCTCGAACACGTTCAGCAGCTCACGCAGCGAGCCGGGCCGGTCTTCCGGCAGGTGCACCGACAGCGCATTGCGCTCGGTCAGGTCAGCCAGCAGATAACCCACGCGTTCGAACGTGTAGTTGCCGTCCGCAAGCGCCTGCTCGCCGAAGGCACTGCGATTTTCCGACAACAGCTGCTCACGGAATGCACCACGTGCACGGTCGTCACCCTGCCCGACCTGCGCCTGCAACGCCTGCAGCTGTCCCACCAGCCGCTCCAGCATCGGCGCCACGTACGGGTTGCCGAACTGGATGTCTTCGTAGATCGCCGGGTTCAGCGACAGGATGCGCGAGATGATCGCCGTATCCAGCTCGAACGACGCCGAGCGGTAGGGCATCATCGCGGCCAGATCACCCAGCTGCGGCTGGTACTGGCGCAGCACACCGGCCTGGGCCAGGTGGGTGGCATGCACCATCGCCTGCACCAGCGCCATCATCTGGTCGTGGTGCTGCGGGGTGGCCCGCACGCACTCGGCCTGCAGCGCCGTGCACAACGTATCGACCCACGCCTGCCAGTGCTGCAGCCGCGCTTCGCAGACCACCATCACCCGGCCCTTCAGGGTCGGCGCCTTCGGCGGCGCCGTCATCGGGTGCAGGCCGACCACCTCTGCCTGCGAGGCCAGCATGGCCTGCACCGGCGCCTCCTTTACCGAGGTCACATCCAGCCATAGCCTGCCGCGCTCGCGGCTCG
>DQIG01000354.1:1225-1442 GCA_003525885.1 Stenotrophomonas sp.
TCGCCGACTGCCGCACGTACTCGGCGATCAATGCCGGGGTGTGCCGGATCGGTGCCGAGAACACCAGCACGTCGGCCTGCGCCAGCAGATGTTCCGGCGCGTGCGAGCCCGGGTCCGCAGGATCATGGCCAATCACCTGCAACTGCATGTGCTGCTGGAAGAAGCGGGTCAGCCAGCGCCCGTAGGCGCCAGCGCTGCCGACGATGCCGACCGTGCG
>DQIG01000354.1:1587-2780 GCA_003525885.1 Stenotrophomonas sp.
TGCCGACGATGCCGACCGTGCGCGGCGTGCGTGAGTCCAGGCCGCTCATGCCGCGCGTTCGGCGCGGAAGCGCGTTCCTTCGGCCAGTGCCGCCGGCGCGGCGGCGATCACGTCGAACTCCTCGAAGCCGTTGTCCAGGGTCGCCTCCAGCGCCGCATGGGTGCCGGCAATCGCGCGCGAGATCGCCTGCTGCATCGATTCGCCACGCAGCAGGAACGACACCACCAGCGACATCAGCACATCACCGGTACCTGCCACGTCCACCGGCAGCAGTGGCGAGGTCCAGCGCCAGGTCTCCTCGCGGCCGACCGCCAGGGTCACCAGTTCACCCGGGTTGCCGCCCACGCTGTGCGCGATCACCCAGTGCGGGCCACGGTCCAGCAGCGTGCGCGCGGCGGCGATGGCGTCGGCCTCGGCCAACGCCGGCATGCCGGTCAGGCGGTTCAGTTCAAAAGCGTTCGGCGTCACCAGCCAGGCATGCGGCAGCAGGCGCTCGGCGAAGATCGCTTCCAGGCCCGGTTCCACGTAGGGGCCAGTGTGGGTGTCACCGATCACCGGGTCCAGGCAGTAGCGCAGCTGCGGGCAGGCCGGCAGGATGTCATCCAGCCAGTCGGCGAAGGCGGCCCCGTTGGCCGTGCTGCCGAAGTAGCCGGACACCAGCATCTTCGCCCGCTGCGGCAGGCCCCGTTCGCGGGTGCCGAGCAGCAGGTCGGCGAACCAGTCCGCGGGCAGCACACGGCCACGCGTGGTGTCGTAGAACGGCGCATTGCTGAGCAGTACGGTCGGGATCTCCGCCACGCGCACGCCGAGTGCGCGCATCGGCGGTACAGCGGCGCTGTTGCCGGCATGGCCGTAGACGAGTTGCGACTGGACCGAGATGACATCGATCGGCGACGGGCCGTCGGGCCGCTGGCGGCGGCCGTGGACCAGGTGGTTATCAAGGGATTCGCTCATGGCCGCATTCTACGCCCAAGGGGGTTTTCGGCATGGCTTGCAGCCCTGCACCTGCCGAAGCTTCAAGCAACGTCAACGTCAAAAGCGGGCAGTCCGAAGGATGGCGGCCAACTGTCGAAGGCGGGGGGCCGGTTGCGGGGGTGTCCGCAATCGGAGCCACCCCGCCATGCCACGGATAGCCAGCTGTTGCTGTTGCTGTTGCTGTTGCTGTTGAGGTTGAGGTTGCCGGCCAGCGGCCG
>DQIG01000353.1:0-2447 GCA_003525885.1 Stenotrophomonas sp.
AGCCAGAAGCTGAGCGAGTTGACGAACGGGAACGCGACGTCGCGCGCACCGATCTGCAGCGGCACGGCCAGGTTCATCAGGCCGGTGATCAGCGGCATCGCCACGAAGAAGATCATGATCACGCCGTGGGCGGTGAAGATCTGGTCGTAGTGGTGCGGCGGCAGGTAACCCTCGGACCCGCCGACGGCAAGCGCCTGCTGGGTACGCATCATGATGGCGTCGGAGAAACCGCGCAGCAGCATGACGAAGGCGACGATGAGATACATCACGCCGATCTTCTTGTGATCCACCGAGGTGAACCACTCCTTCCACAGATAGCCCCACAGCTTGAACTTGGTGACCAGGGCGACGACGCCCAGGCCACCAAGAACCGCGCCGATCAACGTCGTCAGAACGATCGGATCGTGGGGGATCGACTCAATTGAGAGTTTACCCAACATGTTCATTCTCCCGAGCCCGCGTGGCCGGCGTGACCGGCGGCGGCGTGCTCGTCAGCAGTGTGTCCGGCGTGTTCGGCCGGAGCGGCGGCAGCGTCGGTATGGCCTTCGTGGCCCTCGTGACCTGCATGGGCATCATGGCCTTCAGCAGCGGCACCGTCGGCCGGGGCCTTGTGCTCGTGCTTCATGCCGTAATGCTTGTTGTCGCCCATGTGCTTGGCGATGACCCAGTCGAACAGGCCTTCTTCGGTCTTGCCGAAGTAGGTGACCGGGTACCACTCGGCGTTGCGTGCTTCACCCAGCGCCTTGAACGAGGCCTTGTCCAGGGTCTGCTCGCCGGCGCGGACCTGGTCCAGCCACTGGCGGTATTCGGCATCGGTGACCGAGTAGGCGGTGAAGTGCATCTTGGCGAAGCCCGCGCCGCTGTAGTGCGAGGACATGCCCGGGAATTCACCGGTCTCGTTGGCGATCAGGTGGAGCTTGGTCTCCATCGCAGCCATCGAGTAGATCATGCTGCCCAGGTGCGGGATGAAGAAGGCATTCATCACCGAATCGGACGTGATCTTGAAGTTCAGCGGCGTGTTGACCGGGAACTTGATTTCGTTGACGACCGCCACCTTCTCTTCCGGATAGATGAACAGCCACTTCCAGTCCAGCGAGATCGCCTCGATGGTGACCGGCTTGACGTCCGAATCCAGCGGTTTGTAGGGGTCCAGTGCGTGCGACGAGCGCCAGGTCAGGACCGCCAGCACCAGCACGATCATGCAGGGAATCGACCACACCACCACCTCGATCGCCGTCGAGTGGGACCACTTCGGCTCGTAACGGGCCTTGGTGTTGGAGGCGCGATACTTCCACGCGAAAGTCAGGGTCATGATGATGACCGGGATGACGACCAGCAGCATGAGCACGGTGGCCGTGATCAGCAGGGTCTTCTCATCCTGGCCGATCTGGCCCTTCGGACTGAGGATGGCCACCGCATCGCAACCGGTGAGCATCACCAGCAACGACAGCAGCAGGCCCGGGCGCAACCAGCGCCCAAGGGTTTTCAACGGAATCATCGGTCGATCCAATTGCGAGGGAATGCCGTTCCCCGTCCTGCCTGTTCCGGCCAAAGCCGGTCCCACCGGTCCGGAAGACAGGCAGGGAGGTGGGGTCGAGTCAGCCTTTCAATTTTAGGCCGTCACCCACCATTTAAGAAAGGCATTGACAATGATCGAGCGCAGGAAAGGCCCGATTCTGGCTGCGACACGTTGTCGCACCGCGCAGGCGCGGCGGTCAGGACGCCCGGGGGCGGCATCCTAGCATCAGGTGCTGGCCGGCGGTCCGCCCTCGTTCGGCAAAGTCATCTGAACCTGTTCAGGCGTGCTGGCGGGTGCCTGGCGTGGGATGCTCGGCGCAGGAGGAAGCCCGTGGACAGGATCGACTTCAAGAAGCGCGACCGGGCGCTGTATCAGCCCCCGATGGGCCGGTTCGTGACGGTGGACGTACCGCCCCTGCCCTACGTGATGGTCGATGGTCGCGGCGACCCGAACACGGCCCCCGACTACCTGCAGGCCGTGCAGTGGCTGTATTCGGTGAGCTATGCACTGAAGTTCGCGCTGAAGGCCACGGGCCAGGATTACGTCGTGCCACCGCTGGAAGCACTGTGGAGTGCCGAGGACCCGGCCAGCTTCGTCGCGCGGCGGAAGGATGAGTGGGCCTGGACGGTGATGATCCGCACGCCCGAGGGCATCGCCCCTGCACAGTGGCAGGCCGCCGTCAGCAAGGCGTGCGCGAAGCTGGGCGAGGCACCGCCCAGCCTTCGCCATCAGATCCTTGCTGAGGGCACAAGCCTGCAGACCTTGCACGTGGGCGCCTACGACGACGAAGGCCCCACTCTGGCGCTTCTGCATGACGAAGTGATGCCCGCACTGGGTTACGCCTTTGCCGGCCCCCATCATGAGATCTACCTGAGCGACCCGCGCAGGACCGACGCGGCGCGGTTGAAAACCGTGCTGCGGCAGCCGG
>DQIG01000353.1:2607-6699 GCA_003525885.1 Stenotrophomonas sp.
CCCCCCAGCCGGTGCGGCTGATCAGGCCTGATGAGGATTCCGGCACATGACACAAGGAATGCCATGCACCTGATCAACCGACTGCTGCACTGGACCACCCTGCCCGCCGGGCGCCGCCTGATGGCCGTGCTGGGTGCCGCGCTGGTGATCGTGCTGGCCTGCAATCCAGCGCTGTCGCCGTTACTGCCGGTGGTGGACGCGCTGGGGCTGGACGTGCTGATGCTGTTGCTGGGTGCGCAGGTGGTGGCGGTACTGCCTTGGGTGCGGGAGCGGGCCGGGCGCGGGATCAGAGTGCTCGCACGCCTGCTGATCGGCGCATCGGCGGGAGCAGCAGGTGGCTATCTCCGGCAGCTCGCGTGGTGGCTGGCACGGGGTGCTGGGATGACGAGACGTTGATGAAGGCTTGCGGCCTTCAGTGAGGTGACCATCCAATGATCACCGGCGGGCGCAAACAAAAAGCCCCAACCAAAGGCCGGGGCTTTTCATGCAACTGGTGCCGGAAACAGGAGTCGAACCTGCGACCTACGCATTACGAATGCGCCGCTCTACCAACTGAGCTATTCCGGCCTAGCTAGGCATTGTAGGACTACATGCAACATGTGGTCAATGGCTGCGCATCTACCCTCTTCATGGGCCAACCAGCCGCCACCAGCTTACTGATAGTGGCTTTCACGGATGACCTTGGAACATCGCTGGTCGAGATCAACATGAAATGACTTCAGTCCGCCTTCTGGCAGCAGAACCCTGTCATGGACGTGCTGGACTGAGAAGCCAATATCTGCGGTGCCGGAAGACTCCTCCGCAATCCGATACATCTCCCGTTTCCATCCCCTCGTCTCTTGGACGTAAGTCTCGATTGTCGTCACGCATCTATCGAGCCCTTGCAACCTCTTCTCGCCTCGGGGCTCCTTCGCTGCACAGCCACCCGCCATCAGCAATGAAAACAGCAGCCCCACTTTCATGACGACTGAGCGTTTCATCCGCGCCCTTCAAGAATTGGTGCGAACGCATAACCCTCATGACTTCCAATCATCCCAGCGACGCCTCCACCCGGTTCGCACACACCCGCCCCTCGGCGAAATCCCGCAGGTTACCCAGCGTGATCGCCGAGATCTCCTGCAGCGCCTCCATGGTGAAGAAGCCCTGGTGGCCGGTCACCAGCACGTTGGGGAAGGTCATCAGGCGCTGGAAGGCCTCGTCGTCGATGATCTCGCCGGAAAGGTCCTGGAAGAACAGCGCGCTTTCCTGCTCGTAGACGTCGATGGCCAGGTGGCCGAGCCGCCGCGACTTCAGCGCGCGGATCACCGCGTGGGTGTCCACAAGCGCGCCGCGTGACGTATTGACCAGCATCGCGCCGGTCTTCATCCGCGCCAGCGAGGCGTCATTGATCAGGTGCTGGGTATCGGGCGTCAGCGGGCAATGCAGCGAAACGATGTCGGCGCACGCCAGCAGTTCGTCCAGTCCAACCATGTCGCCCACGCCGGCGAAGGCCGGCGACGGGTACGGGTCGTGCCCCAGTACGGTGCAGCCCATGCCGTTGAAGATACGCGCGGTGGCCAGGCCGATCTTGCCGGTGCCGACGATGCCGACCGTGCGCCCATGCAGGGTGCGCCCGAGCAGGCCATCGAGCATGAAGTTGCCCTCGCGCACGCGATTGTAGGCGCGATGGGTCTGCCGGTTGAGTGTCATCACCAGCGCCAGCGCGTGCTCGGCCACGGCTTCGGGGGAATAGGCCGGCACCCGTGCGACGAACAGGTCCAGCGCTTTCGCGGCTGCCAGGTCCACATTGTTGAAGCCGGCGCAGCGCAGCAGTACGGCGCGCACGCCCAACGCATGCAGCGCGTGCAGAACCGGCGCGTCGAGACGGTCGTTGACGAACACGCAGACGGCCGCGCAGTCCTGCGCAAGCGCGGCGGTATGCACGTCCAGCGCGGCATCGAAGTACACGAATGCAAAGCCCTGCCCGGCCGCATCGCGCTGGTTGGCCTCGTCGAGGAAGCGACGATCGTAGGGGCGGGCACTGAAAACGGCGATCTGCATGACGGGGCCTGGCTGGAGTTCCCTGCCGACCATACCGCAGCACCTGCCCTGATGGGATGGCCCCGGCGATACGGATATCGCCGGGGCCGAGTGCCCCTTAGAACCGGTAGCCCAGGCCCAGCATCACGCCGTTCTGGATCTGCCCGTCGCGGCGCTCACCCACGTAGTCGGCCATGATCGACAGGCGCTCGCTGGCGCGACTGGTCACGCCGACGTTCCAAGCCAGCACCTGCTCTCCCACGGCCTGGCTGCTGGCACCAAACACCAGATCCGGGGCCGCAGCAAAGCCGGTGCTGTAGCGCGCCTGCGAATCGCCCAGCTCCTTCTGCCAGACCACGCGGGCACGCGGGGTGATGCGCTCGCCGTTGTTGCCCTCGAAGGTCTTGAACAACTGCAGGCCGGCACCCACGCGGATGCTTTCCAGGCTGCCGCTGCGTCCCACCAGCGCGCCAGCGCCCTGCCCTTCGTTGAAGCGGGTGGCCGAAGTCCGCGCATAATCCACCACCGGCAGCAGCGGCTGGATCACCAGCCCCTTGCCGGTGGTAAAGGAGAACGCGTGTTCGACCCGCGCCGAGATCGCATCGTTGCTGTACCGGGCGCGCAGCGGCTGTTGCAGGCCATCGATGGCCGAAAGGCTGCGGCGGGTGTCGTGGCGCAGGTCGGTGTAGCGCACGGCCGCCGACAGGTAGCCACGCGAATAGGTCGCATCCAGGTACCCGCCCACATCCAGCGCGCGCACGTCGCCACTGAAGCCGGAGCCATCGCTGGCCTTGGTCGACATGTCGGCCGCGGCCACGCTGACGCCGAGGGTGACGCGGTCATCGGCCACGCGGGTGTCGGCACCGACCACGATGCCACCGATGTTGTGGCTCAGGCCGGCCACGCCACCGTCGGCATCGATGCGACCATGGCTGGCGAAACCGCGCGCCCACAGGCCACGGCTGCGACCCGCCACGCGGCTATCGCCAGCACCCTCGCCCGCCGGCTCGACCAGATGCATGGCCAGCTGGTTGAACAGGCTGCCATGGCGCATGCCCGGCTGCGCCGAGACCGACTGCGCTGCCTGCGAGGCCAGGCCATCGGCATCGCCGCCACTGCGCATCGCCGCCTGGTGCTGCTGCACCACGTTGCCGATGCTGCCCAGCAGTGCATTGTCGGCCAGGCGCAGGCTGGCATGCGCATCACCGCGCAGGGCGCCAGCCTGCTGTGCGATCACATCGCGGTCGGTGAACTGCAGCGCGCCGAGCAGCGACTTCAGGCCGCTGTCCTGGCGGTCCGATGCGGCTGCCAGCGCGCGCCCCAGTCCATCGCCCGAGGTGCCGTTGGCGAACAGGCCCAGCTGATCGAAGCCCGGGTTGGCGGTCAGCCACAGGCCGTCGGCCGTCTGGTTGACGTTGAAGCTGAGCAGCGAATTGTGGCGCGGGCGGAATACTTCGCCCGCAGTGATGCTGGCACTGTAGCCGGTGTCGCCCAGTCGCACGGCATCCTGGAAACCGCCCTGGTAGATCGGCCCTTCCACCAGGTCGCGGCGGTAGGCGCCGGCATAGAAGCCCTGGGCGACGTTCAACGCCAGGTGTGCGCCCTGCGAGATCACCAGCGCCCCCTCTTCGGCACCGCCATCGTAGAAGCTGCCGACGCGCAGGCGGCCACTGCCGGTGCCGCCAGCCTCGGTAACATCGAACAGCACCTGCCCGCCGGGCATGATGTTGACGTAGCCGTGGGTCACCAGATCGCCGCCTCGTGGCATCAGCGTGCCGAACACGCGCAGGCGGTTGAAGCCGTCTTCGCGGTAGGACGGGCCGGTGCCATCCAGCAATGCATCGCTGTCGGTGCCGACCGATGCGATATCGCCATGGCCGACCACGATGCTGCCCGGCATCACCCGCAGCTCGGGGGTGCGCAGCGCGCCGCCCTCCAGGGCGATGGTGCCGTTGTCGACCAGCATGAAATCGGCGCCGGTGGTTTCGGCGGTGCGCCAGGTGGCGCCATTGCTGACACGGATCACGCCCGCCGAACCGGCCAGGGTCGAGGCATCCAGATCGGCCAGCCGCA
>DQIG01000353.1:6861-8802 GCA_003525885.1 Stenotrophomonas sp.
CCGCAGCTGGCCGCGCAACGCGTCCTGGAGGTCGGGGTCGGCGAGCATCTGCTGCAACGACTGTGCGCCGATGCCGTTCGCCCCCCGCGTGGAGACGTTGTACAGGCTTACCGCGTAGTTGATGTAGGTGCTGGCCCAGTCGGTGTTCCAACGCGCGAAATCGTCGTCGACGAAGGCCTGCAGCTGGCGCGCGGTGCGCAGGTAGCCCGGATTGATGTCGCCACTGACGTTGCTGGTGACATGCAGGGTGTCGCCCGGATCGCGATAGCCCGCCGTATTGATGATGTTGTTGCTGCGGATGTCCTGGCCCGGGAACGACTCCAGCCTGCTGCCGCTGCCATCCGGATCGAAGGTGACCGAGGTACCCGTGGTGCGCGCCGGGTCGCGGAACACCAGCAGGCCATTGGGCTGCACCACTTCATACATCGCCTTGTGCAGCAGGCCCGCATCCATGCCGCCACCGTAGTTGCCGGTGTAGATCTGGGTCATGCGCGGCGACGGCGCGTAGGTGATCCTGCCGCCGCTGCTGGCGGCATGGATCTGCACCGAGTCGACCAGCGGCAGATCGCCGCCGAGGTAACGGTTGACGCCACCGGACTGCATGATCGAGCAGGACGAAATGCAGTGGCCCGACACGATGGTGTCCAGGCCCTGGGTGCGGATCACCGCCTGCAGCCACTCGCCGGCGATCAGCGCGCCACCGTTGGACGTGCGCAGCACGACTTCGCGGATCGGCCGGCCTTCGGCCTGTGCCTTGGCCAGCAGCGCGGGCAGCGCCACCACATCGGCAACGGTTACGCCGCCGCTGAGGAAGACGCGATCGTCCTGCACGTGATAATTCATTGCCATGACGTCATCAACCGCCGCCATGGCGGTGACGCCCATCAGCCCGGCCAGGGCCAGGCTCAACTTCGAATGCTTCATGTGTTCTCTCTCTCCACCCGCAACACACGGGTCAGGAGTTCAACGTCCGGGCGCTGCGATCTCCCCCAGCGCACCGGCCCCCGAAACATGAATGCATTCACAATGGGATCAGGGGTCATGCACACTCTTCCCCATCCGGTCATCGTCGCGTAAAACTCGAAGACGCACCTGCCACCGACGCACGAGGCCAGCCCTGTCCACCCCCTCTCCTCTGATCCATCGCGCGCCGGACCTGTCCGTGCCGACGGACGCGTTCATTGCGTTCGTGCGGGAAGAACGCGCGCCGTTGTGCGCTTTCCTGCGTACGCGCGGTGTGGGGCCGGAGGATGCCGAGGACATCGCGCAGGACTGCATGGAGCGGCTGATCCGCTATCGCGCGCACAGTGCCGACGAGCTGCGGTTGCTGCTGTATCGTATCGCCCGCAACCGCCTGGCAGACCGCGGCCGTTCGTCGCAGTCGCGGCCGCATCTGTCCCTCGCCGAACACGATGGCGGCAACGAGCCTTCCAGCACGTCGCCCGATCCATTGCGCCAGGCCGAGTCCGGGCAGATGCTGTCCCTGCTGCGGCAGGCCCTGTTCAAGCTGCCCGAGCGCGCGCGCGAGGTGTACCTGCTCAACCGAATCACCGGCATGAGCTATACGCAGATCGCGCGGCACTGTGGAATCACCGCCAAGACCGTGGAAAAACATATCGCCCGCGCCCTGCAGGGCCTGCGCCAGGAACTCGGATCGGATCCGCTGCACAACGACAGGGACAACGGATGAGTCACGCAAGGCCCAGGGAAGACACCCTGCTGTTTGAACGCGCCAGCGCCTGGGTGGCGCGGCTGGAAGCGCCGGACTGTACGCCGGGCGAGCGCGAGACGTTCGAGGACTGGCTGGCCGAAGACCCGGCCCATGTCACTGCGTGGATCCAGGCCGAGACCCTGTTCCAGCAGGGCGAAGAACTGGCCGCGGACCCGTGGCTGCGCACCGCCGCGGCACGTGCGGCGCGGCCGGCGCAGCGTCGCTGGCTG
>DQIG01000228.1:0-392 GCA_003525885.1 Stenotrophomonas sp.
GGTGAAGTTGTCGTGCTCCAGGAACAGGCCGCCGAAGCCCGGTGCGAAGAAGATGATGAAGGCGGCGATGATCAGCAGGAAGCCGGCGCCGACGCCATCCTTGAGCGTGTAGTACGGGTGGAATGGAATACCGTCGGCCGGAGCGTTCGGCGACCAGCGGTTGCCCTTCGGCCCCTTCTTGATCTCCACGCCATCCGGGTTGTTCGACCCCACTTCATGCAGCGCGCCAAGGTGCAGCACCACCAGCAACAGCAGCACCAGCGGCAGGGCGATGACGTGCAGCGCGAAGAAACGGTTGAGCGTGGCGTCACTGGGCAGGTAGTCGCCCATGATCCATTCGGTCAGGCCGTTGCCGATCACCGGTATCGCGCCGAACAGCGAGATGATCACCT
>DQIG01000228.1:568-2196 GCA_003525885.1 Stenotrophomonas sp.
ACGACATCTGGCCCCACGGCAGCACGTAGCCCATGAAGGCTTCGGCCATCAGCACCAGGTAGATCAGCATGCCCAGGATCCACACCAGCTCGCGCGGCTTCTGGTAGCTGCCGTACAGCAGGCCGCGGAACATGTGCAGGTAGACCACGATGAAGAACAGCGAGGCACCGGTGGAGTGCATGTAGCGGATCAGCCAGCCCCACTCCACATCACGCATGATGTATTCGATGGAGCCGAACGCCTCTGCGGCGTTGGTCTTGTAGTGCATCGTCAGGAAGATGCCGGTGACGATCTGGTTGACCAGCACCAGCAGTGCCAGCGAACCGAAGTAGTACCAGATGTTGAAATTCTTCGGCGCGTAGTACTCGGTGACGTGCTTGCGGTAGACCGGCATCAGGCCCGGCGCGCGGGCATTGACCCAGTCGGCGACGCCGCTGGCGGTACGGGCGAGGATATTGGCCATCAGGCTGCCCCCTGCGGATCGACACCGATGATGATGGTGTTGTCGTCCTGGTAGTGGTGCGCGGGCACCTTCAGGTTGATCGGCGCCGGCACGTCCTTGAAGACGCGGCCGGACATGTCGAAGCGCGACTTGTGGCAGGGGCAGAAGTAGCCGCCCTTCCACTGCGGGTCGTAGGGTTCGGGCCGGATCTCGGCGACCATTTCCGGCGAACAGCCCAGGTGCGTGCACAGGCCGACCAGCACGGAGATGTCCGGTTTGATCGAGCGCAGCTCGGGGTTCTGCTTCAGCACGTAGTCCGGCTGCTGGTCCTTCTCGCCGGACTCGGGGTCCTTGAGGCGGCCATCCAGCCCGTGCAGCGCATCCAGGATCGCCTTGGACCGCTTGACGATCCAGATCGGCTGGCCACGCCATTCCACGATCAGGCGTTGGCCTTCCTGCAGGGCGCTGATGTCGGCTACCACCGGTGCGCCGGCAAGCTTGGCGCGGGCACTGGGGTTCCAGGATTTGATGAAAGGAACGGCGGTGAATCCGACGCCGACGGCGCCCACCACGGCTGTGGTGGCAGAAAGAAAACGCCGACGTCCGGTGTTGACTGGATCGTGTACCCCATCGTTGGCCATCCGGCACTCCGATATTGATTAGGTAGCTTTAAGGCTGCCAGCGGATCCGGTGGGGGCCAGAGCCGCATTGAATCTTGGGCGAGTGTAGCGGAACCGTCGCGCGCCACACAACGCACTGCAACAACTCTTTCAAAGGCGTGCCGACTAACAGTCGGCACCTACCCGTTCAAGGGTGTGCCGACCAACGGTCGGCACCTACTGGTGACTCAGGGCGGTGCGGTAACGCTCGGCCAACTGCCCGACCCGGCGCACGTAGTACTGGGTCTCGCTGTAGGGCGGCACGCCACCGTGGCGGTCGACCGCACCTTCGCCGGCGTTGTAGCCGGCCGCGGCCAGGGTCAGGTCGCCATTGAAGCGCTTCAACAACCACGCAAGATACTGCACGCCGCCGCGGATGTTCTGCCCGGCATCGTAGGAATCGCTGACCCCGAAGCGGGCTGCGGTTGGCGGCATCAGCTGCATCAGGCCCTGCGCGCCAGCGCGGCTGAGCGCGGTCGGGTTGTAGGCCGACTCGGCATGGATGATGGCGCGCACCACGGCTTCGT
>DQIG01000228.1:2346-2630 GCA_003525885.1 Stenotrophomonas sp.
ATGGCGCGCACCACGGCTTCGTCAACGCCGAACTCGCGCGCGGCCGAGGTGATCTCGGTCTGGAACGCAGTGGTGTTCAAGCGCACCGAGCCGAAGTCCACGCGCGGGTTGACGCCGCAGGCGTAGCAGCGCTCCATGAAACTGTAGCGGATGGTCCGCACCGGGCCGAGGTTGGCCACCTGGGTCGGTCGCGCGCTGGTGTAGTGGCGCACACCGTCCTTCATGAAGGAATAGACCTGGCCGCTGACCATGCGCCCACTTCGCGAAGCGACCGGGGGCGCGGG
>DQIG01000086.1 GCA_003525885.1 Stenotrophomonas sp.
CATGCTCGCCCTGCCGTGGCTGGGCGATTGGCTGGCCGGTGGCCTGCAGGTACGGACCCTGCAGCTGCACGCGGTGGAAACCCTGCTGTGTGGCCGCCTGGCACTGCTGTCCAGCGACGTATGGCTGTCGGTGTGGCAGCAGGACCAGGAGTGCGTGGTGAAGCTGCGCCTGCTGCGGGTCTGGACCTGCAGTTCCGGTGACAGTGGCGCACAGCTGCTGTCGATGGCGGTGCTGGCCGCGTGAGTGCGGTCAGGCCGCTTTCAGGCCCCGCTCACCGCCAGGTGGTAGGGTCGAGCCTCTCTGTAGTGTCGACAAGGAGTCGAGCCATGCGTGTAGTTCCCAGTCTGTTGGCAGCCTCCCTCGGGTTGGTGCTGGCCGCGTGCCAACCGGCCCAGGCACCCGCCGCAAGCGGCAATGACGCCCCGCCTGCCACGCCACAGCCGAGCGCCGGCACCGAAGGTGGCAGCGAGACCACCTACCAGTGTGGTGATCTGAGCGTGCGCGCGACCTTCAATGGCGAGGATGCGGCCACGGTGGTGATCGGCGACCGTACCCTCGCCATGACCTCCGAGCGTGCCGCGTCCGGCGCCAAGTACGGCGATGGCAAGGGCAACAGCTTCTGGACCAAGGGCAGCGATGACGGCTTGTTGAGCCTGAAGGGCGAGGCCGATCGCGAGTGCCGTGCGGTGGAAGCCACCGAAGGCGATGGCAGCGCCGGCAATGCCGCGTTCCGTGCCACCGGCAATGAACCCGGCTGGCTTGCCGTCGTCGATGGCGACGCGCCAGGCCTGCAGGTGGAAGTTGACTATGGCGAGCGTCGCTTCGACGTCGCCAAGCCCACCGAAGGTGCTGACGGCTGGAGTGGCAAGGCGTCCGATGGCACCGACGTCAAGCTCAGCTTCCAGCGCACCACCTGCCAGGACGACATGAGCGGCGAGGCGTTCGAGGCCAAGGTGATGCTGACTGTCGGCACGCGCCAGTACCACGGCTGTGGCAATTTCGGCGCGAAGCAGCCCTAAGCCCTCTGTAGAGCCGAGCCCACGCTCGGCTCTACCTCATCGACGGGTCAGCCCTCGCAGGGCTTCAGGTCCAGCTCGAACACCAGGTCGTAGCGGCTGTTGATCCCGATCAACGCTGCGCGGGTCGCGCAGTTGTCGCGATGGCGCGCGACCAGATCGGTGAAGTTCTTCTCGCGGCCCTCGCAGTACTTGGCGCTGGCCTCTTCCAGTTCGCGGCGGCGCTCGTCGTCGTAAGGTTCCTCACCCGCAAAGTGCTGGCAGGTGTTCTCGCGCGCGAGGAAGGCCTGGACGTCACCTGGCATCGCGCAGTAGATGCGCACGTCGTCGACGTCATACACATCCTCCGGAACCGGACAGCCTGCGGCTGCACGTGCCTCGTCCAGCGCCACATCGCCAGAGGACAGGTCGGTAGAGGGCTCTGCTTCGCCGGTGGCCTCGATGGCGGCCGGTGCCTCCACCGCAGGTGCGGCCGCGACCGCCGGTTCAGCCGGTGCGGTTTTCGGCGCAGTATCCGCGGCGTTGTCCGCTGCCTGCGGCGAACACGCCGCAAGCAGGGACAGGCAGGCGATCAGCGCGAGGCGCTTAGTCGGCACGGCCAGCGAATTCGCCGGTGGCGGTATTCACCAGCACGCGCTCGCCGTTGACGATGTACTCCGGCACCATGATCTCGATGCCGGTGTTGAGCTTGGCCGGCTTCGGGCGCTTGGTGGCGGTGCCGCCCTTCAGTTCCGGCGGCGTCTCGATCACTTCCAGCACCACCGAGGCCGGCAGCTGGATCGCGACTGGCTGCTCGTCGATCACCTGCACGTAGATGCCGGTCAGGCCGTCGGTGATGTAGCCGGCGTCGTCGCCGATCACGTCCGCGTCCAGGGTGTAGGGGGTGTAGTCCTCGTCATCGAGGAACACGAAGGCGTCGCCGTCCTTGTACGAATAGGTGGACTGGCGGCGCAGCAGCTCGACCTCGACCAGGTTGTCGTCGGCATCGAAGCTGGCGTCGAGCTTGTTGCCGCCCGGCACGCTGTACATGATGAAGCGGAAGCGGACGTTGCCGCCGCGACCCTGCGGCGAGCTGCGCTCGATGTCGCGGATCTGGTACACGCCGTTGTTGAATTCGACGACGTTGCCCTTCTTGATGTCGTTGGCTTTCATGGTGATCTAGGTCGTTGGGGGAGGGCGCCGTCCCGGCGCCCGGGGGGAATCACTTCGGAGCGAGGCGGGTAGCGCCGTCCAGGCGGATGGTCTCGCCGTTGAGGTAGGTGTTGCCAAGGATGAAGCCGACCAGGCTGGCGAAGTCTTCCGGCTTGCCCAGGCGCGACGGGAACGGAATCGAGGCGGCCAGCGACTGCTGCACGGCCTCGGGCATGCCGTCGACCATCGGCGTCCAGAACACGCCGGGAGCAATCGTGTTGACGCGGATGCCGAAGCGCGACAGTTCGCGTGCCATCGGCAGCGTCATCGACACCACGCCACCCTTGCTGGCGGCATATGCGGCCTGGCCGATCTGGCCTTCATAGGCTGCGATGCTGGCGGTGTTGATGATCACGCCGCGCTCGCCGTCGGTGCCGGCTTCGTTGTGCTGCATGCGATTGGCCGCGGCCTTGGCGACATTGAAGCTGCCGACCAGGTTGACCATCACCGTGCCCTGGAAGCCGGCCAGCGGCATCGGGCCTTCCTTGCCGAGCACGCGGCCGGCGCCGAGGATGCCGGCGCAGTTCATCGCCACGTTCAGGCCGCCGAGGAAATCGTGGGCCTGGTCGATGGCCGCAGCCACGGCCGCCTCATCGCTGACGTTGACGTTGAAATAGCGGGCCTTGTCGGCACCCAGCCCGGCAACGGCGGCAGCGCCCTTGTCGTCGTTGAGGTCGAACAGGGCCACCTTGCCGCCTTGGGCGACGAGGTGCTGGGCCACGGCCAGGCCGAGGCCGGAGACGCCGCCAGTGATCACGGCACGTACGGAAGACAGCTGCATTGAACGGTCCTGCAGGTTCGAGAGCCGCCGATTCTAACGGAAGCCGCGACCGTCGCTGTTGTGCACTGCGCCGCCGGTACAGGGCGGCGCAGCGCGGCGATCAACCGGCGGCCAGGGCTTGCCCGGTGCGGCTGGCGGTGGCCCGGCCGAGCAGGCCGGCC
>DQIG01000355.1:0-13607 GCA_003525885.1 Stenotrophomonas sp.
GCAGCGTCCCCCTCAACCGGACCCAGCCCGCCAACCCACGGAATGCCCGCCTTTGACGTTGACGTTGCTTCGGCAGGTGCAGGGCGCAGCCCTGCAAAGGCCCCCCCCCTCAGCCGTCGCCCTGGATGCCGCCGGGCGCCTGCGCCGGGTCGCGCCAGCGGCGCACCGTGCGCTGGAAGAACAGGTTGTTCGGCAACTGCAGCACCGTGCCTTCGTGGCCGTCGCCGGTCTCCTGCAGCGTGGTGTAGATCAGGTTCACGTCGATCACCCGGCCCTTCAGGCCCGGCTTCTCGCCGTTTTCCAGCACCTCGATGTAGTCGTGCAGGCGGAACGGGCGGGTGGTGAAGATCAGCAGCGTGCAGAAGATGTTGGACAGCACGCTCCAGGCGGCGAAGAACGCGACCGCGCCCACGGCGGCGAATCCGGTGAAGGCGGTCCACAGGACTGAAGGCTTCGCGCCGAGCAGGCTGAGGATGTACAGCAGGGCGCTGAAATAGACCACGAAACTGGTGATCCGACGCGCGCCCATCACCATTTCCGGGGGCAGCGTGTAGTGCTCGGCGAAGCGCCGGATCAGGCGCCGGGCGAGCACCCGCAGCAGCCAGGCAACCAGCAGCACCAGCACGATCTGCAGGGCGACGCCTGCGTAGTTCAGCCACGGGTGGCTCCAGGCCGGCAGGTGATCCTTCAGCGACAACATCATGGGGGCAACAACAGGTGGCGATAACGACCTTCGATGTTACCCGGCGCGTGCCGTGGATTCGACCGCCGGCGCCCAGGCCAGGCACACCAGTTCCTGGCGGTGCTGCTGCAGGCAGGCGCGGCCGTTGCCGGGGCGCAGCTGCAGTGACAGCCCCAATGCCTGCAGCACGACGCAGGCGGCGATCACCAGCAGGGCGGCGCAGGTGGGACTGGACATGGCAGGACTCCCGGACGGTATTTTCGCGAAGGACTATCCATGGATGCGGCAGCAGCTGAAAAGGTTGCATGCCATCGATCATCGATCGGCTCTAAACCTTTTTCCGGGCCGTCGCATCCAAGCGATATGCTCGACACCACCATGCCAGCACCGCCTGCCGCCCACGACGCCGTCGACGAACCCGCCCTGGTGCGGGCGGCGGCCGCCGGCGATACCGCAGCCTATGAACTGTTGTACCGGCGCCATGCGCCGCGCGTGTTCGCTGTGCTATGGCGCTTGTGCGGCGGCCAGCAGGCGCGTGCCGAAGATGCCTTGCAGGAAGCCTTCCTGCAGGCATGGAAGGCACTGCCGGGGTTCCGTTTCGAAAGCAGCCTGTCGACCTGGCTGCATCGCCTGGGCGTCAACGCGGCACTGATGGAACTGCGCGGGCGTGCTGCCGGGCAGGATCATGACAGCCTCGATGACGTGGACGGGGGACTGCAGGAGCTGGCAGTCCATGATCGCTGCGCCGGCACCGAACGCGACCTCGAACGGGCGCTGTCGACGCTGCCACCACGGGCGCGTGCGGTACTGGTACTGCATGACATCGAGGGCTGGAAACACCAGGAAATCGCCGAGCAGCTGCAGATCTCCGAAGGCGTGGCCCGTGCCCGCAAGCAGGATGTGATCTTCGCCCTGCTGAAGGTGCTGACCCGCCACGGTGACGGCGTCGCCGCCGACGGTGTGCTGGAAATCCTGCCGGACGGCTTCGGCTTCCTGCGCGCGGCCGAAGCCAGCTACCTGGCCGGCCCGGACGACACCTACATCTCGCCCAGCCAGATCCGCCGCTTCAACCTGCGCACCGGCGACCACATCTCCGGCCGCATCCGCTTCCCGAAGGACGGCGAGCGCTACTTCGCGCTGAACATCGTCGACACCATCAACGGCGAGCCGATCGAAGCATCGAAGAACAAGGTGCTGTTCGAGAACCTGACCGCGCTGTTCCCGCGCCGCCGCTTCACCCTGGAGCGTGGCAACGGTTCGTCGGAAGACATCACCGGCCGCATCCTCGACCTGATGGCGCCGCAGGGCAAGGGCCAGCGTTCGCTCATCGTGTCGCAGCCGAAGGCCGGCAAGACCATGATGATGCAGCAGGTCGCCACCGCCATCACCACCAACCATCCGGACGTGCACCTGATCGTGCTGCTGATCGACGAGCGCCCGGAAGAAGTGACCGAAATGCAGCGCACCGTGCGCGGCGAGGTCATCAGCTCGACCTTCGACGAGCCGGCCGCGCGCCACGTGCAGGTGGCCGAAATGGTCATCGAGCGCGCCAAGCGCCTGGTCGAGCACAAGAAGGACGTGGTGATCCTGCTCGACTCGATCACCCGCCTGGCCCGCGCCTACAACAACGTGGTGCCGAGCTCGGGCAAGGTGCTGACCGGTGGTGTGGACGCCAACGCCCTGCATCGCCCGAAGCGCTTCTTCGGTGCCGCGCGCAACGTGGAAGAAGGCGGCAGCCTGACCATCATCGCCACCGCGCTGGTCGACACCGGCTCGAAGATGGACGAGGTGATCTACGAAGAGTTCAAGGGCACCGGCAACAGCGAAGTGCACCTGAGCCGTCGTATCGCTGAGAAGCGCGTGTTCCCGGCCATCGACATCAACCGTTCCGGCACCCGCCGCGAAGACCTGCTGATCGAGCCGGAGCTGCTGCAGAAGATCTGGATCCTGCGCAAGCTGCTGCATCCGATGGATGAAATGGCCGCGATGGAGTTCCTGCTCGACAAGATGAAGAACACCAAGTCCAACGACGAGTTCTTCGGTTCGATGAAGCGCTGATCCACGGCATTGCATCGAAAAGAACCTGCCGCTCGCTGCGGCAGGTTTTTTTTTGCCTGCAGGGCGACCCACTTCACTTTGCCGCCGCCGACTTTTGGCGATAATTCGCCCGATACCCTGCCCGGCCCCAAGGGCGTGGCCACCGATTCCCGCTGTCGCCCCTTCCGGAGAACCGGTCGGGTCCAGCCTCCTGCCGGATCCGTCGACGCATGCGAACGCTGTCCCCCCGCCTCAACCTGGGCAAGCTGATCCTCGCCCTGGCCCTGCTCAGCGCCATCATCGCCCTGGCCAATACCCTGCTGGCCAGCTACCGCGTGCAGCGCGACCAGCTGGTCGGCAACACCCTGGAAGCCAACCGCGTCTATGCCACCAAGCTGGCCGAGACCACCCAGAACTTCCTGCTGGCCGCGCAGCAGGAGCTGGCCTACGCTGCCACCCGGCTCGGCCAGAGTGGCCTCGATCCGGCACAGGCGCAGGACGAGGCCAGCCGCCTGCAACTGCAGACGAACAGCTTCAACTCCTCGCTGGTGGTCGACGCCGACGGCCTGGTGATCGCCACGTCGCCGCAGACCCTGCAGCTGCAGGGCGAGATCCTGCACAGCGTCGGCAACAACGCCGCACTGGCCGCGCGCCAGCCGATGATCAGCGACCCCTACCAGTCGGCCACCGGCAAGCTGCTGGTCTCGCTGTCGCACCCGATCTTCGATCGCCAGGGCCACTATCGCGGCTACGTCAGCGGCACCCTGTACCTGCGCCAGCGCAGCGCGCTGCACACGCTGCTGGGCAAGCATTACTACCGCGACGGCTCCTACCTGTACGTGGTCGATCGCCATGGCCGCCTGCTGTACCACGCCGATGGCAAGCGGGTCGGCGACTACGTGGTCGGCAACCCGGCGGTGAAGGCGGTGGTGCGCGGTGAACGCGGTGCGCAGCAGGTACGCAACAACCTGGGCGTGTCGATGCTGGCAGGCTATGCGCCGGTACCGGCCACCGGCTGGGGTATCATCGCCCAGCGCCCGACCGAGGCCACCCTGCAGCCGTTGTCACGGTTGATGACCGCGGTGATCTGGAACGCGATCCCGCTTGGCCTGCTGTCATTGCTGATCACCTGGTGGTTTGCCCGGCGCATCTCGATGCCGCTATGGCAGCTGGCGCGCAACGTGCAAGGTGGCGAGGATACCGGCAACGCGATCAACCACGTCAGCGGTATCCGCGCGTGGTACTTCGAGGTTGCCCAGCTCAAGCAGGCGGTGCTGCACAGCTTCAACGTCCTTCAGGACCGTATCGGCACGCTCAACCGCGCCAACCGTACCGATCCGCTGACCGGCCTGCTCAACCGCCGCGGCCTGCAGCAGGCGCTGGATGCGCTGCAGGTGCAGGGCATTCCGTTCGCGATCCTGGCGCTGGATATCGATCGCTTCAAATCGATCAACGACAGCCATGGCCATGACGTCGGTGACGCTGCCATCGTCCATATCGCCGACCAGATGCGTCGCTACTCGCGTGACAGCGACATCCTCTGCCGCGCCGGCGGCGAGGAATTCCTGCTGCTGTTGCCGGGCATCAATACCGACTCGGCGCGCCAGGCTGGCGAGCGCCTGCGCCAGCACATCGCCGATCATCCGTTTGAACCGGTCGGCACCATCACCGTGTCGCTGGGCGTGGCCCACTTCCCCAGCTTCCATGTCGATGCCGAGCAGGCGCTGCGGCTGGCCGACAAGGCCCTGTACATGGCCAAGGAACAGGGCCGCAACCGGGTGGTGGTCTACCCGTACGCGGACTGAGAAGCGGCCGGCCTGGCCGACCGCTTCACCCCGCTGGGCTCAGCGCTGGGCCAGCGGCGTCAGCAGGCGCAGGCCGCGCTGGGTGCCATCAACCATGTACACGCCGCCGGCGGGCAGCAGATCACTACCCGCCTGTTCGACGGCATCCGGCTTGCGCCACGGTGCGGCCTGGCGCGGACCGGGGATGAAGGCACGCCAGCGGCCATAGCGTTCCGGCTGGCCGTTGTCGCTGTTGTTCAGGGCGAAGGTGACCGGCACGCGCACCGTCCAGGAATCCAGCGTGCTGTCCTCACCGGTGGTCGGCGGGACGAAGGTCCATTTCCGGGCCCCGCTGATGCTGGCCTTGGCGAGGATGTCGCGCATCCTGGCCATGGTCCGTTCCGGCGCGACCACGGTCATGTTCACCTGTTCGGCAATGACATCGGCCACGGTACCGTCGCGGGCCACCTTGACCAGCAGCAGCACGTCACCCTGCCCGCCATTGCGGAAGGCTTCCTCGGGGTAGCGCGGTGGCGGCATGCGCTTCTGGGTCACCGAATCGGTGGCCTTCGGATCATATTCACTGAAGTCGACACTGGTCATGCTGATCTGGTAGCTGCCGTCGTCCTGCTCCTTGCCACGCAGGCGCACCCGCAGTGGCGCGTGGACAGCCATCGGCTTGCCATCGCGCAGGGTCGGCTCGAACTGCCAGCCACGGATGGTGCCCTCCACGAACGACGCGATGCCCGGTGCGAGCATCGCCTGCTGGTCCAGGACCAGCTTGCTGACCGAACCGTCGGCCGCAACGTCGATACTGCCTGACAGTGCCATGCTCATCTCGGCCGTGGCGCGCACGGCGCGCGCGTTCTGGGCGACGGCATCGGCCGGCAGCAGGGGGGCGCCGGCGGTGAACGCCAGAGCCAGGGCGAGGAACAGGGGGGAGCGCATCATTGCCGGATCCGTGGTGATGAAGTGAGCGCCGAGCGTACCCCAGCCCTGGCCAGAGCGACAGGCGATTCACGCCAATCCGTTCAGGCCAGTCGATGAGCCGCCGCGTAGGGCGGCGTATCCGGATACTCACCTTCTGCGAAGCGCGCCTGCAGGCCCTGCCACCACGCCGGATCGAACAGGTGCCGGTAGTGCTCGCGCACCGCAGCCAGCTCTCCCGCAGGCAGGCCCATGAACGGGCCGAAGCGCTCGGGAAACACGTCGCGTGGACCGACATGGAACCAGGGCTCGTCGGCCATGGCTTCCTCCGGCGTACGCGGTTGCGGCCAGGCGCGGAACACGCAGTCGCTGACCAGGCACAGCTCGTCATAGTCGTAGAACACGGCCCGGCCATGCCGTGATACGCCGAAATTCTTCGGCAGCATGTCGCCGGGAAAGATGTTGTTGCGCGCCATGTCGGTGATCGCCTGCGCGTAGTCGAGTACCGCCGCGCGCACCGCCTCGCCGCCCTGCTCGCGCAGGTAAAGGTTCAATGGACGGAAGCGACGCTGCACGTAGCACAGTGCGACTTCCACCTGGTCGCCATCGACGCGCACGCTCTGCGCGCATTGCTGCAGCAGCTCTTCAAGCAACGCCGGTGCGAAGCGGTCGCGCGGGAAACGCAGGTGGCGATACGGCTGTGCATCGAGCAGGCGGCCGACGCGGTCGAGATTGAACACCAGCGCGTACTTCTCCTCCACCTGCTGCCGCGACATCGCCTTGGGCCACGCGAAGCGGTCGCGGATCAGCTTGAACACCAGCGGATAGCTGGGCAGGGTGAACACCGCCATGACCATGCCCGGCGTGCCTTCGGCGGGCACCAGCCGCTCCTGCGGATGTTCATTGAAGTGGCGGAAGAAGGTGCGGTAGCGCTCGGTCTTGCCCTGCTTGGCGCGGCCCAGCACGGTGTAGATCTCATCGATGGGCTTGCCCGGCAGCAGGCTGCGCAGGAACACCACCGCATCGCCGACCGTGGCGAGGTCAGCCTGGAAGTAACTGCGCGATACACCGAACAGGTGGGCGACGTCGCGGCGACGGGTCAGTACCGCATCGGCACGCAGGCCCTGGCCATCGTTGACCAGCGCGATCACGCACGGTGAGAAGCGATGCTCGCCGAACACGCGTCCGACCAGATAGGCGCGGCGCTCGCGATAGAACACGGTGTCGAGCAGCTCGATGCTGCGCACCGGCGTATCGCCCCAGTGGGCCAGATCGTCCTGCAGGCGCACGGCGATGGCCGCCGCGCAGCGCAGTTGGTGCGCATACGGAGTGTCGAAGCGGTAATCGGCCAACACGCGCTGCAGGGCCTCCACCGGCCGTGTCGGCGAAACCGCGTAGGTATGCCGTGCGACCGGATGGGTGATCGCATCGGACGGCTCGACGTCAAAAGCAATGAACTCCAGCGCCGGGTCCACGCCATGGGTGGAAAACAGGCGCCGCGACAGCGTGTTGTAGAAGGTTTTGTACAGTTCCGCGTCGATCAGCCCCCGCAGCAACGCGCTGTAGCGTGCGTGCACCTGCAACCACAGCGCACGCTCCCCGATCGCTTCGCCGGCAAGGCGGCGCAGCGCATCCATCTGTTCGGCAATGCACAGGTCGTACAACGCAATGCGCTCGACGGCATCCTGGCGCGCAGCCGCCCAGTCGCGCTGCTCGAAACGCTGCCGCGCACGGGCAGTGATCGCCGCAAAGCGGGCATGGTACTGCTCGAAGCCAGCGTGGATGACGCCGGCGATGCGCGACGCCAGCTCGGCAACGATGTCAGGCTCGGACATGCAGGGCTCACCCGGGAAGACCGGCTCCACCATACGCTGGCGTGTGCGATGCCGTCGAGCGCGAAGGTAGTGCCGGCCGCTGGCCGGCAGCACCTGGACCGTCGATGGATTGATGCCGATGCCGGCCAGCGGCCGGCTCAGATCGCCAGTTCGGCCTCCACGTCCTGCACCTTGCGCCGGGCCAAGGCCAGGTTGGACTTGGTACGGTCCAGCACGATGTAGAAGAACAGGCCCTTCTTCTTCGCCACCGGGCGCATGATGTGGTACGCCTTGCCCAGTGAGATCAGGATGTCCTCGATGCTGTCGTTGAGGTTCAACGACGCGGCGGTCTTCATCTTGGCGCGGATCACTTCGGTGTTGCCGGCGGCGGCCACTTCCATGTCCATGCCCGCACCGGCTTCGCCCAGCAGCATGCCGCTTTCATAGTCGACCAGCGCCACTGCCTGCGCGCCGTCGATGCCCATCAGTGCGTTCAACGATTCATTCAATCCAGCCACGTCGCACCCCTTGTCGATGTTGGTTCGAGCCCCTCGTTCCCCTGCGGCCGGGCTCACGATCCGCCGAGTTCGGCCAGGATCGCCTGGCCACATTCCCTGCTCTGCCACAGCACCTGGCCGATCACGCTGCGCTGGTCGCAGGCCGCCATCAGCAGGAGTGGTGCGCGCCCGTCGGCCTGGATCGCCAGCATCAGCACCTTGCCGCCCGCCGCTTCCAGCATCAGCGTCTGCAGATCCCCAAGCAGCAGTTCGCGCCCGACCGCCGCGGCCAGCGCCAGCATCGCGCTGGTCATCGCCGCCAGCCGTTCGCCGCGCCCTTCGGCACCGGCGCTGACCAGGGCAAAGCCATCGACGCTGGCGAGCACCACCGTGCGCACGCCTTCGACCCGCTGCTGCAGGTCCTGCAGCAGGGGCTGCAGGCGCTCCCGCTGGCCGGCATCGGGCAGTACCCCCATCTGCCCGTCAGCCATGTGCAGCCACCAGTGCGTGCGCTTCCATTTCGCTCATCAGTACATCCATCAGCAGCAGTCCCTGTTCGCGGTCACGGGCATCCACGGCCAGCAACGGCAGCGGTTGCTCATCGAGGCAGGCATGGGCGGCCCAGTCATCCAGCGCGGCCTGTGGTGCCAGGTCCAGGTGGGTGACCGCCACGACCAGTGCCAGGGAGGATGCGAACGGCTGCAGCACCTGCAGGTAGTCCTGCAGCTCGCTGGCCACGCCGGAGCGACGAGCGTCCAGCAGCAGCACCGCGCCACGCGCGCCCTGCAGCAGGATCGGCCACAGGAAATCGAAGCGCTGCTGGCCGGGCGTTCCATAGAGACGCAGGCGTTCGCCGTTGGGCAGGTCAATGTCTGCATAGTCCAGCGCGACCGTGGTGGAAGCCTTGTCGGCACCGAGGCGATCACTGTTGGCCACATCGGTGTCGACCACCGCACCGGCCGCGATGCTGCGCACCAGCGTCGACTTGCCGCTGCCCATGCCGCCCAGCACGACCACCTTGTGCTCACGCATTGCGCTCGCTCCCGCGCAGGTGCCGCCACAGGCGGGCAAGCAATCCGTTGTCGGTGCGGGTGCCACCTGTCGCCATCATCGGCGCCGCGGGAGCAGCCTGCAGCTGCGCGTAACCACACAGGTACGCAGCATGGATGAAATCGCGAACGGCCGCAGCCGGCAGTTCGAGCAGCATCGCGCATTCTTCAACCGTGCACGCGCGCTTGAGCAGCAGCGAGCACAGGCGGAAGCCATCGTGGTCGTGACCTAGTACGCGGAAATCCGGCCAGCGCAGCAGCTTCACCGAGGCGCCGCGCAGGCGTTCGTCCAGTGCCTGCCAGTGGCGACTGCGTTGCGCCCATTGCCATAGCAGCGGCCGCAGCGGCTGGCGTGGCCGTTCACCGGCCAGCACCTGCAGGCGCGCAGGTGTCAGCGCATCCAGTTGCAGGCGTTCGAAGGCATCGGCCAGGCGCTCCACCAGCGCGCTCGCAGGCTCCCGCAACAGCACAGCCTGGTCGTGCTCCAGATCCATCAGCAGCAGAGGCTCGTGGGCGTCGCTGAGCAGTGCCTGCCCTTGCCTCAAGGGCAGCCGCTCGCGCAGCAAGCGGGTGATGGCATGCGCGCCATCAGCCAGTCGGATCGGTGCGGGTGCGTGCATGGGCAGGGCCTCCGGTGCCAACTGCATGCGGCGCAGCGCGCGGCCGATGGCACCATCGTCGAGCACATCCTGGTGCCCGTCACCGTCACGCAGCTGGCCGCCGATGTCCTCGATCCAGCACTGCAATCGCGGTCGCTGCTGGCGCATGCGCTGGGCCGCGTTGCGCAGTGCCGGGGTATCGCGGATGACCAGCAGGTCGCAATCGTCCAGATCCTGGCTGCGGCGAATCTGGCCGTCCGGCAGTGCCGACGCCAGGCGCAGCCGTTGCAGCAGGGCCTGCTCACCCTGGATGTCGGTTCCCACTACCAGCACGCGTGCCATCCGTGATCCCCGAGCGACCACCTCCCCGGTGGTCTCGCGTCGCCAAGGCTAGGGCATTGCCGACGAGGGCCGTCGTGATCAACTGCTCAGATTGAGGGCGGCTGCAGACCGCCTCCTATCGGTTCTGCGACGGCCATCGCGGGCAAGTTTCATGCCCCTTTGACGGCATTCCGACAGCCGACGGATGTCACGGTTTCATCGCCTGGGGTCAGATCCCTTTTGCATGGCAAAAGGGATCTGACCCCAGAGCCAAAAAAGAAACCCGCGCCGAAGCGCGGGTTCCGGTGTCACGGCCGAACGGCAGTGGATCAGCCGCGCAGCTGCTCCAGCGCGGCGTTGAAGGTCGCGCTCGGGCGCATCGCCTTGCTGGCCTTGGCCACGTCCGGGCGGTAGTAACCGCCGATGTCCACGGCCTTGCCCTGCACTGCGATCAGCTCTTCGACGATCTTCTGCTCGCTGTCGGTCAGCGCCTTGGCCAGCGGGGCGAAGCACGCCTTCAGTGCGGCGTCCTCGTCCTGCGCGGCCAGGGCCTGCGCCCAATACAACGCGATGTAGAAGTGACTGCCACGGTTGTCGATGCCACCCAGCTTGCGCGACGGCGACTTGTCGTTGTCCAGGAACTGGCCGTTGGCCTCGTCCAGCGCCTTGGCCAGCACGCGGGCAGCGGCGTTGTCGTAGCGGTTGCCCAGGTGTTCCAGCGACGCGGCCAGGGCCAGGAACTCACCCAGCGAATCCCAACGCAGGTAGTCCTCTTCAACGAACTGCTGCACGTGCTTCGGGGCCGAACCGCCGGCACCGGTCTCGAACAGGCCACCACCGGCCATCAGCGGCACGATCGACAGCATCTTGGCGCTGGTGCCCAGCTCCATGATCGGGAACAGGTCGGTCAGGTAGTCGCGCAGCACGTTGCCGGTCACCGAGATCGTGTCCTCGCCCTTGCGGATGCGGTCCAGCGAGAACGCGGTGGCTTCCACCGGCGGCAGGATGCGGATGTCCAGGCCGGCGGTGTCGTGGTTCTTCAGGTACTGCTCGACCTTGGCGATGATCTGCGCATCGTGGGCGCGGGCGGCGTCCAGCCAGAACACGGCCGGGGTGCTGCTCAGGCGGGCGCGCTCGACGGCCAGCTTGACCCAGTCCTGGATCGGCGCGTCCTTGGTCTGGCACATGCGCCAGATGTCACCGGCTTCCACGGCGTGTTCGAACACCACCGTGCCGGCATCGTCGGTGACCTTGACCACGCCATCGGCGGCGATCTGGAAGGTCTTGTCGTGCGAGCCGTACTCTTCGGCCTTCTGTGCCATCAGGCCTACGTTCGGCACCGAACCCATGGTGGCCGGGTTGAAGGCGCCGTGCGCCTTGCAGTCGTCGATGACAGCCTGGTACACGCCGGCGTAGCAGCGGTCCGGAATGACGGCCTTGGTGTCCTGCAGCTTGCCTTCGGCGTTCCACATCTTGCCGGAGTCGCGGATCATCGCCGGCATCGAAGCGTCGACGATCACGTCGCTCGGCACATGCAGGTTGGTGATGCCCTTGTCCGAGTTGACCATGGCCACGCCCGGGCGCTGCGCGTACTCGGCCGCCAGGTCGGCTTCGATGGCAGCGCGGGTGGCTTCCGGCAGCGACGGCAGGCGCGCAGCCAGGTCACCGATGCCGTTGTTGGCATCGAAACCGGCCTGCTTGAGCACATCAGCGTGCTTGGCCAGCACGTCCTTGTAGAACTCGTTGACCGCCACGCCGAACATGATCGGGTCGGAGACCTTCATCATGGTCGCCTTCAGGTGCAGCGAGAACAACACGCCCTGGGCCTTGGCATCGGCGATCTGCTCGCCAATGAAGGCGGCCAGCGCCTTGCGGCTCATGACGGCAGCATCGACGATCTCGCCGGCCTTCACTGCGGTCTTTTCCTTCAGCACGACGGTGCTGCCGTCGTTGCCGTGGAAGGTGATCTTCAGCGCACCGGCGTTGGCCAGGGTGGCCGACTTCTCGCTGCCGTAGAAGTCACCGGCGGCCATGTGCGCGACGTGCGACTTCGAATCGGCCACCCAGGCGCCCATGCGATGCGGGTGCTTGCGCGCGTAGTTCTTCACCGACAGCGGCGCGCGGCGGTCCGAATTACCTTCGCGCAGTACCGGGTTCACCGCGCTGCCCTTGACCTTGTCGTAGCGCGCCTTGTAGTCGCGCTGCTGGTCGTCGGCCGGGGTTTCCGGGTAATCCGGCAGCGGATAGCCCTGGTCCTGCAGTTCCTTGATGGCTGCCTTCAGCTGCGGCACCGAGGCGGAGATGTTCGGCAGCTTGATGATGTTGGCGTCCGGGGTGGTCGCCAGCTGGCCCAGCTCGGCCAGGTCGTCGCTGACCTTCTGCGCGTCGCTGAGCAGTTCCGGGAACAGCGACAGGATGCGGCCGGACAGCGAGATGTCACGGGTTTCCACCACGATGCCGGCAGTGGCGGTGTAGGCAGCAACGATCGGCAGCAGTGACTGGGTGGCCAGGAACGGGGCTTCGTCGGTCAGCGTGTAGAGGATCTTGGACATGGGGGACTTGGACTCTGTAGCAGTGCTCAGGGGAAGGCCGGCGCCAGCGCCGGGCCACGTGCAACCGTGTCGCGCGCGGGGCCGGGCCCCACGCTTTCCCCCGTCGCCGTCAGGGTGGGCGCGCGGCGGGGAAGCCCCTGCATTGTCGCGTTTTCAGCCGCGCGGGGCAAAGCCATGCCATACGCGGCGGTACTGCGTGCCGGCAACGCTGTGATCCATCCACGCACGGTTGCCAGTAGATCCACGCCATGCGTGGATGGGCCAACCGGCGCCAGATAAAAAAGGACGCAGCCTCGCGGCTGCGTCCATCGTGAGCCCTGCCGGGAGAGAGTCGGCAGGACTTACTTGACCTCGAACTCCTGCGGCGTTCCGGCCGCCTTGCCATCGACCATGACCTCGGCGCGGTACTTGCCGGCCGGCCAGCCCTTTGCATTCTTGAATGTGACGTTGGTGGTTTCCGCGCCGCTGGTGTTCAGGGTCGCGTTCTGTTCGCCGGCCACCTGGCCGTCCTGGAACGTCAGCTTGGCACCGACGTTGACGTTGTTGGCGGCGCCGTCGGTCTTCACCGAGACGATGACGTCATCCTTCGGTGCAAACAGTGCCGCCGGTGCAACCGACTTGTCGGCGGCGGCGGTCTTGCCCACGGTAACAGCGGACACGCTGACCGCAGCAGCTTCGGCCATCGGCGGCGGTGCGCCGGTCATCGGGGCCGGTGCCGCTGGCTCGGCCGGGGCCGTGGCTGCCGGTGCGGCGTTGCTGTCGGTCGACTCTTCCTTCTTCTTGCAACCGACCAAGGCAACGCTGCCCAGCAGGGCGGCGATCAGGGCGGTCTGGAGCGGGGTGGTCTTGATCATTCGGGGTTCCTCCCAGGGATTGTCGGACGGCGTTCGATGGCCGGCTTACTTCGGCGGCAGTTTCAGGGTCTGGCCCGGGAAGATCTTGTCCGGGTCGTCAAGCACATCGCGGTTGGCTTCAAAGATCTTCTTCCAGGCATTGGCGTCGCCCAGATGCTGCTTGGCGATCTTCGACAGCGAGTCACCCTTCTGCACGGTATAGGTGCCGCCGCTGACAACGTCTGCGGTGCTGTCCACCGAAGCGCTGACGCCGGAGAAGTCCGCCTTCGGCACCTGCTCGGCGGTACTGTCGACACTGCCACTGACGCCGGAGAAATCGGCTTTCTTCTCGGTACTCATCCACAACTCCCGTCTGCATGACTACGTGATTCGCACGGTGCCATGGAGGTTGTTAAATGGGGATGGTGCAGATGTGAAGCCGCCCCCCGGGACGGCTGAACAATCGGGGCGGAAGGTGGCCGCTGCGCTCGCCGGGCGTGGCCCGGCGCTAC
>DQIG01000355.1:13783-14076 GCA_003525885.1 Stenotrophomonas sp.
CGCCTGTGGCGGTTACTGGCGCAGCTCGCGGTAGGTCGCGGCCGGGGCAGCGATGCCGGGGCTGGCACGCCACGGGTTGATGTCCAGGCCACCACGACGGGTGTAGCGGGCCTCCACTTCCAGCCACTGCGGCTGGCAGCGCGCAGACACCTCGCTGAAGATCCGCTCAACGCACTGTTCGTGGAACTCGGCGTGCTCGCGGTAGCTGACCAGGTAGCGCAGCAGACCGGCGCGGTCGATCTTCGGCCCGCGGTAGCGCAGGCTGACCGTCGCCCAGTCCGGCTGGCCGGTGA
>DQIG01000355.1:14223-14930 GCA_003525885.1 Stenotrophomonas sp.
GCCCAGTCCGGCTGGCCGGTGACCGGGCAGTTGGACTTCAGCAGCGCCGAGACCAGGGTCTCCTCCACCACCTCGCCCGCATCGGCGGCGAGGAAGTCCGCCTGCGGCGGGCCGTAGCAGTCGATCTCCACGTCCAGCCCGTCGATGGATTCACCGAGCGGCGTCCCGAGAAGCTGCGGCAGACCGAACTGCACCTGCACCGATGCACCGGCGCAGGCCGACAGGTCAGCCACCAGGCGATCGCGCAGTGCCTCGGCGCTGTCGATACGGGTGCTGTTGAGGGAGTTGAGGTACAGCTTGAACGACTTCGATTCGATCAGCCGCGGCGAGGTGCACGGCACCTGCACGGTGGCGACGGCGACCTGCGGCTTGCCGCGCGGGTCGAGCCAGCTCAGCTCGAAGGCGTGCCAGCGGTCATGGCCGACGAATGGCAGCGCGGCGTCATCGAGGCCGATCTCGGCGCGGGCGCCGCTGCGGGGGATGGGAAACAGCAGGCCGGGATCGTACTGCGACGGGTAACTGACCTCGCGACCGAGGCTGGAATCCTGTGGGGTGTTCATGGGGGTCATTGTATCGCGGGCGGGGCGGGCCTTCGGCCGGGCCGGCCAACGGCGGAGCCCCTCCGTGGTGGTTCAGGGCAGGATCTCGGGGGCGGCCGAGAAGGTGGGTTGGCTGGGGGCCGCTGCAAGTACGTCCATGTAAGCTCG
>DQIG01000174.1:0-2358 GCA_003525885.1 Stenotrophomonas sp.
CCGGTCGGCAGCGTCTGGATCGGCTGGAAGCGCCGGGGGGGCTACGCCCGGGCCGAGCTGTTCCAGTTCGATGGCGACCGCGAAGCCATCCGCCGGCAAACCGTGGCAGCGGCATTGCGCGGTATCGACGCCCAGCTGTGACATGCTGCTCCGGTAATCGTCCGGAGCACACATGATGTGGGAAACGCTGGGCACGGTCCGTGACCTGGGCCGACTGCAGGAAATCGCCGTCGTCCTGATCCGCTATGGCTTCGGCGACGTGGTGCGGCGCATCGGCCTGGCCAGTACGCTGGAGCGGGCAGGGCGCCTGCTGCACTGGAACGAGGAGCGGCAGGAACTGCTGCGGATGACCGCGCCTGTGCGTGTGCGCAGCGCAATGCAGGATCTTGGCCCGACCTTCGTCAAGCTCGGCCAGGTGCTGGCGACGCGCGTCGACCTGCTGCCGCCGGAGTGGATCGCCGAGCTCTCCGAACTGCAGAACGCAGTACCGGCGCTGCCGTACGCGGATATCCGAGAGCAGCTCGAAGCGGACCTTGGCGCATCGCCGGCGCAGGTGTTCGCCTTCCTCGATGAAACCCCGATGGCCGCCGCCTCGCTGGCGCAGGCCCACCGCGCGCGGCTGCATGATGGTCGCGAGGTGGTGCTGAAGGTGCGGCGTCCCGGTATCCGCGATGTGGTCGAGGCCGACCTGCGGCTGCTGGCCCGCCTGGCCGAAATCGTCGAGGCAAGGCTGCCGGACCTGCGCCGCTATCGCCCCGCCGAGGTCGTGCAGCAGTTCACTGTATCGCTGCGCCGCGAGCTGGATTTTGCCGCCGAATGCCGCAATGCCGAGCGCATCGCGCGCAACTTCAAGGGCCGCGACGACATCCTGATTCCGGAGGTGCATTGGCAGTGGACCTGCGAAAGCCTGAACGTGCAGGACTTCGTCGACGGCATTCCTGGTCGCGATCTGGCCGGCGTCGATGCGGCTGGTCTGGACCGGCGCGAGCTGGCACGGCGTGGCGCCGACATCGTGCTGAAGATGGTTCTGGAGGACGGCAGCTTCCACGCCGACCCGCACCCCGGCAACATCATCTATCTGCGTGACGGCCGCATCGGCGTGATTGACTTCGGCATGGTCGGCGCGCTGTCCGAAGTGCGCCGCTTCCAGGTAGCGCAGCTGCTGCACGGGCTGGTCGAGCAGGACCCGCAGGGCGTGGCCGACGTGCTGCTGGACTGGGCCGGCGGCGTGGAAGTGGACGAGAACCGGCTGCAGCACGACATCAGCCAGTTCGTCGACCAGTACCGTGGCGTGCCGCTGAAGGACCTGCGCATCGGCCTGATGCTGGGCGACATCACCCAGCTGCTTCGCAGCTACAGCTTGACCCTGCCGGCCGATCTGGCGCTGATGATCAAGGCCTTCCTTACCCTGGAGGGCATGGGTCGCCAGCTGGACCCCGATTTCGACATGGCCAGCGCCGCCCGCCCGTTCCTGGAGCGGGTGGTGCTGCAGCGTTATGCGCCCAGGGCACTGCTCAAGCGTGGCCGGCGCAGCCTGTTGGGCCTGGTCGACTTTGCCGGCGAGCTACCGCGCGACCTGCGCAAGCTGGTCCAGGCGGCGCGCCGTGGGCGCCTGCAGCTGAAGGTGGAGACCAGCGCGCTGCAGGGCTTCGGCGAGCAGGTCAATCGCGCGGCGAACCGGCTGGTGATGGGCATCGTCACCGCGGCCCTGATCATCGGCTCGTCGATCGTGATGCACAGCGTCGGCGGGGTTTCCAGCCGCTGGCTGCTGGCGCTGGGCGTGTGCGGCTTCATCGGCGCCGGCTTCTGTGGCGTGTGGATCCTGTTCTCGATATGGAGAAGCGGTAAACACACGTGAGTGTGTTTACCGCAGCGGTTCCCAAAGGGAACCGCGGAATCGCCGCGCGATTCCTGTAGAGCCGACCGCTGGTGGGCTGCCCTTGCTTCTGCCTTCGCCAGTCGTGCATCCGCGCGTTTGCCGAGCATGGCTCGGCACTACAGATCACCTCATCGTCTGTCTGTCGCCCCCGGCACTTGCAGTCCTGGGTATTAGTAGTAATACTACTAACCATGGACCTGACCGACACCCAGCAGGCGATCCTGCAGTTGATCGCCGAGCGTATCGAGAGCGAAGGCGCACCGCCGTCGCAGACTGAAATCGCACGTGCGTTCGGCTTCAAGGGTGTGCGTGCAGCCCAGTACCACCTGGAAGCCCTGGAGCAGGCCGGTGCGATCCGTCGCATCCCGGGCCAGGCCCGCGGCATCCGTCTGGTGCAGGCACCGGCGGTCGAGAAGCTGGCCGAGCCGGGCCTGCCCGACAGCGTGCTGCGCCTGCCGGTGCTCGGCCGGGTTGCGGCG
>DQIG01000174.1:2529-2731 GCA_003525885.1 Stenotrophomonas sp.
GCGGCGGGCCTGCCGATCGGTGCAGACATCGGCTCGGACGATTTCGTGGTGCTGGACCGGGTGTTCTTCTCGCCCGCGCCGGACTACCTGCTGAAGGTGCAGGGCGATTCGATGATCGACGAGGGCATCTTCGACGGTGACCTGATCGGCGTGCACCGCACCCGCGACGCCCATTCCGGGCAGATCGTGGTGGCCCGCATCG
>DQIG01000174.1:2880-18789 GCA_003525885.1 Stenotrophomonas sp.
CAGATCGTGGTGGCCCGCATCGATGACGAGATCACGGTCAAGCTGCTGAAGATCGCCAAGGACCGCATCCGCCTGCTGCCGCGCAACCCCGATTACAAACCGATCGAGGTGCTGCCGGATCAGGACTTCGCGATCGAAGGCCTCTATTGCGGCCTGCTCCGGCCCAACCGTTGACCGGTTCCATAGCGCACTATCCCGCGGTCTTTTGTGGCGATTCTCTGGTTCCACTGAGGTTGGTACGGATGTCCGATAATTCTTTTCAGAGCGCCGGGCAGAATCTCAGCCTGTGCGATACGTCCGACTTAAAGTGAACCCATGGCAAAGAAGACCCCCAAAGACAGCACCCCCAACGACATGACCTCTGCAAGGACCAATCCGATGGACGAGAACAAGAAGCGCGCCCTCGCTGCAGCTCTGGGCCAGATCGAGAAGCAGTTCGGCNNCACCGTCTTCCTGCCGAAGACCGAGTTCCCCATGAAGGCCGGCCTGGCCCAGAAGGAGCCGGCCATCCTCGCGCGTTGGGCGAAGATCGGGCTGTACGACAAGCTGCGCACGCAGCGTGCCGGCCGCACCCGCTTCATCCTGCACGACGGCCCGCCCTATGCGAACGGTGACATCCATATTGGTCACGCGGTCAACAAGATCCTGAAGGACATCATCGTCAAAAGCCGCAACATGGCCGGCTACGACGCGCACTACGTGCCGGGCTGGGACTGCCACGGCATGCCGATCGAGATCCAGATCGAGAAGCAGTTCGGCAAGGGCTCGGTGATGCGCATGGGCGACCGCGTGGTCGAGCCCGTCGAAGCCATCCCGACCGGTTCGCTGATGCTCGACATCGCACTGGGCATTGGCGGTCTGCCGAAGGGCCGTGTCGTGGAGATCTACGGGCCGGAATCCTCGGGCAAGACCACGCTGACCCTGCAGGCCATCGCCGAATGCCAGAAGATGGGCGGCACCGCAGCCTTCATCGACGCCGAGCACGCGCTGGACCCGATCTACGCTGCCAAGCTGGGCGTGAACGTGGATGACCTGCTGCTGTCGCAGCCGGACACCGGTGAGCAGGCGCTGGAAATCGCCGACATGCTGGTCCGTTCGGGTTCGGTGGACATCCTGGTGATCGACTCGGTCGCCGCGCTGACCCCGAAGGCCGAAATCGAAGGCGAAATGGGCGACCAGCTGCCGGGCCTGCAGGCCCGCCTGATGAGTCAGGCGCTGCGCAAGCTGACCGGCAACATCAAGCGTTCCAACACCCTGGTGGTCTTCATCAACCAGTTGCGCATGAAGATCGGCGTGATGATGCCGGGTCAGAGCCCGGAAACCACCACCGGTGGCAATGCGCTGAAGTTCTACGCTTCGGTCCGCCTGGACATCCGTCGCATCGGCGCGATCAAGAAGGGCGACGAGATCATCGGCAACCAGACCAAGATCAAGGTCGTCAAGAACAAGCTGGCGCCTCCGTTCAAGCAGGTCATCACTGAGATCCTGTACGGAGAAGGCATCAGCCGCGAAGGCGAGCTGATCGACATGGGCGTGGACGCCAAGCTGGTCGAAAAGGCCGGCGCTTGGTACAGCTACGGCGAAGAACGCATCGGCCAGGGCAAGGACAACGCCCGCGGCTACCTGCGCGACAACCCGACGGTCGCTGCCAAGCTCGAAGCCGAACTGCGCGAGAAGTTCCAGCCGACCGAAGCCACCCGAGAGGAAGGCGACGACGAAGGCGACGACGAATAAGGCTTGCTGTGGGGCAGGGCGGCGCCGTCAGTGACGTCGCCCTGTCCCGCAGGTTCGAATCGCCCAGGGATGGGCTGGGTGCCAAGGACGGCGCCACCCTTGGAGTACCGATGTCCGACGCCGATGACATTCCCACCGGCCGCAAGCGCCGGCCGCGCGAGCAGACGCCCGTGCAACGTGCGCTGGGCCTGCTGGTCCGCCGCGAACACTCACGCAAGGAACTCACCCGCAAGCTGACGGCCCGTGGCATCGAAGACGAAGCCGCGCAGGCTGCCGTCGCCAAGCTGACCGAGGCCGGCTGGCAGGACGACACCCGTTTTGCCGAGAACCTCGTACGGATGCGCGCAAATACGGGCTATGGCCCGATCCATGTCCGTGCCGAGCTGGGGACCCATGGCCTGGACAGTGCCGCGATTGCGGCAGCGATGGACAGTTACGAAGGCGACTGGCAGGAAAATGCCCGCGATCTGGTCCGCCGACGCTTTGGCGAGGCTGGCCCGCAGGACCTGGCACAGCGGCGCAAGGCTGCCGATCTGCTGGCCCGACGGGGCTTCGACGGCGACAGCATCCGCCGTGCAACCCGCTACGACCCGGATGACTGAGACTGGCGGCGCCGGGCCTGATACCCTTTAGGTTTTCGGCGGTCCCTCGCGACCCTGGCCAACGTGGCCGGTGGTCCGGGTCCGCCGGCCCGCAGACTGCCAGCCCCCAATGAACGCATCCGCCAAATTCACGACTTCCCAGATCCGCAGCGACTTCCTTGAATTCTTCAAGGGCAAAGGCCACACCATCGTGCCGTCGGCGCCGCTGGTGCCGGGCAATGATCCGACCCTGCTGTTCACCAACTCCGGCATGGTGCAGTTCAAGGACGTGTTCCTTGGCGCGGAGAAGCGCAGCTACGTGCGCGCGGCCGACGTGCAGCGTTGCCTGCGCGCCGGCGGCAAGCACAACGACCTCGACCAGGTCGGCTACACCGCACGCCACCACACCTTCTTTGAAATGCTGGGCAACTGGTCGTTCGGCGACTACTTCAAGAAGGACGCGATCGCCTGGGCCTGGGAGCTGCTGACCCAGGTCTGGAAGCTGCCGGCCGAGCGCCTGCTGGTCACCGTCTACCAGACCGACGACGAAGCCTACGCGCTGTGGCGCGACATGGTCGGCGTGCCGGAAGAGCGCATCGTGCGCATCGGTGACAACAAGGGCGCACCGTTCGCCTCGGACAACTTCTGGCAGATGGCCGACACCGGCCCCTGTGGCCCCTGCACCGAGATCTTCTACGACCACGGCGACCACATCGCCGGTGGCCCCCCGGGCTCGCCGGATGAAGACGGCGACCGCTTCATCGAAATCTGGAACCTGGTGTTCATGCAGTTCGACCGCCAGCCCGACGGCACCCTGGTGCCGCTGCCGGCACCGTGCGTGGATACCGGCATGGGCCTGGAGCGCCTGGCGGCGATCCTGCAGCACGTGCACACCAACTACGAGATCGACCTGTTCCAGGCGCTGATCCGCAAGGCCTCCGAGCTGACCGGCACCGCCGACCTGGAGAACAAGTCGCTGCGCGTGATCGCCGATCACATCCGTGCCTGTTCATTCCTGATCGTCGACGGCGTGCTGCCGTCCAACGAAGGCCGTGGTTACGTGCTGCGCCGTATCATCCGCCGCGCCCTGCGCCACGGCTGGATGCTGGGCGTGCGCCAGCCGTTCTTCAGCAAACTGGTGCCGACCCTGGTCGAGCAGATGGGCGAGGCCTACCCGGAACTGCCGGCGGCGGTGGACACCGTCACCCGCGCGCTGCAGGCCGAGGAAGAGCGTTTCGCCGAGACCCTCGATGCCGGCATGAAGATCTTCGAGGACGTCGCGGGCAAGGCCAGCAATGGCGTGATCCCGGGTGTCGACGCATTCCGCCTGTACGACACCTATGGCTTCCCGCTCGACCTGACCCAGGACATCGCCCGCGAGCGCGACCTGACCGTCGACATTGCCGGCTTCGACACCGCGATGGAGCAGCAGCGTGAGACCGCGCGTGCAGCCGGCAAGTTCGGCGGCGGCGTGACCCTGCCGGCCGAGCTGGTGGCAACGCTCAGCCCGACCCTGTTCCTGGGCTATGACCGCCTGCAGGCCGAGGGCCTGAGCGTGCTGGCGCTGCTCAAGGACGGTCGCCCGGTGCAATCGGCCGATGCCGGTGATTCGGTCATCGTGATCACCAACCAGACCCCGTTCTACGCCGAATCCGGTGGCCAGGTCGGCGACACCGGCGTGCTGACCGGCACCGGCGTGCGCCTGGTGGTGGAAGACACCCAGAAGTTCGCCGGCCAGTTCCATGGCCATGTCGGCACCTTGTCCGAAGGCGGCCTGAAGGTCGGCGACGTGCTCTCCGGCCAGGTCGATGGCGAGCGCCGTGGCGCCACCATCCTCAACCACTCGGCCACTCACCTGCTGCACGCAGCCCTGCGCGAAGTGCTGGGCACCCATGTGCAGCAGAAGGGCTCGCTGGTCGCTCCGGACCGCCTGCGTTTCGACTTCTCGCACTTCCAGCCGATCAGTGCGGAAGAGCTGGCGGTGATCGAGCGCAAGGTCAACCAGCAGGTACGCGCCAACAACGCCGCCGAAGTGCACAACATGGGGATGCAGGAAGCGCTGGACTTCGGCGCCATGGCCCTGTTCGGCGAGAAATACGGCGAGCACGTGCGCGTGCTGAAGATGGGTGACTACTCCACCGAGCTGTGCGGCGGTACCCACGTCAATCGTACCGGCGACATCGGCCTGTTCAAGATCACCTCCGAGGGCGGCGTCTCCGCCGGCGTGCGCCGCATCGAGGCCGTTACCGGCCAGGGCGCCCTGGACTACGTGGACGCCGAAGAGGCCCGCCTGGCCGAAGCCGCTGAACTGCTTGGTGGCAGCGCTGCCGACGTGGTCGAGAAGATCCGTGCCCTCGGCCAGCGCCAGAAGCAGCTGGAGCGCGAGCTGGACGCCGTGAAGGCCAAGGTCGCCGCCGGTGCCACGGCCGACCTGTCCGGCCAGGCCGTCGAGGTTGCCGGCGTGAAGGTACTGGCTGCCCGCCTGGAGGGCTTCGACGCCAAGGCCCTGCGTGACGCCATGGACCGCCTGAAGCAGCAGCTGGGCGACGCGGTGATCGTGCTGGCCGGCGCCCAGGACGGCAAGGCTGCCCTGGTCGCGGGTGTGAACGGCAGCGCAATGGGCAAGGTCAAGGCCGGGGAACTGTTGTCCCATATCGCCGGTCAGATCGGGGGCAAGGGCGGCGGACGCCCGGACCTCGCCCAGGGTGGTGGCGAGGACGGGCCCGCCCTTGCCACTGCGCTGGCTGCAGTCGTCGAATGGGTCAGCCCCCGCCTGTGATGAACCCGGCCGTCCCCCTCCTTGTAGGAGCGGGACGGCTGACGGTACCATTGCGAATCTTTTCCCTTTGTCGTGGTAGCGCTTCTTGACGGAGCGTCAAGCCGGTGGGGGATACCCTTCCACACGGTTCCATGGAGACTTACAAAAATGTTGATCCTGACTCGCCGCGTCGGCGAAACCCTGATGATCGGAGACTCGGTGAGCGTCACCGTGCTTGGCGTCAAGGGTAACCAGGTGCGTATCGGCATCACCGCGCCGAAGGACGTCGCAGTGCATCGCGAAGAGATCTATCAGCGCATCCAGCGTGGTGATGAAGCCGGTGGCACCGGTAGCGAAAATTCTGCCGAATAACGCTTTACCTTCGCACTCGATTAACGTTATGATTCACGCCCCGCTGAGGTGCAACGCACCAGACGCGGTAAAAACCCCGGAGTGATGCCCGAGCGGCTGAAGGGGCTCCCCTGCTAAGGGAGTATAGGGTCAAAAGCTCTATCGAGGGTTCGAATCCCTCTCACTCCGCCAGATACAAAGAAGCGCCTGCAGATTCTCGATCTGCAGGCGTTTTTCTTTTCCACGAGGTTCATTGCGGCCGTGCCATCCACCGATCATCGATCAGTGGATGGCGATGCGGGTACACCTTGCTCAAAGCTTCACGGTCACGCCCACCTGGAAGCCCCGCCCCGGCAGTGGTGCGATGTACTTCAGCGGCGAGTTGTGCGGACGCGCTTCCTCGTTGAGCAGGTTGCTGCCGTTGACGAACACTTCCATGCCGGCGATGTAGCTGTTGCGCACCGGGAGTTCGCGGCTGACCTGGAGGTCGACCAGGTTGAATGCGTCCAGCGGGATCTCCTCACTGACATTGCGGCCGAGGTACTTCTGCGTGTCGTAGTAGGTGCTGGACAGCTGTGCCTTCCAGCCCTCGCGCTGCCACTGCAGGTTGGCGCCGTAGCGGTTGGTCGGCATGTTCGGCAGGTACTCGCCGTCGTTGTGGGCCCGCAGCGAGTCGGGGTGATCGGCCTTGTTCTTCACCAGGTCGGCGAAGGCGGAGATGTTCAACGTTCCATAGCGGCCGAGGTCCAGTGCCTGTGATGCGTCGATCTCGAACCCCTTCACCGTGGTGTCGGTCTGCTTCCAGTATTTCAACGGCAGGCGGTTGGCGGTCTGCACGCCGGAGTAGCCGAGATAGAGATAGTTCTCGTACTTCATCCGGTAGGCGGTGGCCGACAGTTCGAAACCGCCGAGGTGGAACAGGCCGGTCAGCTCCAGGTTCTTCGCGTGCTCAGGCTTGAGATTCTGGTTGCCTTCTTCCTGGGTCATCACCGAGTAGTGCGCGTTGCTGGCATACAGTTCGTTGATCTCCGGTGCGCGCTGCGAGGACGCGTAGCGCACCTTGGCGGCAAACAAGGGACCCAGCTCGACGTACGAACCCAGGCTGTAGCTGTTGAGCCGGTAGGAGCGATCCTGCAGTTTCGTGTTGGCGGCATTGCGCGCGGTCTTGAAACGACTGGGCTGCAGTTCGTGATCGACACGCTCATGGCGCACGCCGGCATCGAAGGTGGCCCAGCCGAAATCCAGGGTTTCCTTGAGGAAAACCGCGTTGCTGCGGGAGTCCACATCGGGCAGATAGCGCAGCGAGCCACTGCCGGTCACGTCGCGCGACTGGTGGCTGAAAACGAGCAGGCCGCTGAGCGGCCCGAGTCGCTGATGACTGAGCAACAGCTCGGCCTGTGTGCTCTCGAAATCGTAGTCGTTGGCCCTGGAAGCGCCCAACCGCTCGCCGGAGGTGTTGTCGAGCTTCGAAACACGCAGTTCGGCGCGCTCGAGTCCTGGCAGCGGATCACGCAGCAGCGCCTCCAGCGCGTAGCGCTCCTGCTTGATCACCACGCCTACCGGCAGGCCATCGGCGTAGTTGGAACCGAATGACAGATTCTGCATCGAGAACCCTGGCACACCGTACTCGCTGTCCTTGGCATCGATGCTGACACCGACGTAACCGCGGTCGAAGAACAGGGTCGAGCCGGCGGCCACCTGCGAATTACGTGAGTAGCTGTTGCCCAGCCGGTGATGGTAGTCGGGGGTCACATCATTGTTGATCTGCTTCTGTACGTATGACGGCGTGCCGGCGACATAGGCCGGGTTGACCGGGTTGATATAGGTGCGGCGCTGCCAGATCGAGGTCGGGTTGTTGGTGTAGAACGAGAAATCACCGTCGGCCCAGTCCGGGTTTTCGGTCATGAACTGGTCGATGTACGGCTGCGAGGCCTTGTTGTAGATCTGCTGGACGCGCGCTTCCTTCTGGCAGCTGTCGGCCAGTGCCGAGTTCACGCCACCGGTTGGCGGAAACAGGCGCGTGTTGCAGACGCTGGCCTTGCTGTTGCCGGGGATGTCGTAGTACGAGATGCGCTGGCGCGAGACCTGCAGGTTGGTCGAGAGGTTGCGCTGGTTGTTGAAATTCATGCGGAAGCCCTGCGCGTCGGCGGCATTGAAGCCCTTGCGCAGGACCAGTTCCATCGACTGGTCCTTGTCTTCCATGCTGCGCGAGATCAGGCCCGAATCGATCTCCACGCTGCCGCCGATGGCATTGCCGCCATAGCGCACGGTGTCCGAGGACTTGTTGACGGTGACGCTGCGCACGAACAGTGGATCGAACGGAATGTTGATGTCGCCGCTGATCGCGTTCATGCCAAGGATGGATTGGCCGTCCTGCAGGATCTGCACGCGGTTGCCACTGAGGCTGCGGATGACAGGCGCGCCGGCATTCGGCCCGAAGGCGCTGCTCTGCACGCCGGAGACGTGTTCGAGCAGGCCGCCGAGGGTGCGGTTCTGGGCCTGTGGATTGTCGACGGTGACCCGGCTGTCGATGCGCGAGGGCTGGGTGGCCTTGACCTGAAGGGTGGGAAGGGTGCGCTCGTCCGCCGCGTGGGCGGTGTGGACGGCGAGCAGGATGGCTGCAGCAAGCAGATGGCGACGCATGACACGCTCCGTGAAAATTGCGTGAAATGTTATAATATAACTATTTGGAGCGGCAAGGGCGTATTGGGCCTTGTGGGTAGGCTGGATATGAGAATGGTTCTCATATCAGAATGGCCGCAGATTCTCTGCAGGCGCACCATGCACAGCCTCTCCCTTGCCGACCTCGATCGACTGGGCCGCAGCAGCGGCTTCCACTACCGGTTGCCTGCAGTGCCGTCAGCCGATGGCTCGGTCGAGCGGTGCGTGGTGCAGGGCAGGGTGGAGCAGCGATGCCTGCGTGCGGGGATGACGCTGGCGCTGTCGGACGTGATCGCCCACCAACCGTTCGAGGCGACGTCGGAGTCGCCGCCCGCCTTCTCGGCGATCGTGATGCTGGAGGGGCGCGCAGGGGCACGGTTGGCGGGGCAGGCGCTGATCGGCATGCGTCCAGGTGCCGGTGCGATGGTGCTGGCCGAGGCCGCGCCGATGACCGCGATCCATCCCGCCGGCCAACGGATGCGCAGCCTGAACGTCTCACTCGATACACCCGCCGGGATCGACGACCCGATGATCAGCGAGCTGCTGTCCACTGTGCGCCGCGCCGGCCAGCCGCAGTTGCGCAGCTGGCAGGTGCCCGGGCATCTGGCGCACGCCACCGAACAGTTGCTGTCGGGCACCTGGCACGGTGCGATGCACGCGTTGCTGTGCGAAGGCGTTGGCCTGCAAATGCTGGCCATGGCACTGGGTGCGCCGGAACGGGATGCATCGCCGGAGCTGCGCGTCTCCGTGCGTGACCGCCGCATGCTGCAGCGAGTGATCGATTGCCTGCAGGCGGCGCCGGCAGCCGATCATTGCCTGGACGATCTGGCGCGCCTGGCCTGCATGAGCCCGAGCAGCCTGCGCCTGAAGTTCCAGCAGGTGTATCAGTGCTCGGTGTTCGGCTGGCTGCGCGAATATCGCCTGCAACTGGCGTGCGAACAGCTGCGACAGGGCTGCAGCGTGCAGCAGGCCGCTCATTTCGTCGGCTACCGGCACGCCACCAACTTCGCGACCGCGTTCCGCGCGCGCTACGGCATCGTACCCAGCCGGCTCCGCTGAGCCAGGATGACCGTCGGCATTGTGCATACACCTGTTGCGCCCGCGCATACGTGCGCTCACGACCAAATGACAATAATTCTCATCCAGCCTTTCCCCTTTGCTGGATCTCCCATGCCTGCCTGTTTCCGCCCGAGCGCCCTGGCCATCGCCATCGGTACGACCCTGGCGCTGTTCAACGCCGCCCATGCCGCCGAGCGCACTCCCGCTGCGACGACCTCTCAATTGCCGACCGTGCAGGTTACGGCTGACCTTGATGGCAGTACCGAAACGTCGCGTTCCTACACCACCGATTCGATGGGCACCGCGACCGGATTGTCGCTGACCTCGCGGCAGACGCCACAGTCGGTCAGCGTCGTCACCCGCCAGCAGATCGAGGACCGCGGCCTGCTCAGCACGGCCGATGCGCTGGCCACCGCCCCGGGCATCTCGGTCACGCGCAGTGATGCCAACCGCTATTCGTTCTCCGCACGTGGCTTCGATATCGACAACTACCAGTTCGATGGCGTGGTGATGCCGGTGCTGTCGCCCTGGAATTTCGGCGAGAACAACCTGGACATGGTGGTGTACGACCGCATCGAGATCGTACGCGGCGCCAACGGTCTGATGACCGGTGCCGGCAATCCGTCGGCGGCGGTGAACTATGTGCGCAAGCGTCCGCTGCGTGATTTCGCTGCCAGTGGCGGCATCAGCCTCGGCAGCTGGGACGCGCGCCGCGCCTGGGTGGATGTGTCCAGTCCGTTGAGCCGGGGAGGACGCGTGCGCGGTCGCATGGTTGCCGCGCAGGCCGAGGGTGACAGCTACACGGCGGGTCTGGACAGCACTGCAAAGACGCTCTACGGCGTGGTCAGCGTGGATCTGGGCGAGGACACGGGGCTGATCGCCGGGGTTTCCTACCAGGGCAACGACAACCGTGGCTTCGGCAGTGGCTTCGCGCTGTTCAACGCCGATGGCACCCGTACCCGCTTTGATCGCTCGGTGTCGGCCACGGCGCCATGGGCGCGGATGAGCACGGATACCCGCAATGGCTTCTTCGATTTCAATCATCGCTTCGGCAACGACTGGCAGGCGCGCGTGTCCTACAGCCGCTCGCATACCGACATGGAGATGAAGCATCTCTACCGGGGGGGCTATCCCGATCCGGTGACCGGAGCGATGCCCACTGGCAACAGTTTCACCCGCTACGATGGTCCGGTGCGGCGCGAGGCAGTCAGTGTGAGCCTGACCGGTCCCTTCCAGCTGTTCGGCCGCCAGCACACTGCGTCCGTCGGCTGGTCGCGCTCACGCGACGAGATCGCACTGGGGCAGTACCGTGCACTGTCCCCGTTGCCGCCGTTGGCCAGCTATCTGGACTGGCACGGGCCGGGCACGCCGGAACCGACGTGGGCCAGCAGCAAGACCCAGGCCGATGATCTGGACAACCAGCAGAGCGGTGCCCACGCGGTGGCACGGCTGTCGCTGGCTGATCCACTGCATGTGATCGTCGGTGCCCGCTTGAGCAACTGGGAGACCGACCAGGTCTACTTCGGCGCCCAGCGGAAGTACCGCTACCGCAATGAGTTCGTTCCGTATGCCGGCGTGGTCTGGGATTTCAACGACTACAGCAGCGCGTACGCCAGCTACACCGGTATCTTCAAGCCGCAGAACAACCGCAACGAATCCGGGCAGATCCTCGATCCGGTCAGTGGCCGCAGCTATGAGCTGGGCGTCAAGGGCAGCTGGCTGCAGGAGCGCTTGAATGCTTCAGCCGCGCTGTTCCGTACCCAGCAGGACAACCTCGCCGAAGCTACCGGCGGACTGGTCGAGGGCAGCACACAGGTGGCGTATCGCGCGGTGAAGGGCGCAACGGTGGACGGCCTGGAACTGGAACTGGCCGGTGAGCCGCTGCCGGGGTGGAGCCTGGGCACCAGCTTCACCACCTTCATCGCGCAGGACGCGCAGGGCAGGGCGATCAACACCGCCAAGCCGCGCAGCCTGTTCAAGCTGTTCACCACCTGGCGGCTGCCGGGTACCTGGGACCGGCTGACCATCGGTGGTGGCCTGGACTGGCAGAACCGCATGTACCAGACCGCCACCGCGCCAGGTAACCGGCGGGTGCCGGTGCAGCAGCCCAGCTACGCGCTGGTGAACCTGATGGCGCGCTACCAGTTCAGCTCCAACGTGTCGGCGGCGGTCAACATCAACAACCTGTTCGACCGCCACTACTACTCGCAGATCGGCTTCTACAACCAGGGCTGGTACGGCGCGCCGCGAAACGTGATGCTCACTGTGAAGGTTGGCTATTAAGGCACGGCGTTGCCCTCCGTTCAGCGCCCTGCCTTGTGCGGGGCGCCGATGCTGTGCACGATCCGGATGCTGCGCCCCACAGCGCTTCACGCAGCATCTTCTTCACGGGAACGGAGCAACGTATGAAGCTGCTGTCCGCTGTGTTGTTGTTTGCGCTTTCGCTGCCGGCTGCTTCGGCGTTCGCGGTGGAGGCTTCGCCCTCACCGCTGCTGGGACGCTGGGCGCTGGACACCGCTACCTCGGCGCTGCCCGAGGCGCAACGCCCGAAACAAGTGGTGCTGGAATTCAAGGATGCCGGGAGTGGACGCTGGAGTTCGCACGTGGACATCGTCCTGCACGACGGCAAGACCATGAAGTCCGATGGCACGCTGTCCCTCGACGGCACGCCGGGTGCCTTGTCCGGCACCTACGGCGCGGACAAGGCCAACCTGAAACTGCCGGCGCCGAATACGCTGGTGATGCAGTTGGTGGATCACGGGACGCCAGCCTCCACCCGCATCTACACCGTGGCGGATGACCAGGCGACGATGACCGAGACCAAGGCGTTCTACGGTCACGACGGCACGCCGATCCTGCAGACCAATCTGTTCAAGCGCATGCCGTAGCGATGCTGCGTTCACCACGCCCGCACTGCGGGCGTGGTGAATGCAGAAGCCCTACACCGCGGCCGGATCGCGCTTGCCCGTATCGATGCCGTACTTGTCGATCGCGTCCTGCATCCGCGAGCGTTCGATGCGGCCTTCGTCAGCCAGCGACTTCAGGGCCGCCAGCACGATGAAGTGGCGATCCACTTCAAAGAACGTGCGCAGCGATTCGCGCGTGTCGGAGCGGCCGAAGCCATCGGTGCCGAGTGCGATGAAGCGGCGATCGTTGATGAAGGGGCGGATCTGGTCGCCGACGATCTTCATGTAGTCGGTGGCCACCACCACCGGGCCCTCGTGGCCCTGCAGGCAGTGCTGCACGTAGGGTATGCGCGGTTCCCCGGCCGGATGCAGCAGGTTCCAGCGTTCGGCGGCCAGGCCATCGCGGCGCAGTTCGGTCAGGCTGGTCGCGCTCCACACATCGCTGGCGATGCCGAAGTCCTGCTGCAGCAGTTCTGCCGCGGCCTCCACTTCGCGCAGAATCGAGCCGCTGCCCATCAGCTGCACGCGCGGCTGCGAGGCGGCATCGGCGGCTGCCGGATGCAGCAGGTAGAGGCCCTTCAGGATGCCGGCCTCGGCGCCCTCGGGCAGTGCCGGCTGCGGATAGTTCTCGTTGAGTACGGTGATGTAGTAGTAGATGTCTTCCTGGTCGACGTACATGCGGCGCAGGCCGTCATGGATGATCACCGCCAGCTCGTAGTTGTAGGTCGGGTCGTAGGACACGCAGCTGGGAATCACCGACGACAACACGTGGCTGTGGCCGTCATCGTGCTGCAGGCCTTCGCCCATCAGTGTGGTACGGCCTGACGTGGCGCCGAGCAGGAAGCCGCGGGTACGTGCATCGGCTGCAGCCCAGGCGAGGTCGCCGACGCGCTGCAGGCCGAACATCGAGTAGAAGATGTAGAACGGAATCGTGGCCAGGCCATGGTTGCTGTACGCGGTGCCGGCGGCGATCCACGAGCAGATCGCACCGGATTCGTTGATGCCTTCCTGCAGGATCTGGCCGTCCTTGGCTTCCTTGTAGTAGCTCAGCTGGCCGGCATCCTGCGGGGTATACAGCTGGCCCAGGTAGGAGTGGATGCCGATCTGGCGGAACAGGCCTTCCATGCCGAAGGTGCGCGATTCATCGGGCACGATCGGAATCACCAGCTTGCCCAGGTCAGGGTCTTTCAGCAGGCTGGTGAGGATGCGCACGAAGCCCATGGTGGTGGACTGGCCGCGATCGCCGCTGCCCTGCAGCTGGGTGTTGAAGATCGACAGCGGTGGCAGCGGCAGCGGATCGACCTTGGCCAGTCGCGCCGGCAGCTGCCCACCCTGGATGCGACGGCGTTCAGCGAAGTAGGCCGCCTCGGCGCTGCCCGGTTCCGGGCGCAGGTAGGGCATCTCCTCCAGCTGTTCTTCGCTGACCGGCAGGTTGAAGCGATCGCGGAACGCACGCACCGCATCGGCGCTCATCTTCTTCAGCTGGTGGTTGATGTTCTGGCCTTCGCCGGCCTCGCCCATGCCGAAACCCTTGACCGTCTTGGCCAGGATCACCGTCGGCCGGCCGCTGGTGTTCACCGCCTGCTGGTAGGCGGCGAAGACCTTCTGCGGATCATGGCCGCCACGTGCGAGCGCCCAGATATCGTCGTCGCTCATGTGCGCGACCAGTTCCAGCAGCTCGGGGTAGCGGCCGAAGAAATGCTCGCGCACGTAGGCGCCACTCTGCGACTTGAAGGTCTGGTAGTCGCCGTCCACGCACTCCATCATGCGCTGGTGCAACAGGCCGCTGTGGTCGCGTGCGAGCAGGTCATCCCAGCCACTGCCCCAGATCAGTTTGATCACGTTCCAGCCGGCCGCGCGGAAGGTGCCTTCCAGCTCCTGAATGATCTTGGCGTTACCGCGTACCGGACCGTCCAGGCGCTGCAGGTTGCAGTTGACCACGAACACGATGTTGTCCAGCCGCTCGCGGCCGGCCAGCGAGATTGCCGCCAGCGATTCGGGCTGGTCCATCTCGCCGTCGCCGAGGAAGGCCCAGACCTTGCGGCCCTGGTGTTGTTTCAGACCGCGGTATTCCAGGTAGCGCATGTAGCGCGCCTGGTAGGCGGCGGTCAGCGGGCCCAGTCCCATCGACACGGTGGGGAACTGCCAGAACTCCGGCATCAGGCGTGGGTGTGGATACGAGGACAGGCCTTCGCGACCGGCTTCGCGGCGGAAGTTGTCCATCCGTGCCGGATCGATGCGGCCTTCCACGTATGCGCGGCCGTAGATGCCCGGCGCCGAATGGCCCTGGATGTAGATCATGTCGCCGTCGAAGGTATCGGTGCGGCCACGGAAGAAGTGATCGAAGCCCACGTCGTACAGCACCGCCGCGGACTGGTAGGTGGCGATGTGGCCACCGACGTTGGAGTGCTTGCCGGCGCGCAGCACCATCACCATCGCGTTCCAGCGGATCATTGCGTTCAGGCGGCGCTCGATGGCCAGGTCACCCGGGTACGCCGGCTGGCGCTCGGGCGGGATGGTGTTGACGTAGGCGGTCCAGGCACGGGCGTGCAGGTCACCATGCTGCTGGGCGTCCAGCTCGCTCAGCTGGTCGATCAGGTAGTGCGCGCGTGGCCGGCCACCGGCCCGCATCACCGCCTCCAGCGATTCACGCCACTCCCGCGTTTCCAGCGGGTCGGTATCGAAGGGGATCAGGGCTTGGTTCATGACTGTCTCCAGAGGGCGCCGGTCGGACGTCTGCCTGGGCGACAACACCGGCAGGGCGCACAGCACTGGAGCGGGGTCGCAACGGCGAGGCCGTGACGCGAAGGGCGGCCGTGGCGGCCACCGAGGAGACAAGCGTAGGCCCGGCCCCTCGGCTTCGATAGGCGGTCCCCGCTTGGGTCTCTGGCAAGCAAGGGTTGCTGCCGCGCGGCGTACGATGAGCGATGCGCTGGGGGGAGTGCGTGGCGTGGGCGTTCGCTGCAACGCCACTGTCATCAATGGCCTGCACCCTGCGGGGCTTTCCAGCCTCGGGGTGGTTGGTCGGCCGTGAACAGCGTGAGGATCTGGGAGAAGAGCTATGCGCTGCGGCGACGGCTGCTGCGCGGCTTTTTCCTGCGCCGTGGTTCTGCCAGCGAAGATGCCGAGGATCTGGCGCAGGAGGTTTACCTGCGGTTGCTGCGGACCACCGGCGAGAATGCCGCAGCGATCGAGAACCCGGAGGCCTACCTGTTCACGGTCGCGGCGAACCTGGCGCGCGAGCATGCGCGTTCGCGTTCGTCGCTGCCGCCGCTGGAGGATGTTGATCTGCTGGCGGAAGTGCTGAAAAGCGAAGAAGACATCGAAGGCGAGTTCGAGCGCGCGCAGCGCTGGAACGATATCCGCACCACCATCGCACGGTTGCCGGCGACCACGCGGCGGGTGATGGAGCTGCATTACCGCGACGGGCTGGACTGCCCGGCAATCAGCCAGCAGCTGCAGGTGTCGGTGCACATGGTGCGCAAGCACATCGGCAAGGGGCTGGAGGCCTGCAGGAAGGCGCTGGGCGCCAGGGAGCACACATGAACCGGAATTCATCGCACGTGCCCGACGACACGATCGCCTGCGAGGCGATGGACTGGTTCCTGCGCAATCGCGAGAGCGTGCTGGGTGAGGCGGAGCGACACGCGTTCCTGGACTGGATGAAGCGCTCGCCCGAGCACGTGCGCGCTTACCTGCAGGTCCTGGCGCTGCATCGGCAGGTCGGTGAGGCGCTGCAATCACCGTTGGCCGACGAGGCGCCGGTGCCGCCACGGCAGGCAGCCGCCAAGGTGGTGCCGCTGTTCGGACGCGTACAGGCGCCGCGTCGACGCCGTGCGCGCGGGTGGGCAGTGGCTGC
>DQIG01000174.1:18944-19872 GCA_003525885.1 Stenotrophomonas sp.
GGTGGGCAGTGGCTGCCGCTGCCTGCGCCGCCCTGCTCGGCGTGGGTCTGGTTCCGCCGCTGATGCCAACCGAACAGCTGTACAGCGCCGATCATGGTGAACTGCGTGAGCTGGTGCTGCCCGACCAGACCCATGTGCGGCTCAACGCGGACAGCCGCCTGCGGGCGCGCATGGGCTGGTTCAGCCGCCGGGTGGAGTTGCTGCAGGGCGAGGCCACGTTCGACATCGCTCCTGACCGGCGGCCCTTCGAGGTACAGGTGAACGGCCTGCAGATCCGCGACATCGGCACGGTGTTCGATGTGACCCGACGATTGCAGGGCACGCGCATCGGCGTGGTCTCGGGTGAGGTGGAAGTGTGGAGCCAGGGCGCCGATGCCCGGCGCCTTGCACAGTTGGGCAAAGGCCGGGTGGTGCAGGTCGACGCGCGCAGCCATGCCGTGGAGTCGCTGGATGTGCCGTTGTCGATGCTGCTGGACTGGCAGCAACGCAAGGTGTCCTTCTTGGACGAGCGGCTGGACGAGGTGGCCGCCGCCTTCAACCGCCACAACCAGGTGCAGGTGCGGGTGCTGGATGAAGGCGCGGCATCGGCGCGGCTGTCCGGCAGCCTGGATGCGCATCGCATCGGTGCTTTGCAGGCGTTCCTCGAGCGCGATCCACGCTTTGTCGTCCGTCGCGAAGGCGACACGGTGCGGGTCGGCAGTCGCTGAGGGCGGCGTGGCCGAGCACTGTCAGAAAAAATTCATCGAATCCGCGTTCTCCACTTCGGTGGACGCCGGCTCTTACTTGGGAGAAGCCGCTGCCGATCCGCGCAGCAGCATCTGCTGCCTTCTCTCTTCCAAGGACCCGCGATGCGCAACACGCTCTACCTGTCGATCATCCTCGCCCTGTCTCCCTGCAGCGTGCCGCCGGCGGTTGCGGCCACTGCCGA
>DQIG01000263.1 GCA_003525885.1 Stenotrophomonas sp.
GATGAAGACAAGCGCGCGATCGTGCTGAACCGCCTCTATGCCGATCCAGGTTTCAGCCGGCCGGTGGCGGTGACCGCCGATTTCGACAAGAAGACCAACTTCAAGAACGTCTCGCCGAAGGTCTCGCTGGACTACCAGATCACGCCGGACATCATGGTCTACGGGCTGGCAACGCGCGGTTTCAAGTCGGGCGGCTACAACATCCGCGCCAACGCGGTGGCGGTGCCGCGCTCGGCCGAGCCGTTCGATGACGAGACCGTGGACAGCTACGAGGTCGGCAGCAAGATGGCCTTCCTCGACCAGCGGCTGTTCCTGAACGTGTCGGCCTTCTACAACAAGTACAAGGACATCCAGCTGTCGGTGTTCACCGGCCTGGATACCAATGGCGACGGCATCGATGACTCCTTCTTCGGCGATTTCACCAATGCCGGCGCCGGTACCATCAAGGGCCTGGAAGTCGAGTACCAGTACCTGCCCAGCCAGCACTGGCTGATTTCCGGCAACCTGGCGTGGCTGGATACCAGGTACGACGAGTACATGGACCGCGGCATCAACGTGGCCCGCCAGATGAAGTTCACCAATGCGCCGGAATTCTCAGGGGCGCTGAATGTGGAATACCGCACCGACCTGGCCAACGGCAGCAACCTGTCGGCGCGGGTGAGCTACAGCTACCAGAGCGAGGTCTGGCCGACCACCGACCTGAGCCCGGCAATCCGCCAGGACGGTTACGGACTGGTGAATGCAGGTGTGATCTGGCGACTGGATGACGCCTGGACGTTCTCGTTGCAGGGCACCAACCTGACCGACAAGGAATACCGCACCACCGGTTACAACATTCCGGCGGTCGGCACGCTGATCGGCTTCTATGGACCCCCGCGCCAATATAGCCTCAGCGTCCGTTACGATTTCTAGCGTGCCCGTTACGATTTCCAGGAAGCCCCTGCATGACGCAGCCTTACCAAGATCTGTACTGGAACAGCAATGATGACCTGCGCCTGCACGCGCGCGACCATGCACCGGAAGCCGGACAGGTGCCGCGCGGCACCGTGGTGTGCATTCCCGGCCTGACCCGCAATGGCGCCGATTTCGATGCACTGGCCGAAGTGCTTACCGGCGTGGGCTGGCGCGTGATCGCGGTCGACCTGCGCGGCCGTGCCGGCTCGGAACGTGCGCAGGATCCGTCCAGCTACAACCCGCGCGCCTACGCAGATGACATGGTGGCGCTGCTGCGCTCGCAGAACATCGGCTCGGCGGTGTTCATCGGCACGTCGCTGGGTGTGCTGGTCACCATCACCCTGGCCTCGCGCGCCCCGCAAACCATTGCTGCGGCGGTACTGAACGATGCCGGCCCCAGAGTGCCGCGCGAGGCGCTGGCGCGGATCGGCAAGTACGCCGGCAAGCCCGTGCCGCCGATGGATCTGCCGCAGGCCACGGCGTACATGGGCACCATCGGCAAGGCAGCATTCCCGCGCTACACCGTGGAGGACTGGCGGGCCATGGCCCTGCGCACGTTCCGCCAGCGCGAAGACGGCATGCTGGAACTGGACTACGACCCGGCGGTGATCCGCACCACCCGGCCATGGGTGTTGTGGCTGCTGCGCCCACTGTTGTGGCGCGCAGTGCGCGGATTGACCGCGCGCGTGCCAGTGCTGGTGGTGCGCGGCGCACTGTCCGACATCCTGCCGGCCGATGTCGCCCGGCAGATGGCCGCGACATCGCCCAGCGCACGCCTGGTTGAAGTGCCGGACGTGGGCCACGCGCCGATGTTGAACGAGCCGGAGGCGCGCGATGCCATCCTGGTTCTTCTGGACGGTGTGCGATGAGCACCGCCACATCCACCGAGGCAATGCCGGCCGCCCTGCGCCCTCTCCAGCAATGGGCGGCCGGCGAGCGGCTGGGCGGCGTCACGCAGGTCTCGCAAGCGCGGATCGATGCCTTCGCCGACGCCACCGGTGACCACAACTGGATCCACGTCGACCCGGTGCGCGCACGGGCGCAGTTGCCGGGTGGCCGGACCATCGCCCATGGCTTCCTGCTGTTGTCATTGACGGTGGAAGAGGATGTGGCCGCGTTGGCCGGTTTCCCGGGTATCGCGCATGTGCTCAATTACGGCCTGAACAAGGTGCGCTTCCTGGCGCCGGTACCCAGCGGCTCGGACGTGCGGGTGCGTTCGCAGCTGGTCTCCCTGCAGCCGCGCCAGCCGGGGCAGTGGCTGCTGACCCAGCGCAAGACCGTGGAGCTCGCTGACGATGGCGAGGTTGCAGTGGTTGCCGAGCAGTTGTCACTGATCGTGGTGTCCGCCTAGCGCCGCCCTGCCCCGCTTCTCTCTACACTGGAGCGATGTTGACGCCCTCCATCGTCCTGTTCGCCTGTATTGCGTGGACCGTTCTGTTGTTTGGCGTGGCCCTGTGGGGTGAGCGCCGGGGACATCGCCTCGCACGGATCTGGCCAGTCATCTATGCGCTGTCACTGGCCGTGCATTGCACGGCCTGGACCTATTACGGGGCGGCTTCGCAGGGTGTGCAATGGGGCTTCCCGATTCCGCCGACGCTGGTCGGCATGGCGCTGATCTTTGCGTTCGGCCTGCCGTTCCTGATGCGGCTGGGGCGGTTGGCCAAGCAGCACAACAGCGCCACCATCGCCGACCTGGTGGTCGCGCGGCTGCGTGCGGACCAGGGCCTGGGCATCACCATTACCCTGGTCGCGCTGTTCGGCATCATTCCCTACATCGCACTGCAGCTCAAAGCAGTCAGCCAGGGCCTGGGTGCCCTGCTGGGCGATCGCTTCGCACCTGCCGGCTGGCAACTGGACATGTCGTTCTGGTTCGCGCTGACGATGGCGGCGTTTACCCTGCTGTTCGGCGCACGCAAGGCATCGGCCACCGAACACAACCGCGGCATCGTGGTGGCACTGGGCCTGGAATCGGTACTGAAGCTGGTGGCGCTGCTGGCGATCGGCCTGTATGCCGGGCTGTCGGTGCATCGGGCCGGCACACCGCTGCTGGAGAAAATGGCGCAGCTGCCGCCGCCCGCGGTCATCCCGGACTACCTGACCATGGTGGCGCTGGGCGCGATTTCCGCCTTCACCCTGCCCCACCAGTTCCACGTGGGCGTGGTCGAGCTGCGCGAGCCCTCGGACCTGAAGACGGCACGCTGGCTGTTCCCGGTGTATCTGCTGCTGATCGGGCTGCCGTCGGTGCCGATGGCACTGTACGGTGCCGCGCAGCTGCCGGCATCGGTGTCGCCGGATCTCTATGTGCTGGCCCTGCCGCAGGCTGGTGGACACCACCTGTTGGCGCTGGTCGCGTACCTGGGCAGCCTGAGCGCGGCCACCGGCATGATGATCCTGTCCGGGCTGACACTGTCGATCATGCTCGGCAACCACGGCGTGGGCACGCGACTGCTGGGTGGCATCGATGGTGGCCGCGCCGCCGGCGACCTGCGCCCGCGTGTGCTGGCCCTGCGCCGCGCCGGCATCCTCGCCGTGTTCCTGATGGCATGGCTGTACAGCAGGGCGATGAGTGATACCGAGGCGCTCAGCGACTTCGGCCTGATGTCCTTCACCGCCCTCTCGCAACTGGCGCCGGCCGTGCTGCTGGCGGTGTACCGGCCGCGCACGTCCTCACTGGCGATCATCGCCGGCATCACGGTCGGTTCGCTGGTCTGGCTGTGGCTGGTGCTGCTGCCCATGATCGTGCCCGCTGCAGCGCCCTCGCCCCATTCCGATGGGCTGCACTGGCTGTCACTGCTGTCGATGCGCCTGCAGCCGGGGCACATCGCCATCAGCATGGGCGCCAGCCTGGCGGCGAACCTGGTTGCCGTGGTGCTGGTGTCACGCGCGGTGCGCCCATCGCTGCCACGCCAGCACGATGCGGTGGCCACGGCATCGCTGCGCAAGACGGCCGGCCGCTTCCTCGGCCAGGAGCGGGCCCGGCAGCTGCTCGATGGCCATGCGGGGAAGATGCTGGATGACGACCGGGTCATCGCGGTGGAACGCGAGCTGACGGCCGTGGTCGGCGCAGGCATGGCCCGGCTGCTGGTGGAGGCGGCGCGCGATGGTGGCGCGGCGCCATTGGATGCGGTTACCCGTGCGGTGGGTGAAGCCACCCAGGTGCTGCGCTTCAACCAGCGCCTGCTGGAAGCCGCACTGGAGAACATGAGCCAGGGCATCAGCGTGGTGGATGCGCAGTTGCAGCTGGTGGCCTGGAACAGCCGCTATGCCGCCTTGTTCAAGTTTCCGCCGGAGCTGCTGCAGGTGGGCCAGCCGGTGGTCCACCTGACTGCGTGGGCGCTGGCGCAACTGGACATCGGCGTTGCCGATGGCGATTCGCCTGAAAAGGCACTGCAGCGCCGCGTCGCCCACATGCGCCGTGGCACGCCACATCTCTCCGAGCGCATCTTCCCCGACGACACCATCGTGGAAATCCGCGGCAATCCGATGCCGGGCGGTGGCTATGTGGCCACCTTCACCGACGTCACCGCGTTCCGCCGGGCGGAAGATGCCCTCAAGCGCAGCAATGAGACGCTGGAGCTTCGCGTGCAGGACCGCACCGCCCGGCTGGAACAGGCGGTGCACGAGGCCGAGCGGGCCAACGTGGCCAAGACGCGGTTCCTGACCGCGGTCGGCCACGACCTGATCCAGCCACTGCATGCGGCCCAGTTGCTGGCTGATGCGATGTCCCAGCACATCGAGTCCGAGTTCCTCGGCAGCTTCCTGCGCCAGATCCGCGGTGCGCTGGATTCCACCGATGACCTGCTGTCTGGCCTGCTCGATATTTCGCGACTGGACGCTGGTGGCTGGGTGGCCGACCCACGCCCGTTCGCGCTGTCCATCGTGCTGGACCCGCTTGCGCAGGAATTCGCTGTTCTGGCGGCTGCACGTGGGCTGCAGTTCGGCTATGTGCCGACCCGGGCCTGGGTGCACAGCGACCCGCTGCTGCTGCGCCGGGTGCTGCAGAACTTCCTGGCCAATGCCATCCGCTACACCCGCCGTGGCGGCGTACTGCTGGGCGTGCGGCGGCGAGGCAACGCACTGCTGATCGGCGTGCATGACAGCGGCCCTGGCATCGTGCCGGAGCAGCAGGCGATCGTGTTCGAGGAGTTCCATCGCGGTGATCGCAGCAATGGCCAAGGGCTTGGCCTGGGCCTGGCCATCGCGCAGCGCATCGCCGGCCTGCTGGATGCGCCGCTGCACCTGCAGAGTACCCCTGGCTGCGGTTCGGCATTCTCCATCCAGGTGCTACGGGCTGCACCGCCCGCCGCACCGTGTGCTCTGCCGGCGGTCGCAGGTAGCAGCACGCTGAAGGGCGTCCACGTACTGGTGGTCGACAACGACCCGGACGCGCTGGCGGCGATGCAGCAATTGCTCGCGTCCTGGGGCTGTGCTGTCACCGCCGTGGGCGATGCCGCATCGATCGGGCCGTCAGCGGGTGAGGCGGCACTCTGGCTGTTCGACTATCACCTCGATGAGGGGGATACGGGCGTGGCGCTATGGAAGCGGCTGACCGCCGTGCATGGTGCGCGACCAACGGTGCTCCTCAGTGCCGATGTCGGCGCCGACACGCGTGAAGCGGTGCGCGGCGCTGGGCTTTCGCTGCTGAACAAGCCCTTCAAGCCGCTGGCGTTGCGCTGGGCGATCAACCATCTGTTGGCTACGCAGGTTGCGGCCGCAACCTGAAGATTCAGGCGTCCTGGGACCCTTCGAGCTGCCGGGATGGATCGGCCAATCCCATCTCGTGCAGTACGCGGATGGCCTGCGCGCGATTGCGTACCCCCAGTCGTTCCATGATGCGCGTCATATGCGCTTTGACCGTGCGCAGCTGCACGCCCAGGCGGTCGGCGATCTGCTTGTTGAGCAGGCCTTCGGCCACCAGGCTCAGCACCTTGTACTGGTGCGCGGACAGGCTGGCCAGCCGTGCGGCGAGATCCGCATCCCTGCTGAAAGGAGTTGCCCTCGCCACCGGCTCGCGCAGCAATGCCGGAATCCAGCGCTCGCCCTCCAGCACGGAATGCAGCGCGGACTGCAGCTCGCTCAATCCCGAACTCTTGGGCAGATAGCCGGCGGCGCCCAGGTCGATGGCGCGGCGGATCACCTGCGGCTCTTCATTGGCCGAGACGATGATGATTGCCAGGCCCGGCTGCAACGCACGCAGGGTCGCCAATCCGGCAAGCCCGTGATTGCCTGGCATGTGCAGGTCCAGCAGCATCAGGTCGACCGGCTGGCGTTCGAGTATTTCCAGCACGCTGTCCAGTGAATCGGCCTCGCTGATCTGAAGGTCGGCGACGGCCTCTTCGGCCGCGCGATGCAACGCGGCGCGGAACAAGGGATGGTCATCGGCGATAAGCAGGCTTGGCATGTTCAGGCGAGATTAGCAAATCGTGCGGGCGTGGACAGGGGACCTAGGTACGCTGGCGCGGTGCGCGTGGATGGCTAGTGTGGGCAGTGACGACCGGCGACCAATACGCCGCCCACAAGGAACCTGCATGTCATCCCCCGCCGCCGATACCTGCCCGCTGCTGATCAAACAGCTGTTGCTCACGCCGCTGGCGACACATCCCGGGCAGGAGATCGTGTACGGCGACAAGGTTCGCTTCGACTACCGCACGCTGCAGGCGCGCATCGGCCAGCTGGCCGGACTGCTGGCATCGCTGGGCGTCCGCCAGGGCGATACCGTGGCGGTGATGGACTGGGACAGCAACCGCTACCTGGAGGCCTACTTCGCCGTGCCGATGATCGGTGCGGTATTGATGATGGTGAACATCCGCCTGGCGCCGGAACAGATTGCCTACACGCTGAACCACAGCGGCGCGCGGGTGATCCTGGCCAACCGCGAGTTCCTGCCGCTGCTGGAGGGCCTGGACGCGCAGCTGCCCGACCTGCACACGCGGGTGCTGCTGGACGACGCGGAAGGGCCACTGCCACCGGGCTTCGTGACGGAATATGAAACGGGGCTACTCACGGCAACGCCGATCGACGACTTCCCGGACTTTGACGAGAACACCCGTGCCACGGTGTTCTATACGACCGGCACCACCGGCCTGCCCAAAGGGGTGTACTTCAGCCACCGGCAGCTGGTGCTGCACTCCCTGGCGGCAATGGCCGCTCTGGGCAGCGCACCGAGCCAGGGGCGGCTGCATCGCGGCGATGTCTACATGCCGATCACCCCGATGTTCCATGTGCACGCCTGGGGCGTGCCCTACGTGGCCACGCTGCTCGGCATCAAGCAGGTCTATCCGGGCCGCTACCTGCCCGGGAACCTGCTGGCGCTGATCGCCCGCGAAAAGGTGACTTTCTCTCACTGCGTGCCAACCATCCTGCACATGCTGCTCGACCACCCCGATGCCGCGCAGACCGACCTGCGCAGCTGGAAAGTGATCATCGGCGGTGCCGCGCTGCCACGAGCGCTGGCGCAGCGGGCCCTTGCGCGCGGCATCGATATCTTCGGTGGCTACGGCATGTCTGAAACCTGCCCGCTGCTCACCCTGGCTCAGATTGATGCCGAGGCACTGGCCGGGTCGGATGAGGCGCTGACACTGCGGACCAAGGCCGGCATTCCAGTGCCGCTGGTGGACCTGCGCATCGTCGACCCGGCGATGAAGGATGTTGCCCACGACGGGGTCGCCACCGGCGAGGTGGTGGTGCGCGCACCGTGGCTCACCCAGGGGTACCTGCACGATCCCGACGCCTCCGCGACACTATGGGCGGGCGGCTACCTGCACACCGGGGACATCGGCAACATCGATGCAGATGGCTACCTGCGGGTGACCGACCGCATCAAGGATGTGATCAAGACCGGTGGCGAATGGATCTCCTCGCTGGCGCTGGAAGACATCATCGCCCTGCATCCTGCCGTGAGCGAAGTCGCGGTGATCGGCATCGCCGACGCAAAATGGGGCGAGCGGCCGCTGCCGCTGGTGGTCAGGCAGCCCGGCAGTGACGTGACCGAGGACGAGATCATCGCGTTGGTGGCGGCGCGCAGCCGCTCAGGGGATATCTCACGCTACGCGATTCCGGAACGCGTGCGGTTCGTCGATGCGATCGAGCGCACCAGCGTAGGCAAGATCAACAAGAAGAAGCTGCGCAGCCTGCACGACCCGGAGGCAAGCACCGGCAGTCGTTGATGCCTGCGCCGCCACGGGCCTGGCGCCAATGCGGGGAAATCAACGCCCCCTGCCCTCCAGTTTCGTGGGTTCCACCGCATACATCATCGCTACTGCCGATTCTCCTTCCCTTCCCGCTCCTACAGTGGATCCACCGCGCCCACCCCGCGCTGGATGGAGGACTGAATCATGCCCCAGGTCTATGCCGCGCTCTGGAACGGAACCCATTACCTGATCACCCGCAAGCGGGTCATCAACAACTGGTGGGCTTCCAATTCCGTGATGGTGCTGGCTGCAGAAGCACTGGAAGCTGCCCTGACCATCGCAGTGTCACCCGCATTGCCGCCAGCCAAGGACTGGCAGCCTGCGCTCACGCTGCTCCAAAGTGCCCAGCTCGCTGGCGCATCCGCCGGCTACGCGGACACGACCGAAGGCCAGAGCATCCTGGTAAATCTCAACAATGCCGTCCAGGCGATGCAGGCGTCACCGCCGAATCCGGACCAGGTGGGATCCGCGGTCACCCACCTCACCCGAAGATTGTTCCGCCAATCAGATCTGCCTGAGCGCATCAAGAACCTGGCAGGCACCTTGCCCAGGTTTTCGCCGGATTCGTGGGGCGGGACGCTGTTGACCGCACAGAACCTGGCACAGGACACCCGCGCATGGGCGGCGCAGGTTCCCATGGTTGTCGTCAACCAGGCCGGGCAATGGACACTCCCCGGCGGTCGCATGCATGACAGTGAGACCGCCGAAGATGCTGCCCGCCGGGAGTTCATGGAGGAAACCGGCATCTCCCTCGACACCGTCAACTTCCCGCGGGATCTGCTCAAGCCGAATCCACGCTATGCGTTGGTCCGCTTCAAGACCGTCGCCCGGGATCTGCAGGACATCGCCGATGCCGTCTGCGCCAACGTGCGGGCAAGGCCCGGTGCGGCGCGCCCGGCCGCCAGTTGGGTGACTGATTGGGAGATCGATCACGCACAGCTGGTGGCGGCCGCCGAACTTGGCAACTACCTGGGTAAAAGGGCGGAGATCGCGCCGCCGAACACCCAGGAATTCGCCACCATGCTGCAGCAGATGTCCAGGCCCTACAGCCAGTCGATTGACTGGTACGCCTCGATGGCCGGATCCCTGTCTTCCAGCTGAGTGGTCCTGTCGTCTGCCTGTCTGTCCCTGCACCCCAGCGAGGCGCACCATGAAAGAGAGCACCCCCGAGCGCGACGCACGGCGCTACATCAGCAAGCAGCTCACCGCGCAGATCAACAACGCGCAGGTGTATCCCGACGTCCGCTCGGTCGTGGTCAAGGCACTGTCGGACATCAAGGACCAGCTGCGCAGCCTGTCCAGCAAGGTGCGGCGGGACTACAGCCTGAAGCCCGGTGAGCCGTTGATGTTCTTCTACGTCAAGGGCGGCAACGCACTGGACGCACTGCTTGAGCGCCCGGCCGACCCGCCGCCGACACTGTTCGATTTCGGCCGGTCCGACTGGGATACGCAGGTGGTGATCAACCCCTGGATTCCGATCCCGGCACAGGACGCCCTGCACGGCGGCGTGGAGGACATTGTGATCGAAGTGATGCTCGGTGCGGGCATCAACATCGCGCTGGAGATCAGCCTCTGCCCGCCCGACCAGAGCCCTCTGGCTGGCCAGGTGGTGGACCTTGCATCGGTGGACATCCATGTGCCGCCCGGCCAGCAGTGCCTGGTGACATGTGACAATCCGCAGACGTTCCGAAAGGTCTACGAGCGTGACCGCGCGGGCCTGCATCTGTTCACCAGCGAACCGCTGAAGGGCATTGGCACGTCCGCGCCGGTTACAAGCCCGTCCGTGCTGCCCCCTCCGCAGCCACCGTTGCCGCAGCCCGTGCAGCCGCCGCCTACCCCACCGCCGCCCCCCGGCATCATCCTCAACGACGGCATCAAGCCCTTCGTGCTGTACCGCATGGGCTACACCTGGCACGCGCGATGGGTGAAGGATCCGAAGGCGCCTGCCGGCGATGACCCGGTGACGCCGCGGCCGATCCTGATGGAACTGATCGATGTGACCACGCCGCGCCGCGATACCGTGGAGGCCGTGACCGTGTGGTCGGACATCGTCCGCAACCATCTGGTGATTGCCGAGGATGCCGGCGCGGAAGAGCGCTGGCGG
>DQIG01000225.1:0-10930 GCA_003525885.1 Stenotrophomonas sp.
GCCGTCTGCATCGCAGGCAAGCCAGCTCCCACATTTGTTCTGCGCCATTCCCCTGAACTTCTATTCTCTTTGGAAAGCCCTGTGGCAACCCGTCGCAGACGTCGGCGCGTGCGTGTTTGATTCATGTCATGACAAACGGCGTCCGGACGACGCTTGACATCCCCAGGTCGTAAACGTATGTTTCAAACACCTGTTTGACCGCCATAACAAATCCACGCGGTTGTTCATTCCAGATTCATCAGCAGAGGTTTATCGCTATGCCTGACTACAAGGCCCCCTTGCGTGATATTCGCTTCGTTCGTGACGAACTGCTTGGCTATGAAGCGCACTATCAGAGCCTGCCGGCTTGCCAGGACGCTACCCCGGACATGGTTGACGCCATCCTTGAAGAAGGCGCCAAGTTCTGTGAGCAAGTGCTGGCCCCGTTGAACCGCGTGGGTGACATCGAAGGCTGTACCTGGAGTGAGTCAGGCGTTAAGACCCCTACTGGTTTCAAAGAAGCCTACAAACAATTCGTCGAAGGCGGCTGGCCAAGCCTGGCCCACGACGTGGAGCACGGCGGCCAAGGCCTGCCGGAATCCCTGGGCCTGGCCGTGAGCGAAATGGTGGGCGCCGCCAACTGGTCGTGGGGCATGTACCCGGGTCTGTCCCATGGTGCGATGAACACGATTTCCGAGCACGGCACCCCCGAGCAGCAAGAGGCCTACCTGACCAAACTGGTGTCGGGCGAATGGACCGGCACCATGTGCCTGACCGAGCCGCACTGCGGCACCGACCTGGGCCTGCTCAAGACCAAGGCCGAGCCGAACGCCGATGGCAGCTATTCGATCACCGGCACCAAGATCTTCATCACCGCCGGCGAGCACGACCTGACCGGCAACATCGTGCACCTGGTGCTGGCCAAGCTGCCCGACGCCCCTCCGGGCGCCAAGGGCATCTCGCTGTTCGTCACCCCCAAGTTCAAGGTCGACCGCGATGGCACCGTCGGCGAGCGCAACGCACTGCGCTGCGGCTCGATCGAGCACAAGATGGGCATCAAGGGTTCGGTCACCTGCGTGATGAACTTCGATGGCGCACAGGGCTACCTGGTCGGCCAGCCGCACAAGGGCCTGCAGGCGATGTTCACCATGATGAACACCGCCCGCCTGGGCGTCGGCCTGCAGGGCATCGGTCTGTCCGAGCGCGCCTACCAGAACGCACTGAAGTACAGCCGTGAGCGCCTGCAGTCGCGCGCGCTTAGCGGTGCGAAATTCCCGGACAAGCCGGCCGATCCGATCCTGGTCCACCCGGATGTGCGCCGCATGCTGCTGACCGTGAAGTCGCTGGTCGAAGGCAGCCGCCTGCTGGCCCTGCACGCGGCCACCCTGATCGATGTCGCCCATCACGCCGAAGACGCCGCCGAGCGTGAGCGCGCCGACACCCTGGTGAGCTTCCTCACGCCCATCTCGAAGGCCTGCCAGACCGAATGGGGCATCGAGAACACCTACAACGCCCTGCAGTGCTTCGGTGGCCACGGCTACATCCGCGAACACGGCATGGAACAGCTGGCCCGCGATGCCCGCATCACCACGCTGTATGAAGGCACCACCGGCATCCAGGCACTGGACCTGATCGGCCGCAAGACCGCGTCCAGCCAGGGCGCCGGCCTGAAGCTGATGCTGGCCGAGATCGAAGCCTTCGCCAAGGAACACGAGGGCAACGAAGCGCTGGCCGAGTTCATCGGCCCGCTGCGCGCCAAGGCCGCCGAGTGGGGCAAGCTGACCCTGGACGTGCTGCAGCGCGCAGCCGCCAACCCCGACGAACTGGGCGCGGCCAGCTACGACTACCTGTTCTATTCGGGCTACGTGGTACTGGCCTACTGGTGGGCCCGCAGCGTGGCCGCCGCCGACGCCAGCGCGCACGGTGCCGCCTTCGCCCAGGGCAAGCGCGAAACCGCTCGCTTCTACTTCGCCCGCGTGCTGCCGCGCACGCTCAGCCACGCCGCCGCGATCCAGTCCGGCGCCGCCCCGCTGATGACGATGGACGACGAGCGCTTCGGCGCCTGAGCCGGGCTGCGCCCGGCACCCGCTGTAGTGCCGGCCGCTGGCCGGCGACCGCAACAGCAACAACTGCAGCCCGGCGAATGGCGTGGCGGTGCGGGCTGGCAGGACACGCCGTAAACCCTTCCTTGGGGGCTCGATGGCGCCTTGCTCGTGTGCGCTGTCCTGCGCACACGGCAAGACCGGGGTTGGGGCGTCCTGCCCAACCCGCCCGAGGCATGCCTCGGGCCCATGGCGCCAACGGCCCTGCCAACCCACACCGCCCCGCCCCTGACAGTTCCCCGCGATCTGCGGTAGATCCACGCCATGCGTGGATGGAAATCACCGAAGTCCCTCTGGAGAAAAGCCCCCTTTTGTTAAAGGGGGCGCGTCGACAGGCGCGGGAATCAGGAGGAATGCGCGGACCTGAATGTTGACGATTTGTGTATCGCCCAAGTGGCGATACCCAAAACGCAACAATTCAGGTATAAGCTGTTCTCCCGATGGAGACAGACACTACACGCTTGGGTCTGATCGAAGCCGGAGCTCCGTTTTCTGCTCCGGGCGCCGAAGCATCGCCCAACGCCACGACGCTGCATCGCCCCGGTTCGGTCCGGCTGCTCTCGCTTGATGCCCACGGACGCGTACTGGACTGGATCACCTGGCAGGATGCGGCCTGTCTCTACGCCCGCGAGGCGGTGGCCTGGACGCTCGGCGATCCCTGCCTGCACATCCACGGCGGTACCAACCGCTTCAGCGGACTGCAGAGCGGCATGGACCTGCACCCGATCATCGCCGCCCGCGGCCACGCCCGCTCCCGCGCTATCGACCCGACGCCGAACCTGACCAACCAGGCGCTGTTCGCCCGCGACGCCCATCTGTGCATGTATTGCGGCCAGCAGTTCAGTCGCCCCACGCTCACCCGCGACCACGTCATGCCGCTGTCCAAGGGCGGGCTGGACTGCTGGGAAAACGTGGTCACCGCCTGCTTCCACTGCAATTCGCGCAAGAGCGACCGCACCCCGCAGCAGGCCGGCATGCCCCTGCTGGCGGTACCCTACCGGCCCAGCTGGATCGAACACCTGATCCTGTCCAACCGCAACATCCTGGCCGACCAGATGGCCTTCCTGAAGGCGCAATTGCCCAAGCGCTCGAAACTGAGCACCTGAACGCCCGAAAATGCAACCCTCACCGTCCTGTCACGGACGGCGGCGTTTGCTTGCCCCACCCCCGTTTGAGGGCGAAAATGGGCGTTCAGAAAAAGTGCGAACATGATGATCGACTCTGCCCGCTATCCCCGCCTCGCGCGCATCCAGACACCGGATGACCTGCGCACGTTCGACGAATCCGAATTGAGGGCGGTTGCCGACGAACTGCGCGCCTACCTCATCGAATCGGTGGGCAAGAGCGGCGGCCACTTCGCCGCCGGCCTGGGCGTGATCGAACTCACCGTCGCCCTGCACTACCTGTACCAGACCCCGGTCGATCAGCTGGTCTGGGACGTCGGCCATCAGACCTATCCGCACAAGATCCTCACCGGCCGCCGCGACGAGATCCACACCGTCAAGCAGAAAGACGGTGTCGCACCGTTCCCGAAGCGCGAGGAAAGCGAGTACGACACCTTCGGCGTCGGCCACTCCTCGACCTCGATCTCGGCCGCACTCGGCATGGCCATCGCCCGCCAGTCCGAAGGCGACGACCGCAAGGTCGTGGCGGTGATCGGTGACGGCGCGATGACCGCCGGCATGGCGTTTGAAGCGCTGATGCACGCTGGCGGCATGGAGCCGGAGCCGAACCTGCTGGTGATCCTCAACGACAACAACATGTCGATCTCCGAGGCAGTGGGCGGCCTGACCAAGATGCTGGGCCGCGCTACCGGCAGCCGCACGCTCAACGCGCTGCGCGAAGGCGGCAAGAAGATCCTCGGTGACAAGAAGAACAACCCGGCGCGTTTCGTGAAGCGCTGGGAAGAGCACTGGAAGGGCATGTTCGTGCCCTCCACGATGTTCGAGGAAATGGGCTTCCACTACACCGGCCCGATCGACGGCCACGACATGCCGGCCCTGTTGTCCACGCTGAAGACGCTGCGCGCCTCCAAGGGTCCGAAGCTGCTGCATGTGATGACCACCAAGGGCAAGGGCTACGAGCCGGCCGAAGGCGACCAGATCGGCTACCACGCGGTGGGCCCGTTCGATCCGGACAAGGGCCTGGTGGCCAAGGCCGGGGCCAAGAAGCCGACCTATACCGATGTGTTCAGCGACTGGCTGTGCGATGCCGCCGCCGCCGAGCCGCGCCTGTACGGCATCACCCCGGCGATGCGCGAAGGCTCCGGCCTGGTGCGTTTCAGCAAGGAATACCCGCAGCGCTATTTCGACGTGGCGATCGCCGAGCAGCACGCGGTCACCCTCGCCGCTGGCATGGCCACCCAGGGTGGCAAGCCGGTAGTGGCGATCTACTCCACCTTCCTGCAGCGCGCGTACGACCAGCTGGTGCACGACGTGGCGATCCAGGACCTGGATGTGCTGTTTGCGATCGACCGCGCTGGCGTGGTCGGCCCGGACGGCGCAACCCACGCCGGCAACCTCGACCTGAGCTTCCTGCGCTGCGTGCCGAACCTGGTGGTGATGGCGCCGTCCAATGAAGCCGAGTGCCGGCAGATGCTCAGCACCGGCCTGCAGCACCCGGGCCCGGCCGCCGTACGCTACCCGCGTGGCACCGGCACTGGCGTTGCAGCCGGTACCGACCTGTCGACCCTGCCGATCGGCAAGGGCGAGCTGCGCCTGCAGGGCAGTCGCATCGCCCTGCTCGCCTTTGGCAGCACCGTGGCCGCCGCCGAACAGGTCGGCCGCGAACTGGGCCTGAGCGTGGTCAACATGCGCTTCATCAAGCCACTGGATCGCGAGCTGGTGCTGGCCGTGGCCGCCCAGCACGAGGGCCTGGTCACGATCGAAGACAACGTGGTGGCCGGTGGCGCCGGTTCCGGCGTCGGTGAACTGCTCAATGCCGAAGGCGTGCTGCGCCCGATCCTGCACCTGGGCCTGCCCGACAGCTACCAGCACCACGCCAGCCGCGAGGACCTGCTGGCCGAAGCCGGCATCGATGCGGCCGGTATCCGCGCCGCCGTGCTCAAGCGCTGGCCGCAGCTGGCCGCAGGCACCCCGCCGCTGAGCGCAGCGGGCTGAGGCCGATCAGGGACCCACGCATGACGGGGAAGGTGTGGCCGAGGGCCCACACCTTCTACGGCGGAAGCAACACGCTCAGCCGTAACTGACGGCTTCGACGAATGCGCCGCTGGCTTCCACGCGCACGGCCGCACGCTGCCCGGTGTCTACAAAGTGCAGGCGGGCCAGGGTCTCGGCGAAATCATAAGCGCGTGCGCCATCGCGGAACTCGATCGGCTCCGGCCTATCCGGATGCAGCACGCGCCACTGGCGCTGTTCGCATTGCAGGCGGATCAACATGCAGCTCACTCCTTGAGGCAGCGTATCGATGGCGGCGCGATGCCCGTGCCGGCTACGGCACACGACATCACTGGGACTCAGGGCACGCAATGCGCCCTGGTCACAGACGATACGGCGATCAAAATGTGAGCTGTATCAGATTATTCTGATTTTCGTGGGCTGAACCCGTAAAGCTCAGTTCACCTGGAACTGTGCCCGGCAGCCATCACTTACCCAGATGCCGCGGCGATCCCAGCCCCAGCTCTGGCCTTCGATGCAGGCGCTGCGCGAGTCCTGGCGGATCAGGCGCACCCCGCGGCGGATGCGGGCATCGCAGTACTCCTGCCGATGACCATTGGAATGGCAGGTGACCACATCGCCGCCGCCCCATCCGTTGCCGTTGCCACTACCCCAGCCGCCACCATTGCCGCCCCAGCCGCCACCGCGGCGGTACTCACCCACGAACTCGGCACGGCAGCCCTGTGTGACCCAGACGCCGTTGCGCGACTGGCCCCAGGTCTCACCTTCCACACAGGGCGAACCGGACAACTGGCGGATCAACCGCGCGCGGCCGTCCAGCCGGCACTCGTTGCTGCGGTTCTTGACCGACTCGCAGCGCACGATGCCACTGCCATCGCGGCCGCCATAGCGGTCGTCGTCATAGCCGTAGCCGTAGCTCTGCGCCTGGGCGCCGCCGGCAGCCGCCAACATCGGCAACAGGGTGCAGGCCAGGGTGCGCCAGGTGAGTGCCTTGCCCATCGAGATCTCCAGATGAATACGATGGCGCAAGCATCCGGGATTCACGGCCCGACGCACAGGGGGGGCGCGCAACGGCGGTTTTTCCCCATTCAAACAATTCAACCGTGGCTGACTGCGCCACGGCTGCTGGCGTCACTCTCCCACGTGGAGCGCGTCTACCGTATTGCCAAGCGCCTCGACCCGCACCGTGCTGCGCTGGCCGGTGCGGCGGTGATGCTCCAGGGCGAGCGCGGCGGCGGCGTCAAAGGCGTCGGCACCACGTGCGTAGCGGGTGGCATCGCGTGCCTGCGGATGCAGTACTGACCAGCGCTGGGCAGTGCATTGGACGGTGATGACCATTGGGAGGCTCCTGCGGATGGAAGGGTGCGGTGGCAGGCAGACGGGCCGCTTGCCGTTACACCATCAGGCTAGCGACCGCCTCCGGGATGGCCTATCAGATTTGTACGAAAATGCCGCGCCTTCGGGTCGGAACTTGGCTTCCTCACATCCCTGAGTCCGTTTAGCCCGTTCATTCCGTGATCCTTGTCACGAAGTCAGCCTGGCTTCACACTACCGTCACCAACAGGGGCCCCTTCCACATGCGCACCTTCTTCTCGCAGCAGCGCTGGACGTTGCTGAAGTTCTATTTCGTGGCCAGCTATCTGATCCTGATCGAAGAGTTGGTCCGCGCCGCCGTGCATTGAACGCTTGCTGCCCTGGCGGGCGGCAAGCACACTGCCGCTTTAGGCACGGAACCCGCGCGATGAAAGCACTTCTCCTGATCCCGGCCCTGCTGGTCCTGGCCGCCTGCGCCAGCCCGGACAAAGCGATCACACGTGGCGATGCCAGTGCGTCATCGACTGCCACGCCGAGGGTAGGCGGCGATCGAGATGCGCATGGCTGCATTGGCTCGGCCGGCTACCAATGGTGCGAACACAGCCAGCGCTGCGAGCGTCCCTGGGAGCTGGCACAGGCGCACGGCCTGGCCAATACGGCCGAGGCCATCGACGCGTACTGCGCCACGCCCGCCGGCCCGGCGCGCAAGTGAGCACGACCCGTCATGGCTGAGCTGAGTCCCCTGCCCGACCTCGCCCGTGGCCGGTATCGCCACTTCAAGGGCGGCGAATACGAAGTGATCGACATCGTCCGCAGCAGCGAGACGCTGCAGCCGATGGTGCTCTATCGCGCACTCTATGGTGAAGGTGGCCTGTGGGTACGCCCCTACCCGATGTTCATCGAGCAGGTTCCAGGCGAACACGGCCCGCAGGCGCGTTTCGCACGCATCGACGATTGATTCGGCCACCCTCGGCGGCGGCTGATGGCCGCGTCGGTGAAGCGATCCGGCTGCGCTACAATCGTACCGTCCAGTCGGTTTCTTCCCATCATGTCCTCGACCCCTCCCCGCTCGCGCCGCAAGGCGCCCGACAGCGTGCGCCAGTCATTGCTGCAGGCCACCATCACCGTGATCGGCCAGCACGGACTGGCGGCACTGACCGTGCAGGACGTCGCGCGCGCGGCCGGGGTCAGCAAGGGCGCGCTGTTCCACCATTTCAGCAGCAAGCAGGCTCTGGTCGATGAAGCCATCGGCGCACTGATCGGCGAGTTCGAAACACGCGTGCGTGCGCTCCTGCAGGACGGTACACCCGGCCACGGCTGCTTCAGCCGCGCCTATGTGCAGGCCAACTTCGAGCACCTGCTGCAGCAGGAACAGGACAACGACATCGGCCTGACCCTCGGCAACCTGATGGAGCCGGCCCTGCTTGCACACTGGCGCGATTGGAAGCGCGCGATGCTGGCCGAGTTTCCCGGCGAAGCGGGCGATCCGCGCCTGTACGCGGCACGCTGCGCGGCCGATGGCTATTGGGCCACCGCCTATGGTCGCCCGCTGGACGAAGAAGAGCGCCTCAACGCACTGGCGATGGCCGAGCAGGCCCTCAAGCTGTGTGACCCGCAGTGACCCGGAGCCCCCGATGAACCCCTATGTCTACCTGGCCGCCGCCATCGTGCTGGAAGTGATTGCCACGTCGCTGCTGAAAGCCTCGGACGGCATGGGCCGGCTGTGGCCGACACTGGGCGCGCTGGTCGGCTACGGGCTGTGCTTCTATCTGCTGTCGGTCACCATGAAGTCGATACCGACCGGCATCGCCTATGCGATCTGGTCCGGCGTCGGCATCGTGCTGATCTCGCTGATCGGCCTGGTGGTATTCAAGCAGCGGCTGGATGCACCGGCGCTGGCCGGCATCGCGCTGATCTGCGCCGGCGTGCTGGTGATCAACCTGTTCTCGCGCAGCAGCGCGCACTGAACACGCTGCTGCGCGACAGCTACTAGCTGACCTTCTTCGCCACGCTCATGCCGATCAGGAACAGCACCACGGCGATGATGATGCCGGCCCAGAACAGGAACTTGGCGATACCCACGGCGGCACCAGCGATGCCGCCGAAGCCCAGCACGCCGGCGATGATGCCAATGATGGCGAAGATGATGGCCCACTTGATCATGTCAGTCCTTTCCCCACGGGGAACGCAAACGGTGTGATCAGGCTAGGCCGCAGCCGATGCGGCAGTCGTGAACAGGCCGCGTGTGCGGCGTGAATCAACGCGGCCGGAAGCGCAGCAGCGCCACCGCGAAGGCCAGGAACACGCTTCCCACCAACCGCTCGAACCAGCGCCGTGCGAATGGCTTTGCAAGCCAACGGCGCAGGCCGTGGCCACCAGCCGCATACATCACGTACCAGAACAGTTCGCAGGCCGCGAAGGTCGCCACCAGCACGCTGTACTGCACGGCCTGGCTGCGCGATGGATCGACGAACTGCGGCAGGAACGCCGCAGCGAACAACAACAGCTTGGGGTTGCTCAGGCCAACCCACAGGCCGCCACGGAACACCGTTCCTGCGCCATGTACCGGCGCCAATGTGACCTCGGCAGCATCGGCCACCGTGGGTGCCGGCCGGCAGCTGTCGCGCCACGCTTTGATGCCAAGCCAGGCCAGGTAGGCCACGCCGAGATAGCGCAGCACTTCGAACAGCATCGGCGAGGAGTGCAGCAACGCGCTCAGGCCTGCAGCGGATGCGGCCAGCACCAGCAGCATCGCCAGCAGGCAGCCGGCCATGGCCGGCACGCTGCCACGGAACCCCAGCCCGACGCTGCGCCCAAGGATGTGCAGCATGTTCGGCCCGGGCGTCCCGCACAGCACGAAGACCGTGGCCAGGAACCACCACCAGGTATGCAGGGCCATTTCGGAATCCACTTCAGAAGACCGCACCAGCATAGGGTGCATCGATCGAACGTGGCACATACAGCGCGCCACGGATGCAACGGTTACAGATCCCTGCTCAGTGGGCCGCCAGGCGTGCGCTGCGCAGTTCGGTCCAGGCCGTACGCAGCACCCGCAGCGCCGAGCGCAGGAACAGCACCAGCAGGGCGCCGGCCACCAGCAGATCCGGCCAGCCAGCACCGAACAGCGCCACCAGCCCGGCGGCCAGCAGCACCGATGCGCCTTCGTAGAGATCGTTGCGCGAGCATTCCCAGGCCGACGCCAGATTGATGTCGTCGTTGCGATACGGCGTCAGCAGCCATAGGCACAGCGCATTGGCAGCCAGGTTGAGCAAGGCCGCCAGGCCCATGCTGGCGAACAGCGGCACCTCGGGGTGAAGCAGTCGCCAACCGATCTGCATCGCTACCGCCAGCGCTGCGGCCAGGATCAGCAGGCCCTTGAACAGCGCCACCCGCGCTTTCGCCACCAGGCCGGCACCGACCACAGCCAGGCTCAACGCGTAGGTCGCTGCATCGCCGAGGTTGTCCAGCGCGCCGGACAACAGCGAGGACGAATGGCTGTACCACGCCGCGGCGACCATCATCGCGAAGGTCGCCAGGTTGACCAGCAGCACGACCCAAAGCACGCGCCAGTGGCGGGCCTGCATCGCCGCCACGTCCAGTGTCTTGCCACAGCCGCAACACTCGCCCATTACCCGGCCTTCCACAGATGATGGGAGCATTATCGCCCCCTGCCCGTGCCGGGTCGATCCGCCCCCCCCCGGTCGCCATCTGTGCTGCAATGGCCGCCTCTGGCATGGAGCAGTGCATGAAGACCCTCGGCCTGATCGGCGGCATGAGCTGGGAAAGCTCGGCGCAGTACTACCGGCTCATCAACGAGGCAGTGCGGCATCGCCTCGGTGGCGCACATTCGGCGCAACTGCTGCTGTGGTCGGTGGATTTCGCCGGCATCAAGCAGCTGCAGCACGACGGCCACTGGGACGCGCTGGGCAACCACATGCTCGATGCTGCACGGCGACTGCAGGCCGGTGGCGCTGAACTACTGGTGATCTGCACCAACACCATGCACGCGCTGGCCGACCGGATCGAAGCCGAGTGCCCGTTGCCTCTGCTGCATATCGCCGACCCGACCGCCACGGCGATCCTCCAGGCCGGCATCCGCAAGGTGGGGCTGCTCGGCACCGCCTTCACCATGGAGCAGGCGTTCTACCGCGACCGGCTGCAGGACCGCTTCGGGCTGCAGGTACTGGTTCCGGAGGCCGATGATCGCCGCAACGTGCACGACATCATCTACCAGGAACTGATCGCCGGCGTGATCAGCGAACACTCGCGGCAGGCCTACGCTGGCGTGATCGCGCGCCTGGTCGCGCGCGGCGCCGAAGCGATCATCCTCGGCTGTACCGAGATCATGCTGCTGGTGCGCCCCGAAGACAGTGCGGTGCCGCTGTTCGACACCACCAC
>DQIG01000225.1:11079-11590 GCA_003525885.1 Stenotrophomonas sp.
TGCCGCTGTTCGACACCACCACCCTGCACGCGCTTGCGGCGGTGGACGCCGCGCTGGCCTGACCCTGCGCGCCGTCAGCCTTCGCCCTGCACTTCCAGTGCGGTGATCAGCCAGTCGACCACGGCCTGCGAATCACACAGGAAGAAGATGGCATCGCCCGAACGCGCCTCGGTCAGCAGCCGGTAAACGGTGATCGCCACCGCCGACTGGTTGGCGATGAACACCTCCGGGCTGCGCGGCCCCTCGCTGTGGCCGGCCACGGCATGCAGCGCCTTGCGCGCAGCCACGGTGGCGGGCGGGTCCGCGCTGCGGGTCAATTCCGGCCCGCGCAGGCCCCACGCAATGAACACATGCTTGCCCTTGAACGTGGTGTCCAGGACACGCACCTGCCCGGCCTCTGCGCCAGCCGAGCGATGAATGACGGTACTGCTGATCAACGCAACCCCCTGTGGTCGTCGTGGTCCGCGCATCCTCCTCCACAAGCCGGCTGCACGCCAGTGACGGCAGCCAC
>DQIG01000225.1:11747-16183 GCA_003525885.1 Stenotrophomonas sp.
GGCAGCCACAGGCTGGGCCGGCAAGCGTGGGAGACATGTAAGAAGGTGTAAGCCGATGCGATCGGATGTGCCGCGATGATAAGGGATGTAAGGCCCTGCATGGGCCCGTGCGTACTACTAAATCCCCACTGAGCCAACGCCGGAACGATCCGTTCCGATGGCCTCGGGCTGGTCCATTCTTGCGGCCCGTTCCCCTGCCGAGGCTCCCCATGACCCATCGCCTGCTGTTGCCGATTGCCATCTCCACCCTGGCCCTGCTGCTGGCCGCCACCACGGTGGCCGCCCAGGATTACGACAGCGATCACATTCCGCCGCTGCGCTGCGAGTCGCAGTTCAACAAGACCCAGCAGTGCCCGATCGAAGGCCGCATGCGCCTGGCCAGGCAGCTGTCGGTCACCCGCTGCGTCGAGGACCAGAACTGGGGCCAGAACCGCCGCATGCTCTGGGTTACCGACGGCTGCCGCGCCGAGTTCGTGGCCGACGAACATGGACGTGGGCGCTGGCCGGGACGTGGGCGTGATCGTGACGACGACGGCGAACGCCTGGTCTGCGAGTCGTACGAGCAGAAGGACAAGGAATGCCGCATCCGTGTGCGTCACGACGTGCGCCTGGTCAAGCAGAAGTCGGTGACGCCGTGCGTCGAGGACCGCAACTGGGGCTGGAACCGCCGCGGCGTGTGGGTCAGCGACGGCTGCCGTGCCGAGTTCCGTGTGTATTGACTGCCGACCACACGCTGGCTGTGGCGGATGCGCAGATACGGCCGACGTGATCGATAGACCGGGCGCACCTGGTCCGGGAGCCTTCGATGGTGCCGCCCGCCGCCCCGGATTTCATCGACAGCGGCATCGTGCATGGATTGGATGAAGGCGATCCGGAGTTGATCTACCGCTTTGCCGGCAGTTGATCGAGATACGCGGTCACCTTGGCGTCCAGCAGGCCCATCAACACCGGATCCATGCAGCGATAGTCATCGGGGATGTCCAGGCAATGCAGGCGCTTGTGCTCCAGCAGGCGCGCGTACGTGGCCTGCAGGCGATGCTGGTGCTTGGCCTCCATCACGAAGATGACATCGGCCCAGCGGATATCCGCCGGGTCGATGGGACGTCGTGCATGCGGGCTGGTGCCGGCCGACAGCGCGGCGAAGCCGGGCCGCCGTCGCCACATGGCTTCGGCGGTCGGGCTGCGCAGCTGGTTGCGGCTGCAGACGAACAGCAGGTTGATCATTCCTGTTCCTGCAGTTGGCGAGCGCTGAGGACCGGATAGGTGAAGCCCAGCTGGCGTGCACGCGCGAGCTTGGCATCGCGCGTATACAGCAGCTTCCAGTTCTTCTCGGGCTTGTAGCTGTAGGCAGTCGTAGCGCGGTCGCCACCGCGGTTGCGGGCCTGGCTGCGACGCCAGGCACGGTTTCTTGCAGATTCCATGATGTGTTCTCGTGAGTACCGGGTTCAGCAGCCGCGGTAGTACGAGTGGCGCGCAGCATACACCGCGCGCACAAAAAAGCCCACGCATCGCTGCGCAGGCTTCTTGATTCATCACAGTGGTCGGGACGGCCGGATTCGAACCGACGACCCTCTGCCCCCCAGGCAGATGCGCTACCAGGCTGCGCTACGCCCCGACTGATGCTGCGATGTGCCCGCCAGTGCGGCGGGCCGTGAAGTATAGCGGATTACGATGGAAATGGGATCAGCGGCGCAGCAACTGCAGCACTTCTTCCAGCTCCATGCGCACCTGCTTGATGATCTGGTTGCTCAGCGCCGATTCCTCGCGGGCATCGGGACCGTCCAGACGCAGGCGTGCACCACCGATGGTGTAGCCCTGTTCGTACAGCAGGCTGCGGATCTGCCGCACCATCAGCACGTCATGGCGCTGGTAGTAGCGGCGGTTGCCTCGGCGCTTGGCCGGCTCAAGGCTGGGAAACTCGGTTTCCCAGTAGCGCAGGACGTGCGGCTTGACGTCGCACAGCTCGCTGACCTCACCGATGGTGAAGTAGCGCTTGGCCGGGATCGGCGGTAGTTCGCGGTTACTGCCCGGATCCAGCATAAGCTTCCACCCTCTCCTTGAGCTTCTGGCCCGGACGGAAGGTGACCACCGTACGGGCGGAAATCGGAATTTCCTCGCCGGTCTTGGGGTTGCGACCCGGGCGCTGGTTCTTGCGCCGCAGATCGAAATTACCGAAGCCCGACAGCTTCACCTGACGTCCCTGTTCCAATGCTTCACGCAGCACATCGAAAAACGCGTCGACGAATTCCTTGGCTTCCCGCTTGTTCAGACCGACTTCGTCGAACAGCTTTTCCGCCATCTCCGCCTTGGTCAATGCCATTGCCTGCTACCCCCGAGTGCTGCCCGCTCAGCCGCGGATCCGGGCGTGGTGTTCACGCTCGATGGCAGTGACCGCCTCGGCCACCACCGCATCCACGTCGCGGTCCGTCAGAGTGCGCGACTTGTCCTGCAAAATCAAGCCCATAGCGAGACTCTTGAATCCCGGCTCGACGCCCTGGCCGACGTAACGGTCGAACAGGTTCAGGTCGCGCAGCAGCGGGCCGGCGGCCTGGCGGACGGTGGCCGCCAGATCGGCCCAGGCCACCTGTTCAGGCACCAGGAACGCCAGGTCGCGACGCACCGCCGGGAAGCGCGACAGCTCGCCCGCACGCGGCAGGCGACGGGCGGTCAGCGGTTCCAGGTCCAGTTCAAAGGCATAGACGTCGGCTTCGATGTCCATCGCCTTGGCCAGGCGCGGGTGGATCTGGCCGATCCAGCCGATCGCCACGCCGTCGCGGAATACCTCGGCCGAACGCGCCGGGTGGCCGTAGGCACGGGCCGACGGACGGAACTCCAGTTGCGCGCCACTGGCAGCGGCCAGCGATTCCAGGTCGCCCTTCAGGTCATGGAAATCGACCTTGCGGGTCGGCACGCCCCACTGCACCGCCTGCGCATCACCGCAGACCGCAGCGGCCACGCGCGGGGTTTCCATCGGCGCCGGCTGGCCATCTCCGGCCTGCTGGGCAAACACGCGGCCGAGTTCGAACAGGCGCACGCGGCCGAGCTGGCGGGCAGCGTTGCGGCCCAGCGTGGCGATCAGGCCCGGCAGCAGCGACGGGCGCATCACCGCCAGTTCGGCCGACAGCGGGTTGGCCAGCGGCACCAGGCCGTCGCGCAGCTGCCACTGGGTCAGCAGCGCGTCGTCGACGAAGGCGAAATTGACGGTTTCCTGCTGGTCACGGGCGATCAGCTGGCGGCGCACGCTCAGCGCGTCCAGCTGGGTCTCGCTCGGCATCGCCACGCGCGAGGCACCGCCCGGCAGCGTGGTCGGGATCTGCTCGTACCCGTGGATGCGGGCCAGTTCTTCGATCAGGTCTTCTTCGATGGCGATGTCGAAGCGGCGGCTCGGCGCGACCACCTGCCAGCCGTCGGCGGTGGCGACCACGTCCATGCCCAGCGCGCGCAGGATGCGCTCGACTTCAGCATCCTCGATGGTGATGCCGAGCACGCGGGTGATGCGGGCGCGGCGCAGCACAATGGTTGCCGGCTGCGGCAGATCGGCTTCACGCACAGTCTCGGTGACCGGCGCCGGGGTACCGCCAGCCAGGTCGAGCACCAGGCGGGTGGCGTACTCGATCGCGGTGCGCGGCAGCGCCGGATCGACGCCGCGCTCGAAGCGGTGGCCGGCATCGGTGTGCAGGCCCAGCTTGCGGCCACGGCCCATGATCGCGGCCGGCGCGAAGTGCGCAGCTTCCAGGAACACAGCAGTGGTCGCGTCGGTGACACGGGTGTCGAAGCCGCCCATCAGGCCAGCCAGGCCGACCGCACGGTCAGCATCGGCAACCACCAGGAAGCTGTCGTCCAGCGTGGCGTCACGGCCGTCCAGCAGCTTCAGGCTCTCGCCCGCGCGCGAACGGCGCACCGCGATGCTGCCCTGTAGGGTACCCAGGTCGTAGGCGTGCATCGGCTGGCCCAGCTCCAGCATCACGTACTGGGTGATGTCGACCAGCAGCGAAACCGGGCGCACGCCGCTGCGACGCAGGCGTTCGGCCATCCACAACGGGGTCGTGGCAGCGGCGTTGACACCTTCGATGACGCGGCCCAGGTAACGCGGCGCTTCGGCGCCAGCATCGAGCTGGATCAACAGTTCACGGCTGCCGACCGGCGCAATGGCGTCAGCGGCGAATTCCAGCACTTCGCTGCGGGTGGCTGCGGCGACGTCGTAGGCGATGCCACGGAGGCTGAAGCAGTCGGCGCGGTTCGGGGTCAGCTTGATCTCGATGCTGGCGTCCGGCAGCCCCAGGTACTCGACCAGGGACTGGCCGACCGGAGCGTCATCCGGCAGCTCCAGCAGGCCGGAGGCATCGTTGTCCAGGCCCAGTTCCTTGGCCGAACACAGCATGCCGTTGGACTCGACGCCGCGCAGCTTGGCCGGCTTGATCTTCAGCTCGCCGATC
>DQIG01000225.1:16342-16716 GCA_003525885.1 Stenotrophomonas sp.
CTCGCCGATCTGCGCACCGACCATCGCCAGCGGCGCGACCAGGCCCGGGCGCGCGTTCGGCGCGCCGCAGACAATCTGCAGCAGCTCGCCCTGCCCGGCATCGACCTTGCACACCTGCAGGCGATCGGCTTCGGGATGGCGCACGGCGTCGACGATGCGTGCCACGACCACGTGGTCGAGGCCGTCGCCCAGCGCGGTCACCTCTTCCACTTCCAGGCCGATAGCGGTCAGCACCGCGCTCAGCTCATCGCGCGAGGCGGAGGTCGGGACGTGGCTGCGCAGCCAGTTTTCGGAGAATTTCATGGTGTCACCCTGGTGGGCCCGGCGCATGCGCCTGGGCCTGCGTTGTTGAGTCCGCCGGGCATGGCCCGGCG
>DQIG01000177.1 GCA_003525885.1 Stenotrophomonas sp.
AGGGATCAGCAGGAAGCGTCGTTCAACCACGTTGTAGCGGCGCCCATTGACCTGGCGCACATCGGTGCGATCGTCGCCCACGCGCTGCAGCGACGCGCCCGCCGGGGTATCCAGCACCAGTTCGCCGGAGGCCAGCTGCGAGGCGAAATACAGCCGCACCACCACGCCCACGCTCTGCTGCACATACGGCGTATCGTCATCGACAACGGTTTCGATGAAGGCCATCGCATTGCTGTCGGGCCCCGCCACGGCGGCCGCATCGACCTGCAGCGTCAGCGGCGCGGTGCGCACGCTGCCCACCTGCAGGCCCGGCACCACCAGCGCACCACTGCGCCGTGGCGTCAGCGCCACGCCGTACAGGTTGCGCTGCTGCATGCTGCCATTGCTCCACTCCACCTGGCGGCTGCTGGTCTGGCCGCTCAGGTCGAAGTCGGTGCGCAATGGCGTGAAGTCAGGAGCGCCCTGGTCGCTCTCGACATTGAGGGTGACCGTATCGCCCATTGCGATGCGGTCGCGGTCCAACCAGGCGCGCGGCTGCGCCCAGGCCAGCAGCGGCAGCCACAGCAGCAGTGCCGCCAGTACCTGCAGTGGCCAGCGCCCGTGCATGTTGATCGCCCGCGTCATCGCCCTTCCCTCTTCCTGCGTTCGTTTTCCAGCTGGAACTTGGCCCGCAGCAATGCACCCGGATCATCCGGCACACGTCGCATCCACGCCTCCACCGCTTGTTGCTCCTCGCGCTGGCGCGGCGTGCGCCCCTCACTGCCCGGTACTGGCTTGCCGTCCTTGTCGGCCTCACCCTCGCGCGCCTGCTGCATCGCCTGCTGCATGCGCTGGCGTTGCTGTTCGTCGGCCTGCGCCTGCGCCTTGGCATCTTCCACCTGCGGTGGTGCCTGCTGGCCATCACGGCCACGCTCGCCGGGCCGTGGGTTCGACTGCGAGGTGTCATCGCCGGGCTTGGGTTGCCCTTGTTGGCCTGACGACGGCTGGCCCTGCCCGGGCGACGTCTGGCCCTGCTGTGGTTGCCCCTGCGGATTCTGCTGGCCCTGCGGGCTCTGCGGTTGCTTCTGCTGCCCGTTCTGCGGCGGCTTCTGCTGATCCTGGCCCTGGCCGCCACCGGATTGCTTGCGCTTGCGTGCGGCATCGACCACGGCACGGTTGGCCACGGCATCAGCCATGCCCGGATGCAGTGCCAGCGCACGGTCGTAGGCGGCGATCGCCTCGTCATAGTTGCCTTCGCGCGCCAGTGTGTTGGCCAGGTTGTACCAACCGGCATCGTTGTCGATGCCTTCGAACTGTTTGCGTGCAGTGGCGAAGTCGCCCTTGCGGTAGGCCTGGACCCCCTCGGCCAGGCGCTGATGCTGCACCTGGTCGCTACGCTTCCACAGCGTGCCCTGCGCGGGTTGCGAGGCCTGCGTCGCAGGCGCCTGCGCCTGCGCGTCATTCATCCATGGCATCAGGCCGACCGCGAGCACTGCCGCCAGCACCGCACGGCGACGGAAAGCCAGCAGTGCCAGCAGCATCACTGGAGGCAGCAACCAGAAGCCCTCGTCACGCCACTGCTTGCCTTCGCCCGGTCGCTGCGCCGCCGAGCCCTCGCGCGCGTCAAGCACGCCGAGCGCGCGCAGGTCGCTGTCATCGGCGGAGATGCGTGCATAGCGGCCGCCCCCTGCAGTGGCCACCGCGCGCAGGCTGCCCTCATCCAGCGCAGCCTGGCGGATCTGCCCGCTGCCATCGCGGTAGGCAGCACCGGCAGGCGTGCCAAGGCCCAGCACCGACACCTGCAGGCCCAGGCTGCGTGCCTGCGCTGCGGCCAGTTCAGCTTCACCATCCGCCTGGTCGCTGACCAGCAGGATCTGCCCCTGCAACGCACCGATCTGCCGCATCAACCGTGTCGCCCAGTCGATGCCGCGGTCGGCGCGCTGGCCATCGCGCGGCATCACGTCCGGCGAAAGGGCATCCAGATACAGCGCGACGTTGCTGCCATCGTCGGTGAGCGGGGCCACCGTGTAGGCATCATCGGCGTACACCACCAGGCCCACCTGCCCGCCCTGGCGTGCGCGCAGCAGCTCGCCCAGTTTCGCGCGCGCCTGCAGCAGGCGCGACGGTGGCAGATCGGTTGCCGTGATCCGGCTGGACAAATCCAGCACCACCAGCAGCGGTGCGCTGGCCTGGAACATCGGTTGCGCCTGTTGGCGCCAGCTCGGTCCGGCCATCGCCAGCGATGCCAGTGCCCAGCCCAGCAGCAGCGCCCATGGCAGGCGCACTCGACGCTTCGCACCGGCGGCCAGCAGGTGTGGCAACAGGTGTGCATCCACGGCCTGCCGCCATGCATCACTGCGTCGTTGCCGGTACAGCACCAGCGCAATGATCAGCGGCAACGCCAGCAGCGCCCACAGCCATTCCGGCCGCAGGAAATGCAGCGCGTTCCAATCGGGGAGATTCGTGGCCAGGGCGATCATCGGCGACGCTCCGGCCACAGCCAGGCCAGCACGCCCAGCAGCAACGCAAGACCCAATGGCCAGGCATAGCGCTCTTCGCGCGGGCGCAGGCTAGGCCCCTTTGCGGCGACCGGCTCCAGGCGATCGAGCTCGGCGTAGATCCCGGCCAGCTGCGCGGTGTCACGCGCGCGGAAGAACTGGCCACCGGTCATGCTGGCGATCTTTTTCAGGGTGGCCTCATCGACCGGATCCTGGTCGGTGGAAATCGGAATGCCGAACAACCGCATGCTGCCATCGCCGCCAAACGCAACCGTGTGGATGCGCACGCCCTCGGCGCGCGCCACTTCCGCGGCGCGCAGCGGCTCCAGCACACCGGCATTGCTGACACCATCGGTCAACAGGATCAGTACGCGCTGTCCCTCCGGCTGGCTGCGCAGGCGCTTCACCGCCAGGCCGATGGCATCACCGATGGCGGTCTCGCGCCCGGCCAGGCCGACCACGCTGTCGCGCAGCTGGTCGCGCACGCTGGCCAGGTCCGCGGTCAGCGGCGTGAGCGTGTAGGCGCGGTCGCCGAAGATCAGCAGGCCGACGCGGTCGCCGGCACGACGATCAAGGAAGTCGGCAAGCACGGCCTTGGCTGCGGTGAGACGATCGACCGCCTGGCCGCCCAGCACCATGTCGCCCTCGCCCATGCTGCCGGACACGTCCATCGCCAGCATCATCTGCCGCCCCTGCTGCGGGGGCGTGATGGCTTCGCCCAGCTGCTGCGGTCGTGCCAGCGCGATGCACAGAGCGCACCAGCCCAGCCACAGCAGCAGCGTGCGCAGCCACGACACGTCGACGCGGCCACCACCGGACAGCGCTTCCAGCTCGGCGGCGGCATAAGGCACGCGCAATGCGGCGCCCGGCGCTGCACGGCGCTTCCACCAGCGCATCAGCAGCGGCAACGGCAACGCCAGCAGGGCCAGCGGCCACGCCAGCTGCAGGTCCGGCCATGGCCAGTAACTTGCCAGCAGGTTCATCGGCGGCGCTCCAGCAGCATCGCCAGGTAGCGCTCGCGGGCCCAGCTGCGCACGGCCGCCACGTCGTTGCTGTCGACGCGCGGACGATAGGCGCCTTCGACCAGCAGGCTGCGGCGCGCATCGGGCAATGTGCCCTGCGGATCCAGGCGTTGCCACCAGGCGTCATCGCGCAACGATTCGCTGCCCGGCTTCGCATGGCGTGCGGCACGGCGCAGCAGCCCCGCGATGGCTGCCAGTTCGGCCGCGGCATCGGTGGTTGTTGCCAGTTCTCTGTCGAACAGCTGCAACCAACGCTGGCGACGGCGGCGACGCTGCCACATGAGCACGGCGATCACCAGCAGTACCAGCACAACCGCCGCACCGATCATCAGGTAACCGGGTGCTGGCGGCCACCAGGACGGTGCCGGTGGCAGCTGCACATCGCGCAACGGCAGAGCGGCGCTCACGCCGGCACCTCGGTCGGTGACGGCGCCAGCCAGGCGTCGCTGGGCGCATCGGTGGACAGCACCTGCACATCAACACGGCGTGCGCCGAGCTGGCGCCGCAGTTCCTGCAGCGGCTCGACGAAGTGTGCCTGCCAGTGCGCCTGCACTTCGCTGCGACGCAGGTCGAGACCGATGCGCTGCTGTGCGGCCTGGAACTGCAGCGCCGCCGAGGGGGGATGCAGTTCCAGGGGATCGACCAGCAGCACCAGGCTGAGATCGTGATGCTGGGCCAGCGCGCTCCAGCGCGCCGGTGGAATGCGGATGGCCTGCTGCGGATCGGCCAGCACCAGCATGCGCGCGCCCGGGCGCAGCACGCGGCCGGCATGATCCAGCGCGCGCTCCAGGCCCAGATCGTCGGCTGGCGGCTGTGCATACCAGCGGGTCAGCGCGTCGAGCACCCGCAGCACGCCGCGTGGCCCACCCGCAGGGGCGATCGGGGCTTCGCGGTCGCTGCCACGCAGCGCGCCCACGCGGTCGCCACGGCGCTGCGCCGACCACGCGGCAACAGCACCGGCGCGGGCGGCCTGCACAGATTTGAAGCGCACGCGGGTACCGAAGTACAGCGCCGGCGAAGTATCGGCCACGATCAGGCTGACCCGCTCGCGCTCGGCCTGGAACAACTTGGTATGGGCGCGGCCGGTGCGCGCGGTCACGCGCCAATCGATGTGGCGCGCGTCATCACCGGCCACGTATTCGCGCGACTCGGCGTACTCCATGCCGCGGCCGCGCAGCGGCGATGGCGCCTGGCCTGCGTTGCCGGTGCGGCCACGACG
>DQIG01000306.1 GCA_003525885.1 Stenotrophomonas sp.
CCAGCGGCCGGCACTACCGTTCGGCATCAAGCCACGTAGACAGTCTTGATGTTCATGAACTCATGGATGCCGTGGTCAGCCAGCTCCCGACCGAAGCCGGACTGCTTGCTGCCACCGAACGGCAACCGCGCATCGCTCTTGACGATGGCGTTGACGAACGCAGCGCCGCATTCCATGCGCTGCGCGAAGCGCTCGCCACGTACCGGATCGCCAGTCCACACACTGCCGCCCAGGCCGAAGCGGGTGTCATTGGCCACACGCAGTGCCTCGGCCTCGTCGCTGACCCGGATCACCGCGGCTACGGGACCGAACAGCTCCTCGTCATACGCCGGCATGCCCGGGCCGACCTGGTCGAGCACGGTGGCCGGATAGCCGGCATGCGTACCGGCAATGGGCTCGCCGCCGACCAGAATGCGCGCGCCCTTGGCGACGCTGGCCTGCACCTGCTTGTGCAGTTCGTCGCGCAGGTCGGCACGCGCCATCGGCGCCAGCGTGGTGCCGCGTTCGTCAGGGTCGCCATATTGGCGCTCGCCCGCCGCTTCCACGAAGCGACGGGTGAATTCATCGGCCACCGCCTCGACCACGATGAAGCGCTTGGCCGCGATGCAGGTCTGCCCACTGTTGTCGAAGCGTGACTTCACTGCCGCGGCCACGGTCTTGTCGAGGTCGGCATCGTCGAGCACCACGAAGGCATCGCTGCCGCCCAGCTCCATCACCGACTTTTTCAGCTGGCTGCCGGCATTGGAAGCGATCGAGCGCCCTGCCCGCTCACTGCCGGTCAGGGTCACCGCCTTCACCCGTGCGTCGCGCAGCACCTCGGCGGCCTGGTCGTTGTCGATGTGCAGCACGTCGAACACGCCATCCGGAAGGCCTCCGTCACGGCACACCGCCAGGATCAGGTCGGCGCACTGCGGCACATTGCTGGCGTGCTTGAGCAGGGCCACGTTGCCGGCCATGAACGCCGGGGCCAGGAAGCGGAACACCTGCCAGATCGGGAAATTCCACGGCATCACCGCGAATACGCAGCCGATCGGCTCATAGCGCACGTAGCTGCGCTGGGCCTCGGTGTCGATCAGCTGCGGCTTGAGATAGTCGGCCGCGTGGTCGGCGTAGTACTCGCAGACGGCAGCGCACTTGTCGACCTCGGCCAGCGCCTCGGTCTTGAGCTTGCCCATCTCGTGGGTCATCGCCTGCTGCAGATCGTCGCGGCGTGCGCGCAGCTGGGCCGCGATCTGGCGCAGGATGGCGCCGCGTTCCTGCAGCGAACGCTCGGCCCAGCCCGGGAACGCATCGGCGGCGGCCTGCAGGCGCTGCTCGATGCCGGCGGCGTCCATCAGTTCATGGCGGTAGGTCACCTGGCCGCTGGCCGGGTCGATGATCTCGACGGTCATGGGGGATCTCCTTCTGGAAGATCCCCATTGTGCGCCGCCGGCCGTGAGCCGGATGTAGCTGCGGCGTCAGCCGTTGTCCTGCCGCGCCAGCTGCAGATCGCGCTGGCGCCGCTTCTCGGCGCGGGCATTGATGTACCAGCCAATCACCGCAGCAATCGACACCGCCGATACCAGCAGGGTGGCCAGTGCGTTGATCTTCGGGCTGATACCCATGCGCACCGAGGCAAACACCTTCATCGGCAACGTGGTCGAGCCCGGCGTGGCCACGAAGCTGGCTACCACCACGTCATCCAGCGACAGGGTGAACGCCAGCAGCCAGCCCGCCACCAGCGCCGGCGCGATGAGCGGCAGGGTGATGCGACCAAACACGGTCAGCCGGCTGGCACCCAGGTCCATCGCCGCTTCTTCCAGCGACAGGTCCATTTCCTGCAGGCGCGAAGACACCACCACGGTGACGAAGCACAGGGTGAAGGTGACGTGCGCGATCCAGATCGTGGTCAAGCCACGCGCCGGGAAGCCGGGAATCGCGCCCATCGAGGCCAGCAGCGCCATCAGCGAAAAACCGAGGATGACATCCGGCATCACCAGCGGTGCGGTGACCAGCGCGCCAAACAGCGGCTTGCCGCGGAAGCGCTTGAAGCGGGTCATCACCATTGCCGCCAGCGTGCCCAGCACGGTGGCGGTGCAGGCGGTCCAGAACGCCACCACCAGACTGGTCCACATCGCATCCATCAGCGCGCGGTCGGCGAACAGGTCACTGTAGGCGCGGGTGGAGAACCCGGCCCAGACCATCGCCAGCCGCGAGCTGTTGAACGAATAGAACATCAACAGCAGGATCGGCAGGTACAGGAAGGCGAAGCCGAGCAGCAGCACGCCCAGCCCCAGGCCCTTGGCGGTACGCGGGCTCATGCCTGCTTCCCTTCCAGCAGGCGCTGCTGGGAACGGTTGAACAGCAGGATCGGCACCAGCAGCAACAGGATCATCGCCACCGCCATCGCCGAGGCGCCCGGCCAGTTGCGGTTGTTGAAGAACTCGTTCCACAGCTGGCGGCCGACCATCAGCGTCTCCGAGCCGCCCAGCATTTCCGGGATCACGAATTCACCGATCGCCGGAATCATCACCAGCATGCAACCGGCGATGATGCCCGCCTTCGACAACGGCAGGGTGATGCGCAGGAACGCCTGCCACGGCTTGGCACCGAGGTCGTAGGCTGCTTCCAGCAGGCGGTGGTCATGCTTGACCAGGTTGGCGTACAGCGGCAGCACCATGAACGGCAGGTAGCAGTAGACGATGCCGATGTAAGCGGCGGTCGGCGTATCGATCAGCTGCAGCTTGGGCAGGCCCAGGCTGGTCATCAGCGCCTGCAGGCCGGTGAACTGCAGGAACTGGTCGAGCAGGCCGTTGCGGTCCAGGATCGCCTTCCACGCGTACACGCGGATCAGGAACGAGGTCCATGACGGCAGCACCACCAGCATCATCGCCACGTTGCGTGCGGCCGGCGACAGGCGCGCGATGGCATAGGCCATCGGGTAGCCGATCAGCAGGGTCAGGAAGGTGGAGATCGCCGCGATCCTGATCGAGCTCAGGAACGCCTGCGCATAGATCGAATCGCGGAACAGCGCCAGGTAGTTCTCCAGGTTCAGCTTCAGCGAGAAGCCGCCGTCCACGTACTGCAGCAGCCAGGTGTACGGCGGCGAGCCGACCCGGCTGAGCGAGAAGCTGATCATCAGCACGATCAGGAACGGCACTGCGAAGAACAGCAGCAGCCACAGGTACGGAATGCCGATCACCGTGGCACGCAGCCCCGGCAGCCAGCGCTTCAGGCCGGCGACGCTCATGAGGTCAGCACCACGCCGTCGTTGTCGCGCCAGTGCACCCAGACGTTGTCGCCCCAGGTCAGGCCATCGCTGGCCCAGCGCTGCGAGTTGGCGAAGTTGGCCAGCACCTTGGCGCCGCTGGGCAGGCGCACGTGGTAGACCGAATGGCTGCCGAAATAGGCGATGTCCTCGATCACGCCCTGCGCCTTGTTGGTGTGCCCCTCCGGCTCGTCCTTGCCGATCATCACCTTCTCCGGGCGCAGCGCGAACGCGACCGGCTGCCCTTCATACCCGGTGATGCCATGGGCGATGTAGATCGGTGCCGGGAACAGCGGCGAACGCACGGTCACGTACTCGGGCAGGTCCTCGTCGATCACCCCGTCGAACAGGTTGACCGAACCGATGAACTCGGCGACGAAGCGGTTGGCCGGCTGCTCGTAGACCTCGTCCGGCTTGCCGACCTGCTGGATCCAGCCGGCATCCATCACCGCGATGCGGGTGGCCATGGTCATCGCTTCTTCCTGGTCGTGGGTGACCATCACGCAGGTCACGCCCGACGACTCGATGATGCTGACCAGTTCCAGCTGCATCTGCGAGCGCAGCTTCTTGTCCAGCGCGCCCATCGGCTCGTCCAGCAGCAGCAGCTTCGGCCCCTTGGCCAGCGACCGCGCCAGCGCCACGCGCTGCTGCTGGCCACCGGACAGCTGGTGCGGCTTGCGCTTGCCCAGATGGCCCATCTGCACCAGGTCCAGCATCTCGCCGACGCGCTTGCTGATCGCGTCCTTGCCCAGGCCATCCTGCTTCAGCCCGAAGGCGATGTTCTGCTCGACCGTCATGTGCGGGAACAGAGCATAGGACTGGAACATCATGTTGACCGGCCGCTGGTACGGCGGCAGCGCGTCCAGGCGTTGGCCATCGACGGTGATGCTGCCCTTGGTGGGCGTCTCGAAGCCGCCCAGGCAGCGCAGCAGGGTCGATTTGCCACTGCCGGAGCCACCGAGCAGGGCAAAGATTTCGCCCTTGCGCACGTCCAGGTTGACGTCGTCGACGGCGACAAAACCGTCGAATTCCTTGCGCAGGTCACGAATGGAGAGATAGCCGGGCGCACCGGTCGTGTCGACGACGGCGGCTACCGGCTGGGCTTCAACGGGCATGGGGGCTCCGGGAGCGGGCGGTGGACAGCGGCCGCCATTCTACCGGCCGGGGGCGGCAAATGCGTGCCGACCAACGGTCGGCACCCACCGGGGCAGGGGGATCGGCACCTACCGGGTCGAGGGGGATCTGCAACTCTGGTGGGGGCCGACCTTGGTCGGC
>DQIG01000385.1:0-2483 GCA_003525885.1 Stenotrophomonas sp.
CCCCCCAGCCGCTTCCGCCTGCTGCGCGCGTTCAAGAACCGCTTCGGTGCGGTCAACGAACTGGGCGTGTTCGCGATGGGCGACAAGGGCCTGAAGGAGGTCTCCAACCCATCGGCGATCTTCCTGTCCGGTGGCAGCACCCATCAGCCGGGCAGCTGCGTGATGGTCACCCGCGAGGGCACGCGGCCGCTGCTGGTGGAGGTGCAGGCACTGGTCGATGCGTCGCCGCTGTCGAACCCGCGCCGTGTCGCGGTTGGCCTGGAGCAGAACCGTCTGGCCATGCTGCTGGCGGTGCTGCATCGCCACGGCGGCGTGCTGGTCGGCGACCAGGACGTGTTCGTCAATGTCGTCGGTGGCATCCGCGTGCAGGAGACCGCCGCCGACCTGCCGGTGCTGTTGGCGGTGCTGTCCTCGCTGCAGGACCGGCCGCTGGCAGAGAAGACCATCGCCTTCGGCGAGGTGGGCCTGTCCGGCGAGATCCGCCCGGTGCCCAATGGCGAAGACCGCCTGCGCGAGGCCGCGACCCATGGCTTCAAGCGCGCCATCGTGCCCAAGGCCAATGCCCCCAAGGGCGGTTCGGTGAAGGGCATGGAAGTGATCGCGGTGGAGCGCCTGTCCGAGGCCATCGACGCGGCGTGATGCCTGCCGCGCATCCGCCGGGCATGGCCCGGCATTGCCTTCGCACGTGCGGAATGCGGCGGTGGGCACGGCAATGGTCAGCTTCCCTGTGCTAGTTTTTCCCGCTCGACGAAGACGCCCTCTGGCGTCTTTCCGTGCCCAGGAGTAAACGATTACATGCAGGACACCGCGCTCATTGCCCCCAACGCCGAGATCCGTCGTGCCGGGGTCGATCTCAATGGATTGATGACGGTGCTGGGCAAGCACCTGTATTCCACCCCGGTGGTAGCGCTGCGTGAGCTGGTGCAGAACGCGCATGACTCGATCATCCGCCGCCGCATCGAACAGCCCGGCGTCGAGGTGCCTTCGCGCATTTCGGTGCAGGTCGATGCCGGAGCCGGCGTGCTGCGCATCACCGATACCGGTGCCGGCCTGACCCGCCAGGAGATCCACGATTACCTGGCCACCGTCGGCGTTGGCTATACCCGTGGCCTGCGCCAGGGCGGCGAGGACGATGAAGGCCTGATCGGCATGTTCGGCCTCGGCTTCCTGTCGGCCTTCGTGCTGGCGCGCCGGGTCAGCGTGCGTACCGCCTCGTACCAGACGCCGGATCTGGGCCATCTGTACGTGTCCAGCAACGCCGAGCAATACACCGTCAGCGAAGTGCCGGCACGTGCGGTCGGCACCGAGGTGGAGCTGGAGCTGCATCCGGACTTCCTGCCGCTGGCCAACGAGGCGCGCCTGCATGAGGTGCTGGGCCGCTACTGCGCGTTGTTGTCCGAGCCGATCTTCATCGGCGCTGCGGGCGAGGCGCTCAATCCCGAGCCGCCGCCGTGGCGCGGCCAGGGCGATGTCGCCGTGCATCCGGTGCAGGCGCGTCGCCAGGCGCTGCAGTTCGCTGCGCGCTTCGAGCACGATTTCGAGCCGATCGTCACCGTGCCGCTGCGTGCCGATGGCAACAGTGATGCCACCGGCCTGCTGTGGGTGCAGGACGGCGCCACCTATGGCACCAGTGATAACCGCAACCTGTCGGTGTTCGTGCGCGGGATGCTGCTGGATGACGATGCCCGCGACCTGCTGCCGCCGTGGGCCGGTTTCATCGGCGGGGTGATCGAATCCTCGCGGCTGACGCCCACCGCCAGCCGCGAAGACCTGCAGCGCGATGACCAGTACCGCGCCGTGCAGCATGCCTTGCTGGAGGCATTGATCGACGGCCTGGCCGACGTTGCGCGGCAGCAGCCGGAAGCGTGGCGACGCGTATTGAGCCGCCACAACGAGGCACTGCTGGGCGCGGCGCTGTGCGACGACCGCTTGTTCGACCTGCTGCTGGAACACGTGCGCGTGCCGACCTCGCAGGGCGACCTGCCGGCCAACGCGCTGCCGGCGCGGGGTGCCGTGCATGTGATCCTCGACAATGGCGGCGGCTTCGAGGAAATGCTGTTCCGTGCGATGGGCGTGCCGGTCGCGCATGGCCATCGCTACGCGGTGGTGCCGTTCCTGCGGCGCTGGGCCCAGGCCAAGGGCCTGCGCCTGGTTGAACTCGGCACCGAGCAGGGCAACCGCGCGCTGTTCCGCAGCGACGACAGCCTCGACGAGGCGCAGTTGGCCTGGCTGCGCGAGCAGCTGGGCGATGGCGAGCAGCTGCTGCCGGCGCGCTTCAGTCCGGAGGCGTTGCCGGTGGTGGTGGTGCCCGACCGCGAGGCCGAACTGAAGCAGCGCCTGGAAGACGACGAGAACGACAAGCGCGTCTCGATGGCCGCGCTGCGCCTGGCCCGGCAGTTCACCGCACGCATCGAATCGCGCGCACCCTCGCGGCTGTACCTCAACCTCGACAACCCGGCGGTGCAGGCGCTGCTGCGCGCCCA
>DQIG01000385.1:2627-2945 GCA_003525885.1 Stenotrophomonas sp.
TGCAGGCGCTGCTGCGCGCCCAGCGCGAGGGCCACCCGCAGGCCGAAGCTGCGGCACGCCTGCTGCGCTCGCTGAAGATCATCGTTGCCGCGCAGGGCCGTCCGCTGGCACGGGCGACGACCACCGCGGGCCCTGACCTCAACGGCGCCTTCGCCGATATCGCCGGTGCCCTGCAGCAGATGCTGCGCTGAGCACCGCACCCTCTCATCCAGCCTTCGCTAGACAGGAGCACTTACCCCATGGACATCTGGAACTGGGTCGAAAAACTGCAGGGAGACCTGCGCCAGGCCGGCCAGGCGCAGAACGCGCACCTGCTGA
>DQIG01000308.1:0-7720 GCA_003525885.1 Stenotrophomonas sp.
GGGCGTTCCTTTGGCGGCGGCAGCACTGCGCCGCCGTAGACACGCTGGCACAGGCCCTGCGCAGCCAGCTCGCGCAGGTCACGGCGGATCGAATCTTCGGAGACGGCATAGCGGCGCGCCAGTTCGGCGGCGACCACGCGGCCCTGCTGGCGCAGCTCCTCAAGGATCTGCCGGGTGCGCTGGGCGGGGAGGGGGCTGGGGTCTGAGCTCATCCCGCAAGTCTGCACGTTCGTGCGTAAACGTGCAACAACGTGCATTTGGCATCGTGGGACACAGGGCGGCTGGACTGCCGGTGAATCCGCCCGCGTCCATGCCTATGGATCGCCTGCGCGGCCCGGCATCATGGCGGGGCACCTGGCATGGAATCCGTGATGTCCCCCACCGTTCACCGCAAGCTGCGCATCGGCGCGGACCAGTACACCGGCCAGAAAGTGGTCGACCAGCAGTTCCACGAATGCGATTTTTCCGGCGTGGACCTGACCGCCACCGAGTTCATCAACTGCAGCTTCTACGATGCCGACAGCCACGCCGGCTGCCGCTTCAACGGCGCCACGCTGAAGGAAGCCAGCTTCCGCAGTTGCGACATCAGCATGTGCCACTTCAACTTCATCAAGGCACTGGGCATGGAGATCAGCGAGTGCCGCGCGCAGGGCACGGATTTCAGCAACGCCAGCTTCATGAACCAGATCACCACGCGCAGCGGGTTCTGCAGCGCCTTCATCAAGAAGTCGAACCTGCGCTATGCCAATTTCTCGCGGGTGACATTGGAGAAGTGCGAGCTGAGGGAGAACCGCTGGGACGGTGCGAACGTGAGCGGCGCCAGCTTCGCCGGTTCGGACCTGTCCGGCGGCCAGTTCGAGGGCATCGACTGGAACAGCGCCAACTTCACCGACTGCGACCTGACCAACTCGGAGCTGGGCGAGCTGGATCTGCGCAGCACCAACCTGCGCGGCGCCACGCTGGATGTGCAGCAGGTGGCGCTGTTGATGCAGCGCATCGGTATCACGGTGGTGCCGTAGGCATCACCCGGCGTACGCCACCCAGCCCTTGAAGCTGAAGCCTGCATAGAACAGCTCCATGCCGTCGAAGCCGGCCTCCTGCAGCAGCGCCACTTCCTGTTCGGGGGCCAGCAGCGGCAGCCGCTCGGCAATGGCCTCGATCGCGCGCTGTGCATCGGCGTGGGCAACGCCCGAGGCTTCGGCGAACGCTGCGTAGCGCTGCAACCAGCGCAGCTTGCCGGCCGGATCCTGCGGCACGCTGTGGTGGGCCACCACCAGCGGCGCGCCGGGCTGCAGGCGCCGGTGCAGCTCGCGCAGCGTGTGCAGGCGCTGCGCGGCGTCGAGGAAGTGCAGGGTCAGCAGGCAGCTGGCACCATCGAAGCGCACGTCCGGGGCATCGTCGATGTAGCCTTCCAGCAGTTCAACGCGTGCGTTCAACGGGCCCAGTGTCTGCTCCGCCAGGGCCAGCATCGGCGCGGCCGGGTCCACGCCCAGCAACTGCCAGCCCGGCTGCGCCTCGGCGAAGGCTTTCAGCTCCAGCCCGCCCCCGGCACCCAGCACCAGCACGCGGCCCTGTGCGGGAACGCGTTCGGCCAGCAGCAGGCGGCTCATCTGCTGCAACGCGAGGAAACCGGGCACCTGGCGCAGCGGTGCTTCGGCATAGCGGGCCACCGCCTGCGGATCGGAGAACGTGGACATGCGCGGATTCCTGCAGCGGGGGACATATCACTGTAGCGCGGCGCGCAAGAGGCATTGCGCACCGCTGCCGCACAGGCAGGGCTCAGGCCGCCGCGGCCCCAAGCACGTCTTGCAGTTGCACCTCGCCGAGGAAGCCGCCGCTGCTGGTTGCCGGCCGCTGCGCTTCGACGGCGTGGGCGAACTGCACGCCTGCGTCGTCCTGCAGGCGCTCGAACAGCTGCTGCACCCTGGGGAACTCGCGGCGGTCGACCACCTGGTGATAATCGTTCCAGCGCGCGATGCCGGCGAAGTAGGCATCGGCGAAGCTGCGCTGCTCGCCCAGCAGCCAGGGGCCTGTGCCGATCATCTGCTCCAGCGCCTGATGGGCGTGGCGCACCTTGGTGGTGCCAAAGGTACGCAGCGCCTCGCCTTCATCGCCTTCCGCATGCTCCAGTGCGTGCCAGAGCGGCGCGTAGGCACCGAAGAAGCTGGTGTTGAGATAGGCCAGCCGGTGGTTGAGACGATCAAAGCCAGACGTGCCCTGTGCGAAGCCCAGCCCCTGCGCGACGCCCTTCGCTGCCAGGTGGTTGAGGATGGCCAGGCTCTCGCTGAGCTGTTCGCCCTGCGCAGTGCGCAGGGTCGGTGTTTCGCCCAGTGGATTGAGGCGACGGTAGTCTTCGCTCTGCACCTGGCCGGGCATGTCGATGCGGCACAGGTGATACGGCTGGCGCAGCCATTCCAGGGCGACGATGGAGCCGAACGAGCAGCCCGAGGGCACGCCGTAGAAGAGGATCGGGGTCATGGCAGGTTTCCGGTTCAAGCCGCGATGCGGCGGGTGAGGAAAGCGTGCCTGCGTGGACATTGCCCCGGAAGCCGTTCGAATGGCATCCTGAAGTCCACACTTGTGGACGTTGCGCATGCTCAACCTCAACGATCTGGCCCTGTTCGTGACCGCAGTGGAGCAGGGCGGGTTCGCTGCAGGCGGGCGCCATTTGGGCCTGCCGCGCTCGACGTTGAGCAAGCGTGTGGCGCTGCTGGAAGAACACCTCGAGGTGCGGCTGTTGCAGCGCAGTTCGCGTCGCTTCGCGCTGACCGAGGTCGGTCAGGAGTTCTTCGAACGCGCACGCGCGGCATTGTTTGAGGTTGAGGCTGCCGAGGCCATCGTCCGTGACCGCCAGGCCGAACCCAGCGGCACCGTGCGCATCAGTGCTTCGATTCCGGTGGTGCAGGGCGAGCTCGCCGCATGCCTGCCCGCGTTGGCCCGACGCTATCCGCGGCTGCGCATCGAAGTTGAAGTGAGTGATCGTTTCATCGACCTGGCGCAGGAAGGCATCGACATCGCCTTGCGCAGCCATTTCGGTCCGCTGCCGGATTCCGGGTTGGTGCAACGCTCGCTGGGTAGCGAGCGCATCGTGCTGGTGGCGTCCCCTGGCTATCTGGCAGCCGCGCCGGCAGTGGATACGCCCGAGCAGCTACGCGCGCATGCCGGCCTGCTGACCGCGCGCCACGCAACGCGCTGGACGCTGCACAGCGCCGACGTCCGCACCGTGCAGGTGGAGCCGCTGGTGGCGCTGGTCGGCAATGAGTCGCAGCTGCTGATCGCGGCGGCCGAAGCGGGCCTCGGCATCACCGTGTTGCCGCACAGCCTGTGCGCTGCGGCGATTGCGGCTGGCCGCCTGCAGCAGGTGCTGCCGGCGTGGCATGCCGGCGAAGTCACCACCAGCGTGCTGCTGCCGCATCGTCGCGGCCAGTTGCCGGGCGTGCGCGTGGTGGTGGATGCGCTGGTCGCGCATTACCAGCTCAACGCAGCGCCCGCGCCAGCACCTGCCAGATCCGTGCGTCCTGGCACTGCGAAACGTTGAAGCGCAGATAGTCGGCCGCTCGCTGCGACTGGCTGAACGCGTTGCCCGGTGCCAGCACGATGCCTTCGCGCAGGCACTGCCGCGCCAGCGCGGCGGAATCGCGGCCATCCGGCAGTTGGCACCACAGGAACAGGCCGGCCTCTGGCTGCAGCCACGGGGTGATGCCCAGCGTGTGCAGCTTGCGCAGCGTGTGCCGGCGTGCATCGGCCAAGCGCGAACGCACCGATTGCATGTGGCGTCGGTAGCCACTGTCGGTCAGCGCGATGTGCATCAGTTGCGCGGCCAGATGGCCACCGCCGAAGCTGGTTGCCAGCTTCAGGTCGGTCAACGCTTCGATCCAGTCATGGCGTGCAGCGATGTAGCCGCAGCGCGAGGCTGCCGACAGCGTCTTGGAGAAACTGCCGACGTGGATCACCCGTGACAGCCCGTCGAGCGCGGCCAGCCGCGGCGCCGGCTGCAGTTCGAAGTCGGCGAAGATGTCGTCCTCGACGATGATCAACTCGCTGCGTTCGGCCAGGCCCAGCAGGCGGTGCGCGGTGCTGGCCGAAAGTACCGCACCGGTCGGGTTGTGCAATCCGGAATTGGTGATGTACAGCCGCGGCGAATGGTCCTGCAATGCACGTTCGAACGCTTCAAGGTCCGGGCCGGTGGGCGTGTACGGCACACCCACTGCCTGTACCTGGTGCGCCTTCAGCAGCGCGTGGTAGTTGAAGTAGCTCGGGTCATCGACCAGTACGCAGTCGCCGGGCTTGAGCAGGAAACGGCAGATCAGGTCGACCGCGTGCGTACCGGATTCGGTCAGCAGGATCTGCTCCATCGGTGCATCGATGCCGAGCGTGGCGCTGCGCCTCTGCAGCAGCTGGCGCAACGCGGGCAGCCCGAGTGGGCCGGCGTAGTCGACCAGATGCACTGCATCGGCACGCGCCAGCCGACGCAGGCCGCGGCGCATGCCATCGTGATACAGCCAGTTACTGGGCATCCAGCCGCACCCCGGCTTGAGGTGGCCCGGCGGGGTTTCCAGCGATTGCCGCGACACCCACAACGGATCCACCGCGCGGTCCAGCCGGGGTTCCATCTCGGCCAGTGCCAGCGGTGCGGCCGGCCCGCTGACGTAGAAGCCGGATCCTGCGCGCGCACTGATCAGGCCTTCGGCCGCCAGGCGCTCGTAGGCTTCGACCACCGTGGAGACCGACACCCCCATCGCTGCTGCCTGCGCGCGCACCGAAGGCAGGCGGGAGCCGGGGCCATCCACCCGCGCGGTGATGCGGTTGCGGACGGCCTGGATGACCGATTCGATGCGGGTAAGCGGACGTGGCATGGCAGCACTGTAGTGGAAGTGTGGGCAGTACAGTTCTTTGAGACTGTACTGGATTGTAGCTGGGGCGGTTCCGCCATGGATGCTTCCATACAGGCTCCGCCAGGTGTCGCCTGGCACTTCAGGATCACAGGTGTGGAACGGTCGGCGAGTGGTTGGATCAATGGCTTCATTGGTGTGGTGATCTTCGCGGGCTCATTGCCGGCCACCCGCTTGGCGGTGCTGCAGTTGGATGCGGGGTTCGTCACTGCCGCACGCGCAACCATCGCTGCCGTGCTCGGCCTGGGCCTGCTGCTGATGCTGCGCCAGCCGTGGCCGCGGCGCGGTGACCTGCCTGGGCTGGTGGTGGTCAGCCTCGGCGTGGTGGTCGGCTTTCCGCTGCTCACCGCGCTCGCGCTGCGCCATGCGTCATCGGCGCACACCATCGTGTTCCTTGGCCTGCTGCCGTTGAGCACTGCGGTGTTCGGTGTGCTGCGCGGTGGCGAGCGGCCGCGACCGGCATTCTGGTTGTTCTCGTTGCTGGGCAGTGCCTGCGTGGTCGGCTATGCGGTGCGCAACGGCATCGAGGCATCCTTGCAGGCCGACCTGCTGATGCTGGCGGCCATCGTGGTGTGCGGGCTGGGCTATGCCGAAGGCGGCCGGCTGGCCCGTCACTTGGGCGGCTGGCAGGTGATCAGCTGGGCACTGCTGCTGGCATTGCCGGTGATGCTGCCGTTGACCGTGCTGATGCGCCCGCCCTCGTTCACTGCGGTCGGTGCCTCGGCGTGGTGGGCACTGGGTTACGTGGCGGTGTTCAGCATGCTGCTCGGCTTCCTGTTCTGGTATCGCGGGCTGGCGCAGGGCGGCATCGCCGCTGTCGGCCAGTTGCAGTTGCTGCAGCCGTTCTTTGGCCTGGCCTTGGCTGCGCTGCTGCTGCACGAACCGGTCAGCCTCAGCATGGTGCTGGTGACCGTGGTTGCCGTGATCTGCGTGGCAGGCGCCCGCCGCTTCAGCCGCTAGGAAAAGGGGACGGAGGGGATTAAGTCGTAATCAGTCCTGTTGTGCCTGAAACGACTTAATCCCCTCCGTCCCCTTTTTCGGTGATAGCGCGGGCGTATCGTGCGCTGTGGTCAATGGTATTGGCCGCAACCTGGGTGCATGGCCGAAGCTGTGCCGATGCAGCCGATTTCCCGAATTTCCTTTGAAGGCCAGGTTGGACTGGTGACGGGTGCCGCCGGTGGACTGGGCCTGGCCTACAGCCGCCTGCTGGCCGAGCGCGGTGCGCAGGTACTGATGCATGACGTCGGGGCCGGTACCGATGGCCGAGGCGCTGACCCGCAGCGCATCCTGCGCAGCGTCGAAGTGCTGCAGGCGCAGGGGCTGCAGGTGCAGGCCGCAAGCGGTCCCATCGACCATCGCAGCGGTTGCCATGCGGTGGTGCAGGAACTGCTGCAGGCGCACGGCCGCATCGACTTCCTGATCCACAACGCGGGCTGGGTCGAGTACCAGCCGCTGGAAGCGATCGAGGACGAGGCGCTGGAGCAGATGCTGTGCGTGGCGGCGAAGACGCCGTTGTGGCTGGCGCAGGCGGCGTGGCCCGCGATGCGTGCGGCCGGCGGTGGCCGCATCGTCATCACGACATCCGATCGCGCGCTGTATCCGCAGTATGCGCAGCGCGGACTGTCCGCCTATGCGATGGGCAAGCTGGCCGCGCTTGGCCTGGTCAATGTGCTGGCGCTGGAAGGGGCCGAGCATGGCATCGTGGTCAACGCGGTTTCGCCGGTGGCCAAGACCCGCATGTGGGGCATCGAAGGCGAGCCCGACGAACTGCATCCGGAAGCTGTTGCGCAAGGGGTGGCCTATCTGGCATCCACGCGCTGCCAGGAGGGTGGGTGGACACTGCGTGCCAGCAACGGACAGTTCCATGCACTGCGCCTGCAGGAAGCCGAGCACGTGGCGTACCCGCGGGATCTGCGCGCGGTGACTGCCGACAGCATCGAATCGGTCGCGCTGCAGTGGCCGGCCATCGCCCGCGCCAGCGTAGACGCGCGCAGCTGACGGCGTACCCTAGGCAGGTTCCCACTGCCTGCACCGAGATGATCGACCTGCGCCTGCTTCGCCAGTTCGTGGCCGTGGCCGAAGAGCTGCATTTCCACCGTGCCGCAGCCCGCCTGCACATGTCGCAGCCGCCGCTGACGGCAGCGATACGACGGCTGGAAGACGAACTCGGAAGCGAATTGATCGTGCGCGGCAACCGCACCCTGGGCCTGACCGTGGCCGGGCAGACGCTGCTGGTGGAGGCGCGGGCTACGCTTCAGCAGGCCGAGCAGGCGTTGCAGCGCACCCGCGAAGCTGCTGCCGGGCAGTCCGGCAGCCTGCGCGTAGGCTACGTGGGCAGCGCGCTGTATGGCCGCCTGCCAGGCTTGATCCGCCGCTTTCGCCAGCAGTACCCGCAGGTACAGTTGCACCTGCAGGAAGCCACGTCGCGCCAGCAGCAGCTGTGGCTGCGTGAGCAGCGCATCGATGTCGGCGTGCTGATTCCACCGATTCCCGCCACCGAGCTGGTGCTGCACGACTTCGACCACGACCGCCTGGCGATTGCGCTGCCGCGTGCACACGCGCTGGCCGACGCGGCGGAGGTCAGTGTGGCGATGCTGGCCGACGAACCGTTCGTTTCATGGCCGGCAGGCGAAGGCATTGGCTTCCACGCGCAGGTGCTGGGCCTGTGCACCGTTGCGGGCTTCACCCCACGCGTGGTGCAGGAAGCGCAGGGCATGCATGCGGTGTTGTCGCTGGTGGCGGTGGACGCTGGCGTGGCGATCGTTCCGGCCAGCATGGCCAGCTTCCGCCCGCAGGAGATCATCTACCGCGCGCTGGAAAGCGATTCC
>DQIG01000308.1:7866-8570 GCA_003525885.1 Stenotrophomonas sp.
CCGCGCGCTGGAAAGCGATTCCGCGCGCTTCGACCTGCCGTTCTGCACGCGGCCAGAGCAACCGTCGCCGCTGCTGCGCAATTTCCTGGAGGCGGCGGCCGGGGCCTGACGCCGCCTGTGCGTTCGCAGGCGGCAATGCACGACCATGGAACCAGGCTCCGGTGATTCCCGTTGTGCACCGTCGAGCAAGGAAGCCCCACTCCGGGCTCTACCGTCATCCCGTTGTCGTTTCCCGATCACGCCGCCTATGCCCCTCCAGGCCTAGTGTTGATCGTCCCCGTCCCCCACGGAGACCCGCCATGTGGCTGCTCGACCATCTCTGGCCCGGCCGTAGACCGCTTCCTCCCCCGGTCGCGGACGCGCCGCAGGTGCCGCCACGCCGGCCCTGGCTGAAACGCCCTGCGCGGGCCGGGCGCAGCGGCATGGCACCCTGGCAGAAGGTCGCCACGCCGCCGCGGCGCGCGCGTCACTAGGCGCCGCGGTCGGCCGGGTGGTTGACCCCGTCGTTGACCGGGATGATGCCCAGTGCAAATGGGTCAATGCCTTCCAGGCACGCCACGTTGTACCCGTACTGGTCGGGATTGGAGCGGCGCCGGTGGTGGGTGTAGATGCCGCACACACCGCAGAAATAGTGTTCGGCCACATGGGTGTTGAACTGGTACTTCTGCAGGTGATGCTGCCCGCGCACCACCTGCAGGCCGCCG
>DQIG01000308.1:8731-10878 GCA_003525885.1 Stenotrophomonas sp.
AGGCCGCCGCGGGTGACGCTGGCGGCGATGGCGCCACGGCGCCGGCACATCGAGCAGTCGCAGCGGCGGGGATCGACGATGCCGTCCGGCAGGTCCAGCAGCAGCTCGACCGTGCCGCAGTGGCAGGTTGCGCGGTGCTGGGGTTGGACCGGAACGCCGGCCACGGAAGTGATGCCCATCATTGCTCCTGTGTGATCCATCGGGCCGCGGGGGCCGCCGCAGACGGTGCACCGGCGTGCCTGAACAGGCCGTAGATGCCACGGTGAACCCGCTTGTGGCTAACTATGCGGCTTCGGGACCGCGACAGGATGCCAGTGAAAGCCGCAGGACGTTGGATGACAGGAAGTGCCATGGCGCTGGCAGCGCTGTGGGTGGCCGGGCTGCTGGCCTATCAGATGCCGGGGCCGGGCTGGCTGGCGAACGGCATTGCGGTGCTGTGGCTGCTGGTTGCGCTGTGGGCGTCGTGGCGGGTCGCGCGTGGTCGCAGCAACCGCCGCCTCGGCATGGCGTATGGCGCTTCGCTGGCGCTGGCCGGCCTGTGGTGGCTGCTGCTGACCCCACGCCAGGACCGAGTGTGGGCCGATGACGTGGCCCAGCGCCTGCATGTGGTGTCCTTCGACGGGCGCCACGTGGTGTTCGACAACGTGCGTGATTTCACCTGGCGCAGCGAAACCGACTACGACGCGCACTGGGTGCGCCGCGAGTACGACCTGGACCAGTTGCGCTCGGCCGACTTGGTGCTGTCGTACTGGATGGGCCCGGCGATCGCCCACACCCTCATCTCGTTTGGTTTCGAGGATGGGCGCCACGTGGTGTTCTCGCTGGAGATCCGCAAGGAGCGCGGCGAATCCTTCTCGGCGCTGGGCGGCTTCTTCCGCAAGTTCGAGATGACCCTGGTGGCCTCGGAGGAGACCGACATCATCCGCACCCGCACCAACGCGCGTGGCGAGGATGTCTATCTGTACCGCCTGCACGGCATGGACCACGCGCAGCTGAAGGAGCTGTTTGCCGCGTACATCGCGCAGGCGCGCGAACTGGATGCGAAGCCGGGCTTCTACAACACGCTCACCAGCAACTGCACCACCATCGTCTTCGACCTGGCCCGCCACATCGCGCCGCGCCTGCCGCTGGACTACCGCCTGCTGCTGTCCGGGTATCTGGCCGAGTATGCGCAGGAGGTCGGTGCGCTCACCCCAGGCGTGCCTTATGCCGAACTGCATGACAAGGGCCGGATCACCCAGCGCGCGCTGGATCTGGGCAGCGGCGACCACTTCTCCACCGTGATCCGCCAGGGTGTGCCTGGTACCGAGCAGGACCCGCAGTAATGACCCGACTCCTCCCGATCCGCTGGCAGCGTGCGCTGCCGGTTTTGTTCGCCGCCTTCCTGCTGCTGGGCAGCAGCGGCTGCGCGATGGTGACCGTCAAGCAGGTCACGTCCAGCGATTCGCTGGTCAACAAGCGTGCCGACGTGCTCAACACCGGTAAGCTCAGCCCGGCCGCGCGCGAGACGCTCAGCGCGGCGGGCCTGGATGAATCGCAGTGCGAGAAGGACTTCCTCGTCTGCCGCAGCACGCTGCTGATGACCGACGATCTCAATGTCGAGCAGCGACTGTCGGCGCTGTCCGAACTGTGGGTGAAGGCCGCACTGGCGCTGACGCCGAAGAAGACCGCTGCCGGCGATCCGCCGATGAGTGATGCCGCGCTGGACGCCTGGCTGGAAGCCGCGCGCTACGCCTATGCCTACCTGTTCTACAGCGGCCGCTCGCCGTCCGACCGTGCCTTCGAGGATCGGCAGACGCAGGTGCGCGACTATTACAACTACGCCGCCGAGAAGGCGGCGGTGGTGCTGTTCGTGCGTGCGCGTGCGGCGGCACTGGCCGGCGAGGACTATACGAAGCCGCTGACCGTCGGTAGCTGGTCGCTGTCCTCCAACTACCAGCAGCTGGGCCTGAAGAGCATTCCCGCGCAGCTGGTGCCGGCCGGCACCGTCAGCTTCGTCGGCCTGCGCAGCACCTATCGCCGCGATGGTTTCGGCGCCGAGCTGGTGATGGTGATGGATCCGCCGAAGCTGGTCGCGCCGGTGATCGCAGCGGACGGCCCGAAGGCCGAAACGGCAGCGGATGATGGCGATGACGAGCGTCGTGGCC
>DQIG01000366.1:0-2459 GCA_003525885.1 Stenotrophomonas sp.
TGCCGGCCGCTGGCCGGCAAATGGTCCTGCACCCGGCGCGCAGTCAGCGCGCCAGGTAACCGGTCAGTGCGTGGCCGATCTGGAACAGGCTGATGCCCAGTACCAGCACGCCGACGGCCACCAGTACCCAGCGCTCCTTCAGGCGCTTGACCAGCAGAGCGGCCACCGGAGCGGCCATCATGCCGCCGATCAGCAGGCCTGCCACGATCTGCAGGTGATGCAGTCCCATCGACAGCAGGAACGTTGCTGAAACTGTCAGGGTGACCACGAACTCGGCCGCGTTCACCGTGCCGATGGTGGTGCGCGCCTGGCCGCCGCGGGCCAGCAGGGTGGAGGTGGCCACCGGGCCCCAGCCGCCGCCGCCGCTGGCATCCAGGAAGCCGGCCACGAAGCCCAGCACGGGCACCCGCTTGACCTCGCCCTTGGGCATCAGCCGGCCAGCGGCGCGGGCCAGGATGATGATGGCCAGCACCAGCAGGTAGAGATAGATGAGTGGGCGGATCACCTCGCCGGGCAGCTGGGTCAGGCCGTAGGCACCCACGGCGCCGCCCACCGCGCCGGGCAGCGCCAATCGCAGGAACAAGCGCTTATCGACATTGCCGGCGACCAGATGCGACACGCCGGAGGCACCCGTGGTGAACACTTCCGCAGTATGGATGGCGGCGCTGGCCTGCGCGGGTGGAATGCCCATGGCCAGCATCACCGACGATGACACCAGGCCGAACGCCATGCCCAATGCGCCGTCCACCAGCTGTGCGCCGAGGCCGATGAGGATGAACCACCAGAATGCGCTGCTCAGTTCCATGGACCGAGCCTAGCGCGCGAAGGAGTGCGGACCAAGGTCCGCACCCACCGGGTGCTCAACGGTCAACGGGTGCCGTACAGCACCACGGTCTTGCCGCGGGCATGCAGCAGGCCGTCGGTCTGCAGCTTCTTCAGCACGCGGCCGGCCATTTCGCGCGAGCAACCGACCAGGCGTGCCAGTTCCTGGCGCGAGACGCGCAGCTGGCTGCCCTGCGGATGGCTCATTGCCTCCGGCTCCTGCGCCAGGTCGTGCAGGGTGCGCACGATCCGGTCGGTAACGTCCAGGAATGCCAGGCGGCTGGCCTTGCGGCTGGTGTCGAGCAGGCGCTTGGAAATCTGCTGGCCCAGCGCATACAGCAGGCGCGGGGCATCGGCCGACAGCGGGCCGAGGAACAGCTGATGCAGGCGCTCGTAGCTGATTTCAGCCAGCTCGCAGGCGGTACGGGTCCGCAGGATCACCTCGCGGCGGTCCGATTCGACGAACAGGCCCATCTCGCCGACAAACTCGCCGGCACCGAAGTAGCCCAGCACAAGCTCGCGATCGTCATCTTCCTCGGCCATGATCGAAACCGAGCCGCTGATGACGTAATACAGGGTTCCCGCCGGGTCACCGGGTCGGAAGACGTCGGTACGGGTGGGATATCGCCGCCTGTGGCTGTGCGCCAGGAAACGATCGATGGTGGCGATATCCAGGGCCAGTGGACTGCTAGCTAGGCGCACGGTTGACACGATAGGGGCGCTCCCTCTGCGCATGAACGGATTCACGGGGTCGATAGCGGAGCTTAACCAGCGCAATTGTTAAGGGCAAACAGTGTGCCAGAACTCTTGCGTCTTCACGTTCCCCCCGAGGGCAGTTTGCCCCATAATTCCTCCTTTCCCTTCTTACACAGGAATCGACCGCCGTGGTCAAGCCGTTGCCTCGCCTGAGGCTGCAGGGTTTCAACAACCTCACCAAGGCGCTGAGCTTCAACATCTATGACGTGTGTTACGCGCGCACCGAAGAGGAGCGTCAGCGTTACATTGAATACATCGATGAAGAGTACAACGCCGACAGGCTGACTCAAATCTTGACCGATGTCGCCGAGATCATCGGCGCCAACATCCTGAACGTGGCCCGCCAGGACTACGACCCGCAGGGTGCCTCGGTGACCATCCTGATCTCCGAAGAACCGGTGATCGACAAGAAGCAGGCCGGCAAGGAGCTGATCTCCGATGCCGTGGTCGCGCACATGGACAAGAGCCACATCACCGTCCATACCTACCCGGAAACCCATCCGCAGGAAGGTATCGCGACCTTCCGCGCCGACATCGACGTGGCCACCTGTGGCGTCATTTCGCCGCTGAAGGCCCTGAACTACCTGATCGAGAGCCTGGAATCGGACATCGTGATCATGGACTACCGTGTCCGTGGCTTCACCCGCGATGTGAAGGGCAAGAAGCATTACATCGATCACAAGATCAACTCGATCCAGAACTTCCTGGCCAAGAACATCAAGTCGCGTTACGAGATGTTCGACGTCAACGTCTACCAGGAAAACATCTTCCACACGAAGATGCACCTGAAGGACTTCGACCTGGACCAGTACCTGTTCGAGGAAAAGGCCAAGAACCTGTCGTTCAAGGAACGCATGAAGATCGAAGCGCTGCTCAAGCGC
>DQIG01000366.1:2608-2895 GCA_003525885.1 Stenotrophomonas sp.
GATCGAAGCGCTGCTCAAGCGCGAGATCGAAGAGCTGTTCCACGGCCGGAACCTGTCCGAGTAAGTCCCATGCGCGATGCCCGCAGGCATCGCCGCCCAGGCGGGACGACCCGCCCCGTGGAACTGGTGTCGCATGTGCGATATGGTTCCACGGTGATGTACCGACCCACGGCCCGGTGTGAAAACACCGGGCCGCTTCGTTTTTTTCAAAAAAGGTAAGGAGCCCCCACCCATGCCCTGGATCTACCTGCTGCTGGCCGGCCTGTTCGAGATTGGTTTCGCCCTCG
>DQIG01000307.1 GCA_003525885.1 Stenotrophomonas sp.
ATGGGTTTACGGCGTGTCCTGCGCCGGCCCATCCGGCCCTGCCCCGCAGTGGTAATCAAGACGCCGCGGGGCAACGCTTTCGACTTAGAACTCCGCCGCCACCGTCATGAACAGCTGCCGCGGTGCGCTCGCATGGATCGCATAGCGCGTGCCCTTCGGATCGGTCGGTGCGAACGAGCTCAGCTGGCCGGCGTAGCGCTTGTTGGTCAGGTTGGTCGCGTTCAACGATACCCGCACGTTGCGCAGGCCCAGGCCCGGGCCGAAATCGTAGCCAGCACCGGCGTCGAAGGTGGTCACGCCCGGCACCGACTGGTCGTTGGTGTAGGTGTAGTAGCGCTTGCCGGTGTACTTGGCACGCAGGCTGGCGAAGAAGCCGTCGCGGTTCCAGCTGATCTCACTGGAGGCCATGCGCTGCGGCGTATCCACGGTGATCTTGCCGGCCACCGGCACCACCGCACCGCCGGACAGGTAGTCGTCCTCGTAGGTGGTCTTGTTCCAGGACAGCGCGTTGTACCACTGCAGGCCATCGATCGGCTTGAAGATGAAGGTCAGTTCCGCGCCGTAGCTCTTCACCGAACCGACGTTGATGAAGCGCGTCACGCACTCCGGACGCGTGCCGACCTCGATGCTCGAGCACGGGTTCAGCGACAGCAGGCGGTTGTCGAACTTGACGTTGTAGGCCGCGATCGACGCCTGGTACTTCTCGCCGAAGGTGCGGAAGCCGGCTTCCAGGCTCTTGGACTTCTCCGGCTCCAGCCCGGCGCTGGCCGCGAACGATTCCGGCGACACCTGCAGCGGGCCGCCGCTGCCACCGCCGACGAAGGCGGCGATGTTCTCGGCGTAGGAGGCGAACAGCTCATTGTTGGCGTTGAGCTTGAAGCCCAGGCCCACCTGCGGCAGCACCGATTCCTTGGCGGTCAGCGTGCCCGAAGCAATGCTGGTTTCCACGCCGGGCTGCGCGGTGGCGCGCATGCGGGTGTTGGGGCTCTTGATGCCCACGTCCACGGTCAGGCGCTGGTCCAGGAAGCGCATGCGGTCCTGCACGTAGAACTGGCGCGTGCGGATGTCGAAGTCCTGGTTGAACAGCAGGCGGTCCGGGTTCTTCAGGTACAGGTCGTCCAGGAACGGGCCGCTGATGTAGTAGAAGTTGCGCGACACGTTATGGTCGTTCTGCTCGTACCACAGGCCGGCTTCCAGCTCGTGGATGCCCACCGTCCACGACAGCGCGGCGGTCAGGCCATCGCGGTTGATCGTGTAGTTGGTGCTGCGGATCGAGATCGGCAGCATCTTGTCGGTGCCCGGGTAGGACGGCTGGCCCGGTGCCCACCAGTGGCCCTGGCCACGGTTGTCGTGGTGGTAGGCCAGCAGCTTCAGGCGGCCCTGCTCGCCCAGGCGCAGGTCGGCATCGACCGAGTACAGGTTGTCGTCGCGCAGCGCACGGCTCTGGTAGTACGCATCGTCGATGCTGTTGACGCCGCCGCTGAACGCGCAGCGCGCCTTGTTGTAGGTGCCCGGCGCGCAGTACGCGGCAGCGACGGCGCGGTCCCAGTCCGGTGCGTAGATGTTCCAGTCATAGCCCAGGCCGCGGGCCAGCATGTCCTTGGACAGGTACGCGTAGTTGGCCTGGCTGGCGCGCGAGGTCGCCACGAACGCGCCGAAGCGGTGGTCGCCGACATTCCACACCGCCTTGGCATTGAACTGGCGGGTGGTCTGGTTCTGGTACGGCGCGGCCCACATGTCCTGGTCCTGGTGCACGCCGGACACATAGGCCGAGAAGCCGTTGAGGTCGCCGGTGTCCACGCGCAGGTAGCCGCGGCGCTGGTTGTTGTCGCCGACGGTGACGCTGGCGCGGCCACCGAATTCGGTGGACGGGTCCATCGAGAAATACTGGATGGTGCCGCCCAGGTTGCTGGTCGAGGCCACGCCCAGCGAACCGATGCCCTGCGACAGTTCGGCGCCGGCCAGGTTCTCGGCGATGATCGCGCGGGCGATGCTCAGGCCGTTGTAGTTGCCGTAGCTGTTGTCGCCCAGCGGAATGCCGTCCAGCGTGTAACCGAGGCGGCTCTTGTCGAAGCCGCGCAGGCTGATGGTCTGCGATTCCTCGTTGGCACCGAAGGCATCGTTGGACTGCACCGACACGCCCGGCAGGCGGTCGAGGATCTTCTGGCCACTGGTCCCCGGCGGCAGCACCTGCTTGTCGACGGCGGTGATGCGCTGCACCTGGCGGGTCTCGCCCTGGCCGATCACGGAGACGGTATCGAGCGTCTGCGCGCTCAGCGCGGCATCGGTGCTGGCGCCGGTATCGGCGGCGGTGGCGGCATGGGCGCTGGCGGCGGCGGAGAGCGCGATCGCCACGGCGATCGTCAGGTGTCGGGTCTGCATGGTGGTCCGTTGCATTGGGGGTGGTCACCGGCACGCGTGCGCGGTGCATCGCCACTATGCGAACGGAACATGAAACCTTCTTTACGAAAAAACAACGAACGGTGCAGGGCACCCGCGCATGTCCCGCAGCCGGATGAAAAAGGGGCCGGATTCCCCTCGCGAGCGAAGGTTCACCAGCCCCGCGCACTCCGTGGGGGAGGCGGTCCACGCGTTGCGTGGAGGAGGGCTTAGCCCATGTACAGGCCGCCGTTGACCGGATAGTCGGCGCCGGTCACATACGAGGCTTCGTCCGAAGCCAGCCACGCGCACAGGCCGGCCACTTCTTCGGGGCGACCCAGGCGGCGCACCGGCACCGATGCGGCCAAGCGGTCCAGTACATCCGGCGGGAAGCTGCTGATCGCCTGGCTGGCGATGTAGCCGGGCGACAGCGTGTTGACGGTGACCCCGCGCGAGGCCACTTCCGCCGCCAGCGCACGGCTGAAGCCATGCATCGCGGCCTTGGCGGTGGCGTAGTTCACCTGCCCGATCTGGCCCTTGTGGGCACTGACCGAACCGATGTTGATGATGCGGCCCCAGCCGCGCGTGGCCATGCCGTCGACCACCTGCTTGGTCAGGTTGAACAGCGAATTGAGGTTGGAGGCGATCACCGCATTCCAGTCCTCCACCGTCATCTGCCGGAACAGCAGGTCGCGGCTGCCACCGGAGTTGTTGACCAGCACGTCCACCTCGCCGACCTCGGCGCGCACCTTGGCGAACGCGGCGCTGGTCGAAGCCCAGTCGGTGGCGTTGCCTTCGGAGGCGATGAAATCAAAGCCCTGTTCGCGCTGCTCGCGCAGCCAGTTGGCCTTGCGTGGCGAGTTCGGCGCGCAGCCGGCAACCACGGTGTGGCCGCTGCGGGCCAGGCTCTGGCAGATGGCAGTGCCGACACTGCCCATTCCACTGGTGACGTAAGCGATTCGAAGCGTCATTGCAGAAGGCTCCTTGGCAAAGGGTCAGGCGGCGAGGGGGTACAGGCCGAACAGCAGGCTGCCGACCATCAGCAGCATCGAGATGGCGATGGCCCACTTCAGGGTGAACTTCTGGTGGTCGGCGAACTCGACCTTGGCCAGGCCCACCAGCAGGTAGGTGGAGGGCACCAGCGGGCTGAGCAGGTGCACCGGCTGTCCGGCCAGCGACGCGCGCGCCATTTCCACCGGGGTGATGCCGTAGTTGCTGGCCGCCTCGGACAGGATCGGCAGCACGCCGAAGTAGAACGCGTCGTTGGACATGAAGAAGGTGAACGGCATCGACGCCACCGCCGTGATCACCGCCAGGTACGGGCCCCACGACTCCGGAATCACCGCCAGGAAGCTGTGCGACATCGCTTCGACCATGCCGGTGTTGTTGAGGATGCCGGTGAAGATGCCGGCGGCGAAGATCAGCGACACCACCGACAGCACGTTGCCGGCATGGTTGACCACGCGGCGGCGCTGTTCGGCCAGGTTCGGGTAGTTGATCACCAGGGCGATGGCGAAGCCGACCATGAACAGCACCGGCATCGGCAGCACGCCGATGATCAGCGCGGTCATCAGCGCCACGGTCAGGGCCAGGTTGACCCACAGCAGCTTCGGCCGCTTGATGTCCTCGGCGTCTTCCACGGTCGGCAGCGGGTTGCTGTCATCGGACACGCTGTTGTCCATCCAGGTGCCGCCCTTGGGCAGGGTCACCACGCCGAGGCGACGGCGTTCCTTCAGGCCCAGGTACCAGGCCAGCAGCAGCACGCCAGCACAGGCGATCACCATCGACGGGATCAGCGGCACGAACACATCGGCCGGGTCCACGTGCAGCGCGGTGGCCGCGCGTGCGGTCGGGCCGCCCCACGGGGTCAGGTTCATCACGCCGCCGGCGAGGATGGTCACGCAGGTCATGTTCAGCGCGTTCATGCCCAGCCGCTGGTACAGCGGCAGCATCGCCGAGACAGTGATCATGTAGGTGGTCGAGCCATCACCATCGAGCGAGATCAGCATCGCCAGCACTGCGGTGCCGAGCACGATCTTCATCGGATCGCCCTTGACGAAGCGCAGGATCACCCGCACCAGCGGATCGAACAGGCCGGCATCGATCATCACCCCGAAGTAGAGGATGGCGAACATCAGCATCACACCGGTCGGCGCGATCTTCTTGATGCCCTCCAGCATCATTTCGTCGATGTTGGCGCCGAAGCCGCCGATCAGCGCGAACAGGATGGGGATGGTGATCAGGGCGACGAGCGGCGACAGGCGCTTGCTCATGATCAAGTACATGAACGTAATGACCATGCCAAAGCCGAGGATGCTCAGCATCATCTGCGGACTCCTTGCGAGTACAGGACGTGGGGGAGTGGAAGGGGCCCGGGCGGCATGCCCGGGAATTCGGGCTTAGAAGTCGAACTGCAGGCGGCCGGTGACCGCGCGCGTGCGGTCCACCGTCACCCCGGCCAGGCGGTCGCGGTTGCGGCTTTCGATCACGTTGAGCATGAAGCGGAGGTTGTCGCGCAGGTACCAGTTGCCACCCAGCGTCCACGCTTCGGTGCTGCCACGGCGCAGGTCCGGCGCGCCATCGAGGTGCTGCGCACCCCACATCTGGTCGTAGCGCAGCGCCACTTCGAAGGCACCGGCCTTGTGGCGGATGTCCTTCACCCGAGCAAATCGACCGGTCTTGCGGTCGTAGGCGCGGCTTTCGCCGGTGACGAACCAGCTGAGCATGCCGTAGGCGGCCATCACATTGCCGCGTTGCGCACCGTCATCGAAGGTGGCGCCACTGAACTCGCCTTGCCACGACAGCGGGCCGCGCACCTGCGCGTATTCCAGCGACCACTTGTTCACGTCGGTATCGCGGCCGGCGGAGAAGTCGACCAGGGTCAGGCGGCTCTCGTCGGACAGGTGACCGGCCGGGCGCGGGCGGATGCGCAGGCCGGGCACGCCATTGGCGCCGGGGTTGTCGTAGGCCTCGCGAGCCAGCGACAGGCCCAGGTGCAGCACGTCACCGTCGCTGGGCGAGGGCGCCCAGGTGACGCGACCACCCGCCGCGCGGCCCTTCACCTGCCAGGCGTCGATGCTCTCCAGGCTGTAGAGGCTGGCCGCCCAGGTGAAGTCACCGGGGTTGGCCTGCCAGGACGCACCCAGGCGGTACAGCGGCGCCAGCGTGGTGCCGGCGTTGCCGCGCTCCAGGAAGCTGCCGTAGTTGGAGCTGGTGCGGTCATCCAGCGAGAAGTACTGCTTGAACTGGCCCACGGTCAGCTTGCCGGCCTTGCCGAAGCTGCGTGCCAGGTAGACATCCTTGGCCTCGACGCGGTCGCCGGAGAAGTCGGCTTCCAGCTTGTAGTCGACCACGAAGAACTTGCCCGACACGTCCACCCAGGCACGGCGGATCTCGGTGTCGTCCTTGTTCGGGGTGCCGCGGTTGTCGTTGTCGAAGGTGGCGAAGTCCAGGTGCAGGCGGCCACCGAGTGTGGCAGTGACCGGACGGTCGTCTTCGGCGGCAAAGGCCGGCGCCGACAAGGCAGCCAGAGCCATCATGGCGGCAGGACGCCGCCAGGCAAACGTGAATTCCACAAACCCTCCCAGGTGCGCGCCAGGCGCGCGGCAATCGTGGGCACCGGACGGTGCGCCGCCGCAGTCTGGGTCGGGCAAGCTGTCATCGTCCTGTCAACGGATTGTGCGGTGCAGCGTAAAAGACCGCCGGGCACGGCCCGGTGCTGCCCATGCGGTGTATCCCGGTAGCGCCGGTCCATGACCGGCGGGCGGACCCGGCGGCATGCGGTAGCATTCGGTTCCGCTCCTACACGTGTGCCCATGCGCCTGCTGCTGGTCGAAGACAATCCGGATCTGGCCGATGCGATCATCCGCCGGATGCGCCGCAGCGGGCATGCCGTGGACTGGCAGGCCGATGGCCTGGCCGCCGCCAGCGTGCTGCGTTACCAGAGCTTCGACCTGGTGGTGCTGGATATCGGCCTGCCCAAGCTCGATGGCCTGCGCGTGCTGGCCGGCATGCGCGAGCGCGGCGACAGCACGCCGGTGCTGATGCTGACCGCGCGTGATGGCATCGAAGATCGCGTGCAGGCGCTGGATGTGGGGGCCGACGACTACCTGGGCAAGCCGTTCGATTTCCGCGAGTTCGAAGCACGCTGCCGCGTGCTGCTGCGGCGTGCGCGTGGCCAGGCCAGCGAAGTGGTGCAGATCGGCGGCTTCCAGTTCGACAATGCTGCGCACCGGGTCAGCCTCGACGGCGAACCGATCGAACTGCCCAACCGCGAATACCGCCTGCTGGAGATCCTGGTCGGGCGCCTCGGCCAGGTGGTCGGCAAGGATGAGATCGGCAACGGCCTGTTCGGCTTCGATGACGAAGCGGGCCCGAATGCCATCGAGTTGTACGTCGGCCGCTTGAGAAAGAAGCTGGCGGGCGCGCCGCTGCGCATCACCACGGTGCGCGGTGTCGGCTACCTGCTGGAAGCCAGCGATACCCATGCCGACGCCGATGGCTGACGCGCGCGCTGCGATGGCGGCGCCGGGTTCGTTGCGGCGCACGCTGCTGCTCTACCTCGGCGTGCTGCTGGCAGTGTTCGCGGTGGCCCTGCTGTTCGCCGCACGCGATTACGGCCAGCGTGCCGCCAACCGTTCCTACGACCACCTGCTGGTGTCCTCGGCGCTGTCCATCGCCGATTCGGTGGCCCTGGTCGACGGCCAGTGGCAGGTCGATCTGCCGTATGCGGCGCTGGACCTGCTGGCGATGGCGCCGGAGGACCGCGTGTTCTACCGGGTGGCCGACAGCCGCGGCACGCTGATCACCGGCTACGGTGATCTGCCGGCACCGCCGCGCCGGCCCGGTACCCAGCCGCAGCTGTTCGACGCCACCTACAGTGGCGAGACCGTGCGCTTCGTGGTGGTTGGCCGCAGCTTCGCCGCTGCGTCGGCGCAGGGCGAGGTGCAGGTGCAGGTGGGCCAGACCCGGCGCGCGCGCGAAGCGCTGGCGCAGGACATGGTCAACCGTGCGCTGCTGGCAATCGGCGTGCTGTCCGGCCTGCTGCTGGCACTTGTGGCGTTCGGTGTGCACCGCGCGTTTCGCCCATTGGTTCGGGTGGAACGCGAGCTGTCGCGGCGCGAACCGTCCGACCTGAAGCCGCTGGACGCGCGCGTGCCGCGCGAGATGGACCAGATGGTGGCGGCGTTGAACCGCTTCATGGAGCGACTGTCGAGCAGCAACGAGACGCTGCGCGCGTTCATGGCCGAGGCCGCGCATCAGATGCGCACGCCACTGGCGGCATTGCGTGCGCAGGCGCAGTTGGCGCTGGATGATGACGATCCGGAGGACATGCGGCGCAGCCTGCAGGCGATCGAGCGCAACGCCACGCATATGAGCCGGTTGCTCAACCAGCTGCTCAGCGATGCCAGCGTGATCCATCGTTCGCACCTGCAGCGCTTTGCGGCGGTGGACCTGGCCGAGACCGTACACCAGGCCCTGCATGAAGCACTGCCGCAGGCCGGCCCGGCACCGCGGGTGCAGCTGGCGATGACCGCCGAACCGGTGCTGGTGCACGGCGATGCACTGCTGCTGCGCGAGGCGATCAAGAACCTGGTCGACAACGCACTGAAGTACGGCGGTGACGGCCCGTTGCAGATCGCCCTGACCGTGGAGGGTGGGCAGGCCGTGCTGACCATCGCCGACCATGGCGCCGGCATCGCGGCCGCCGATGCCGAGCGCGTATTCGAACGTTTCGCGCGTGGCGAAGGCGCGCCATCCGGCGGTGCCGGGCTGGGCCTGGCCATCGTCAAGCGCGTGGTCGACAGCCATGGCGGCCGCATCGACCTCAGCAACCGCCCGCAGGGCGGGCTGATCGCCACCATCCGCCTGCCACGGAGCAGTTCATGATCCGCCTGTTCGCGACGGCCGTTGCCCTGCTGCTGGCCCTGCCGGTGCTGGCCGCGCCCGGCGACGTGCGCCGCTTCCCGGCACAGGGAAAAGCCACCGCGCAGCTGCGCATCCACGGCACCACCGACATCGAAGTGTTCGCGGTGGTCATCGCCGATTACCAGCGCCTGCACCCGGGCACTGAAGTAGTGTACGAGGACATCATCACCCAGGACCTGTACGCGCGTTACCTGCATGATCGCGCAGGTCCGGCCTCGCCGGACCTGCTGATTTCCAGCGGCATGGATCTGCAGACCAAACTGGTCAACGATGGCCATGCGCTGCCACATCGCTCGGCGCAGACCGCTGCACTGCCGGCCTGGGCGCAGTGGCGCAACGAGGCGTTCGGCATCAGCTACGAGCCGGTGGTGATGGTCTACAACACCCGCGCGATGCCTTCGGCAAAGGTGCCGCACACGCGCCGCCAGCTGCTCGACCGGCTGCGTGCTGAAGGTGCACCGCTGCGCGGCAAGGTAGGCACCTATGACATCGAACGCAGCAGCGTCGGCTACCTGCTGGCCACCCAGGACGCGCAGCGCGGCAGCATTGCCGGCGCGCTGCTGGGGGCGCTCGGCGACAACGACGTGGTGCGCGAAGAGCGCACCGGCGTGCTGCTGGACAAGGTAGCGAGCGGCGAGCTGTCGCTGGTCTACAACGTGCTCGGCTCCTATGCGCAGGCACGTGTCGATGCCGGCGCGCCACTGGCCATCGTCGAGCCCGAGGACTACACGCTGGTGGTGCTGCGCACGGCGGTGATCCCGCGCACGGGTCCGCATCCGGAGGAGGCGCGGCGCTTCCTCGACTACCTGCTGTCGCCACGTGGCCAGCAGGTGCTGTCACGCGAGGCGCGGCTGATGCCGATCGTGACCGGCAACGCGCGTGGCGGGGATGCCCCCGGCCGCAGCCGCCGCCCGATCCAGCTCGGCCCCGGTCTGCTGGTGTACCTGGATGCGCTCAAGCGCCGCCAGTTCCTCGATGCGTGGCGCAGCAGCGTGGAGCCGGCCGGGCGCTGATACGCCGGCTGCCCGTACAATGGCGGCATGAGCGAATACACCATCCTGATCGCTGACGACCACCCGCTGCTGCGTTCGGCGGTGGTGCAGTCGTTGCGGCAGAGCCTGCCGCTGGCGCAGGTGCGCGAGGTTGCCAGCGCCGAGGCATTGGCCGAAGCACTCGACGCACACCCGGATGTGGACCTGGTGCTGCTCGACCTGACCATGCCCGGCGCACACGGTTTTTCCGCATTGCTGCACGTGCGCGGCTCGCATCCGGACATCCCGGTGGTGATCCTTTCCTCCAACGACCACCCGCGGGTGATCCGCCGTGCCCAGCAGTTCGGCGCGGCCGGCTTCATTCCGAAGTCGGCCCCGGCCGAGACCATCGGCGAGGCCGTGCAGGCGGTGCTGGATGGTGGCCTGTGGTTTCCGGCGATGGCCGCCGAGCGTTCGGAGGCCGACGCACTGCTGGCCAGCCGCCTGGCCCAGCTGACCCCGCAGCAGTTCCGCGTGCTGCTGTGCCTGGCCGATGGCCTGCTCAACAAGCAGATCGCCTACGAGCTGGGTCTGGCCGAGAACACGGTGAAGGTGCACGTCACTGCGATCCTGAAGAAGCTCGAATGCCATAGCCGCACACAGGCCGCGGTGCTGGTGAAGGCGCTGGAGCCGGAAGGCGACCCGCGGGCAGGGATGGACGGCTGACCTGGGCAGGGCACTTGGCTCTCGGCGAGAGCATTCTGAGTTGCTCGAATCAACAGCGCCAGCGCGAAAGCCGGAATCTGGCGCGTCAATTGCCGCTGATCGAACTCATCTCCGGGTCGGTCGAAAAGATGAACCTGTTCTCGTATCCCATCGAGGAACGCTCAGACGCTTCGGCGTAGCTGTAAGTGGGGGCGGATGCATCTGATGCAAACCTGTGACCCCACGCCTCATGATCCGCGCTGCTTCGGGTCCGAGCGATACCGATGCAGATGCTCAGGCCACACGAAAAGCGTTCAAGTACACCTTCTTGACCCATTGCACGTTCAAGTGATGATCGATAGTGCCGGGTCAGGTCCTGGGCCTCGGGGCTGGAAGCCGCATCCTGCGTCATGCGGTTGATCGCATCCGACATGTTTCCGCTTGACTGCAGGAGGTCCTCGGCGGCCAAGATCGAAATGCCGTTCTTGAACATGAGTGAGGATTCTGACCGAAGCAGCGCGAGCGACGATGCTGCGCGATGCGTGGGCGCTGTCGAAATGCCGGGGTTCGGCAAGATGTCCGCGTTCGATTTGGCTGGAGGAGCCTGTGCTTCTGTCGCGGCCTTCTTGAGGCCGCCGTCCGGGTCTGGTGTGCTATCAGCGATGCATCCCGCGCAGCACAGGCAGAAGAGCATTGCTGTGATTCGACGGAGGTATCGGAGGGTGGCGATGGATAGGTGATGGTAGGGCATGCTGGATCCTTGGCCGCAGGCTGTGGCCGTCTTCAGTACGATCTGCCGATCAGCCTAACGTTGGAATCTACTGACCCTCAGTAGCGCCGGTCAGTCAGGAGACTGCTCTCTCTTCACTCGGAATTTCTCCAAGCCATACGCAATGACGCGGCGCGTCCAGTTCCTTCTTGCCCAGGACTGTCGCGCGAAGATATTTGGGGATTCGGTACGGAATCAATGAAGAGCAAAGCCAGCCGTGCGCTGGCAACGCGACGCCCGCGTGGCGGAGCCGTCCTACCCCCGATGCCGCAACAAAACCTGCGTCATCAACGCCCGCAGCGCGGGCGGTCGCACGGGCTTGAGCAGGAAGCCCCAACCGTTCTCGGCGGCATGCGCCTTCAGTGCCTCATCACGCTCGGCGGTCACCAGGATCACCGGCGGCCGCGCCTTC
>DQIG01000085.1:0-386 GCA_003525885.1 Stenotrophomonas sp.
CAGCGGCCGGCACTACCGCGGGGAGCGGGGTGCAACCCCGCACGCACACCGAACCTCCTCACTTCACTGAATCGAAACCCGGTTTCGGCACGGCACTTGCACCTGCTCCAGCAGACAACCCCATCCCCTGTTTCTGGAACCGTTGCAGATGTCCCACTCCGTCACTTCGATCCTTTCGCAGATCCGCTCCTATCAGACCCAGATGGGACAGCCGGCGCTCAATCCGCTGGGCGAAACGCCGCGCAGCAATGCCCTTCCGGGCACGGTGCTGGATGCGCCGCAGGTGCAGCCGGCCAGCTTCACCGAAACCCTGCGTGGTGCGATTGCCGGCGTCAACGATGCACAACAGAAGTCCGGCGCCCTCGCCAAGGCCTTCGAAATGGGCG
>DQIG01000085.1:533-2730 GCA_003525885.1 Stenotrophomonas sp.
GCCAAGGCCTTCGAAATGGGCGACCCCAGTGCCGACCTGGCCAAGGTGATGGTCGCCTCGCAGCAGTCCCAGATCGCCTTCCGCGCCACCGTGGAAGTCCGCAACCGTCTCGTCCAGGCTTACCAGGACGTGATGAACATGCCGCTGTAAGGAACGTTGACGCATGGCACTGACGCTCTCCAAGGACAGCCTGAACGCCGAGAAGGCCGGGCAATGGTTCGACCGCCTGCAGAGTCTGCAGATCACCCGTCGGCTGGGCCTGATGGCGATGATCGCGGTGGCGGTGGCGGCAGGCCTGTCCGTGTTCTTCTGGTCGCAGAAGCCGGGCATGGTCCCGCTGTACACCGGCCTGGACCAGAAGGCGACCGCTGAAGCAACCGACCTGCTGCGCGCCGCGCAGATTCCGTTCGCGCTCGATCCGGCCACCGGTGGCATCACCGTGCCGGAAAAGAACCTGCACGACGCCCGCCTGAAGCTGGCCGGCTCCGGCCTGACCGACAGCGGCAAGCTCGGCTTCGAGCTGATGGAACGCGACCCGGGCTTCGGCGTCAGCCAGTTCGTGGAAAGCGCGCGCTACCAGCATGCGCTGGAAACCGAACTGTCGCGCACCATCAATACGCTGCGTCCGGTGCGCGACTCACGCGTGCACCTGGCCATTCCCAAGCCCAGCGCCTTCACCCGCCAGCGCGACGTGGCCAGCGCCTCGGTCACCCTGGAACTGCGCGGCGGCCAGCAGCTGGAACGCAGCCAGGTCGATGCCATCGTGCACATGGTCGCGGCCAGCATTCCGGACCTCGCTCCGGAACGCGTGACCGTGGTCGACCAGAGCGGGCGCATGCTCAGCATCACCGACCCGAACAGCGAGGCTGCGGTCAATGCCGCCCAGTTCGAGCAGGTGCGCCGCCAGGAAACCTCGTTCAACCAGCGCATCCGCGAGCTGCTGGAGCCGATGACCGGCCCCGGCCGGGTCAACCCGGAAGTGAGCGTGGACATGGACTTCTCGGTGACCGAAGAAGCCCGTGAACTCTACAACGGTGAACCGCAGAAGCTGCGCAGCGAGCAGATGAGCGAGAACACCACCAGCACCCCGGGCCCGCAGGGTGTGCCGGGCGCGACCAGCAACAGCCCGCCGGGCCAGCAGGCCGCACCTGCCACCGCGCAGACACCGACCGAAAGCAGCAAGAACGCCACCCGCAACTACGAGCTGGACCGCACCCTGCAGCACACCCGCCAGCCGGCCGGCCGCATCAAGCGCGTCTCGGTGGCGGTGCTGGTGGACAACGTGCCCCGCGCTGGCGCCAACGGCAAGACGAGCCCGCAACCGCTGTCGGCCGCCGAACTGACCCGCGTCGAGGCGCTGGTCAAGCAGGCCGTCGGCTTCAACGCCGAGCGTGGCGACACCGTGTCGGTGATGAATGCTCCCTTCGTGCGCGAGACCACGCCGGAGGAAGGCCCGGCCTGGTGGGAGTTGCCTTGGGTGCACGACGCCGGCCGCATGCTGCTGGGCGCGGTGGTGGTGCTGGCACTGCTGTTCGGCGTGCTGCGCCCGGCGCTGCGCGCGATCACCGGCCAGAACAAGAAAGCGGACGAGCAGGCGCTGGAACCGCATACCGCGGATGTGCAGCTGGTCGATGACGATGGCATGCCGCTGCCGGCGCTGGGCGCTGACCGGGCGAGCCTGGGCGGGCCGGATGCGCTGGCTCTGCCGGTGGATTCATATGAGGAACGACTACGGATGGCGCGTGAAGCCGTGAAGACCGACTCCAAGCGCGTGGCCCAGGTGGTCAAGGGCTGGGTGGCCAATGACTGAGGCACAACTGACCGGTGTGCAGCGCGCGGCCGTGCTGCTGCTTTCGCTGGGTGAGCTGGATGCGGCCGAGGTGTTGCGTCACATGGAACCCAAGGAAGTGCAGAAGATCGGCATCGCCATGGCCACCATGACCGACATCACCCGCGAGCAGGTAGAACGGGTGATGGACCAGTTCGGCCAGGAGCTGGGCTCGAAGACCTCGCTGGGCGTGGGTTCGGATGACTACATCCGCAACATGCTGGTGCAGGCACTGGGCAGCGAGAAGGCCGGCAACCTAATCGATCGCATCCTGCTCGGCCGCAATACCACCGGCCTGGACGCGCTGAAGTGGATGGACCCGCGTGCGGTGGCCGACCTGGTGCGCAACGAGCATCCGCAGATCATCGC
>DQIG01000085.1:2938-4713 GCA_003525885.1 Stenotrophomonas sp.
GCGCTGAAGCTGCTGCCCGACCGTACCCGCGTCGACGTGCTGCTGCGCATCGCCACCCTCGACGGCATTCCGCCGAACGCACTCAATGAACTCAACGAGATCATGGAGCGCCAGTTCGCCGGCAACCAGAACCTGAAGTCGTCCAACATCGGCGGCGTGCAGTGCGCGGCCAATATCCTGAACTTCATGGACAGCGGCCAGGACCAGGCGATCCTGGGCGAGATCGCGCGCATCGATGCGCCGCTGAGCAATCGCATCCAGGACCTGATGTTCGTGTTCGATGATCTGGTCGACCTCGACGATCGCGAAATGCAGCTGGTGCTGCGCGAGGTGAGCGGCGAACGCCTGGGCCTGGCCCTGCGCGGTGCCGACATCAAGGTGCGCGACAAGATCACCCGCAACATGTCGCAGCGCGCGGCCGAGATCCTGCTGGAAGACATGGAGGCCCGCGGACCGGTGCGCCTGTCCGACGTGGAAGGCGCGCAGCGCGAGATCCTGGCCATCGTCAAGCGCATGGCCGATGAAGGCACCGTCACCATCGGTGGCAGCGCGGAGGCCATGCTGTGAGCAATGTCGTGCGCTGGCTTGCCCCGGACCTGCTGGCCCAGCCCGAACCGGTGCTGGAGCAGGAGGATGTGTTCGAACTCACCGAGCCGGACCCGGAACATGAGCCGGAGCCGCCGCTGCAGCTGCCGACCCTGGAAGAAATCCAGGCGATCCAGGACAGCGCCGAGAAGGAAGGGTTCGATCAGGGCCATGCCGACGGCTACGGCCAGGGCCAGGCCGAGGTGCGCCGCCTCGCCGCGCAGATCGAAGGCATCCTGGACAACTTCAGCCGACCTCTGGTGCGGCTGGAGAACGAAGTGGTCGGTGCACTCGGCGAGCTGGCAGTGCGCATCGCCGGCGCGTTGGTCGGCCGCGCCTACGAAGCCGAGCCGGCACTGCTGGGGCAGCTGGTCGGTGAGGCCATCGACGCCGTGGGCGGCAGCACCCGCGAAGTGGAAGTGCGACTGCACCCGGACGACATCGCCGCCCTCGCCCCGCTGCTGAATCTGTCGCCGGCCCAGCGCCTGGTGCCCGATACCAGCCTCAGCCGTGGCGACCTGCGCGTGCACGCCGAGGCCGTGCGCATCGATGGCACCCTGGAAGCCCGCCTGCGCGGCGCACTGGATGCGGTGATCCGCCAGACCGGAGCCACGGCATGAGCACCGAACCGCAACCGGCATCGCCGCCGGCCGACTGGGCAGTGGCCCGCAACCTGCGCCTGGCCCGTCGCCTGGATGGCCTGCGCGTGGATACCGCGCATGGTCGCGGCCTGATCCGCGAGGGCGTGCTGCGCCGCGCGGTCGGGCTCACCCTGGAAGCGGTCGGTTGCGAGGCACCGCTGGGTGCAAGCTGCAAGGTGGAAGTGGTCGATGGCGGTTGGGTCGATGCCGAAGTGGTCGGCTTCGCCGGTGAGCGCACTTACCTGATGCCCAGCGCCGAACTGCACGGCCTGCTGCCCAATGCCCGGGTGGTTCCGTCGGCGCGGCGGGGCGGCGTTGAAGTGGGCGAAGGCCTGCTCGGCCGCGTCATCGACAGCGACGGCGTACCGCTGGACGGCAAGGGCCCGATCCGCGCCGAAGGCCATGTCGGCATGGCCGGTGTCTCGATCAATCCGCTGGCGCGTGAACCGATCACCCAGCCGCTGGACGTGGGCGTGCGCGCGATCAACGCGCTGCTGCCGATCGGTCGCGGCCAGCGCGTCGGTCTATTCGCCGGCTCCGGCGTCGGCA
>DQIG01000204.1 GCA_003525885.1 Stenotrophomonas sp.
TGTCGACCAAGGTCGACACCCACCAGAGCAGAATGCCGTTACGACAGATCGCGGGAAACTGTCGGAGGTGGGTCGGTGTGGGCCTGCAGGACCGTTGGCGCCATGGATGGCGCCATCGAGCCCCCATGGATGGGTTTACGACGTGTCCTGCAGCCCCAGACCGCCCCGACCAAGCCACAGATAGCTCAGAGCCTGCTGTTGCTGTTGCTTCGGCCGTTGCCTCTGCGGGCGCCGGGTGCAACCCGGCCGGACACCCTCCCTCAGGGCCAGGCCGGCGGGGCGGCCGCCCACGCCTGCTGCACTTCCGCCAGCGAGGCGCGCTCGTCGTCACGCCACAACGGCAACAACTGCGCATAGCGGCTGCTGTCGCTCCATTGCGTCGGCTCGGTACGCACCGCTGCGGCGTACCACTGCACCGCCTCCTGCTTCTGTCCGGCCCGCCACAGCGCCAGCGCATAGGTGGGTGGCAACCAGCCCGGCTTGCTCAGCGAACCACCGGCAGCGGCCTGCCATTGCTCCAGGGCGGCCTCGGCCTGGCCTTGCCGCAGCAGGTCCCAGCCGTAATTCCAACGCACGCCACGGCCCAGGCTGCCCTGCACCGGCGCATCCTTCAGCGCTTCGCGATACAGCTGTTCACCCAGTTCGGTACGGCCCTGGGCAATGGCCACCGATGCCAGCTGCACGGTGGCCTCCACGGTCCGCCGGCCGCGCTCGCGCTGCTTGAGCAGCTGCGCCACCAGCGCATCCCCCTCGGACTGGACCACGACCATCGGCACGGCGGCCGCATCGCTGTCGAAGTAGAACTCCTGTGGTGCCGGCACCGCCGGCGCGGCCCACACGGGGGCCGTTCCCGAGACCAGCAACATGCTGCCCAGGATCTTTCCTGCAACTGACATCCCTTCTCCCCAGGCCGCAACCGCAGCCTCCCTCTCTCCTCCCGATCCTAACCCCAGCATGGCCGCCGGCGCGAGTGCCGGGCCGGTCGGGCCTCGCTGCTACAATTCGCGCCTTTCCCGCCGCGTGCCCGCACGCGGCCGGTGCCAGCCGATCCTACCGGGCCAGCCATGACCAGTACCGCGCAACTCACTTCGCCCTCTTCCGCCGACCTGATCGACTGTGACTACACGCTCGACCACAAGTACACCCGCAACGAGGGGCGGATCTATCTGAGTGGCGTGCAGGCACTGGTGAAGCTGCCGCTGATGCAGCGGCTGCGCGACGCTCACGAAGGCATCGACAGCGCCGGCTTTGTCAGCGGCTACCGTGGCAGCCCGCTGGGCGGTTTCGACCTGGAGCTGTGGCGCGCGCGCAAGCACCTGGACGCAGCCAAGGTGAAGTTCACTCCCGGCCTGAACGAGGACCTGGGCGCCACCATGGTGTGGGGCACCCAGCAGACCAACCTGTTCCCCGGCGCCAACGTGCAGGGCGTGTTCGGCATGTGGTACGGCAAGGGCCCGGGCGTGGACCGCTGCGGCGACGTGTTCAAGCACGCCAATGCCGCCGGCACCTCGCGCCATGGCGGCGTGCTGGCGCTGGCCGCCGACGACCATGCCTGCCGCAGTTCAACCCTGCCGCATGGCAGCGAGGACGAATTCGTCAGCGCGATGATGCCGGTACTGAATCCGGCCGGTGTGCAGGACATCCTCGACATGGGCCTGCTGGGCTGGGCCATGAGCCGCTACACCGGGCGCTGGGTCGGCTTCAAGACGATCGCCGAGACGGTCGAGTCGTCGGCCTCGGTCGAGGTCGACCCGATGGCGCGCCGCATCGTGCTGCCGGAAGACTTCGAGATGCCGACGGGTGGCCTCAACATCCGCTGGCCGGACCCGCCGCTGGACCAGGAAATGCGCCTGCATCGCTATGCGGTGAAGGCCGCACAGGCGTTCGCCCGCGCCAACGGCATCGACAAGGTGGTGATGGACGCGCCGCGCGCGCGGCTGGGCATCGTCACCACCGGCAAGAGCTACCTGGACGTGCTGCAGGCGCTGGAATACCTGGGCCTGGACGAAGCCGCGTGCGCCGACATCGGCATCCGCGTGTACAAGGTCGGCATGACCTGGCCGCTGGAGCCGCAGGGTATCGCCCGCTTCGCACAGGGCCTGGAAGACATCATCGTGGTGGAGGAGAAGCGTGCTTTCATCGAGCGCCAGATGAAGGAACAGTTCTTCAACTGGCCGGCCAGCTGGGGCCAGCGCCCGTCCATCGTCGGCAAGTACGACGAGAGCGGTGAGTGGATCCTGCCGTCCACCGGCGAACTGACTCCGGCCACCATCGCTGGCGTGATCGGCCGCCGCATCCAGAAGTTCTTCAACAACGAATCGATCGAGCAGCGCCTGCAGTGGATGCAGGAGAAGGAAGCCGAACTTGCGTTGCCGCGCGCCAGCTTCCCGCGCGTGCCGCACTACTGCTCGGGCTGCCCGCACAACACCTCCACCCAGGTGCCGGACGGTTCGCGTGCGCTGGCCGGCATCGGTTGCCATTACATGGTGACCTGGATGGACCGCAGCACCGACACCTTCACCCACATGGGCGGCGAAGGCGTGACCTGGGCCGGGCAGGCGCCGTTCACCGATACCCCGCACGTGTTCCAGAACCTCGGCGACGGTACCTACTTCCACAGCGGTTCGCTGGCGATCCGCCAGGCGGTCGCGGCCGGCGTCAACATCACCTACAAGATCCTCTACAACGATGCGGTGGCGATGACCGGCGGCCAGCCGGTGGACGGCCCGTTGAGCGTGCCTGACATTGCAAAGCAGATGCGCGCCGAGGGCATCCACACCATCGTGGTGCTGTCGGACAACATCGGCAAGTGGACCGGCAAGCGCGAGCACTTCCCCAGCGACGTCGAGTTCCACGACCGCAGCGAGCTGGATGACGTGCAGAAGCGCCTGCGCGAAGTGAAGGGTGTTTCGATCCTGATCTACGAACAGACCTGCGCCACCGAGAAGCGCCGCCGCCGCAAGCGCGGCAAGCTGGAAGATCCGCAGAAGCGGGTGCTGATCAATTCGCTGGTCTGCGAAGGCTGCGGCGACTGCGGCAAGAAGAGCTTCTGCGTGTCGGTGCTGCCGAAGGAAACCGAGTTCGGGCGCAAGCGCGAGATCGACCAGTCCAACTGCAACAAGGACTATTCCTGCGTGAACGGCTTCTGCCCGAGCTTCGTCACCGTGCACGGTGGCCAGCCGCGCAAGGGCAGCAAGCGCGATGCGTCCACGCTGCTGGACAACCTGCCGGCGCCGACCCTCCGCGGCACGCTGGAGCAGCCCTGGAACATCCTGATCACCGGCGTCGGCGGTACCGGCGTGGTGACCATCGGCGCGCTGCTGGGCATGGCCGGCCACCTGGAAGGCAAGGGCGCGACCGTGCTCGACCAGACCGGCCTAGCGCAGAAGGGTGGCGCGGTGACCACGCACATCCGCATCGCACGCCGCCCCGAAGACATCCACGCCGTGCGTATCGCCGCCGGTGAGGCCGACCTGGTGCTGGGCTGCGACATGGTGGTGGTGAACGATTACTGGGCGCTGTCGAAGGTGCGCGCCGGCCGTTCGCAGGTGGTGCTGAACACCTATGAAGCGATGCCGGGCACTTTCACCACCCGCCCGGACATGCAGTTCCCCGCCGCCGATATCGTTGCCGGTGTGCGCGTGGCGCTGGGCGGCCAGGAGCCGCTGCTGCTCGATGCCACCCAATTGGCCACCGCACTGCTGGGCGATGCCATCGCCGCCAACCTGTTCATCCTGGGCTATGCGTGGCAGCAGGGCCTGGTGCCGCTGTCGTTCGACTCGCTGATGCGCGCCATCGAACTCAATGGCGCAGCCGTGGCGATGAACCAGCAGGCCTTCGCCTGGGGCCGCCTGGCCGTGGTCGATCCGCAGGCCGTGCAGCAGGCGGCTGGCCTGGTGCGCAACCGCCACACCGATACCGAATCCACCCCGGGCCCGCTGCATCCGCTGCCGCCGGGCGAATGGGAAGGCAACGAATGGGGCGCCACCGCGGCACCGCGCAACACCGGCGACGAACGCGAACTGCGTGGCCTGCCCTCGCACGGTGGCGACGTGGCGTTCCTGCCGCTGGACGACGCGCGCCTGTCGCGCTCGCTGGATGAAATGATCGAGCGCCGTGCGGCGTTCCTGGTCGAGTACCAGGACGCCGCCTACGCCAATCGCTATCGCAGCCTTGTCGAGCGCGTACGCGCTGCCGAAGCCGACCGCATCGGCGGCTCCACCGCGCTGACCGAGACCGTGGCCCGTTACCTGTTCAAGCTGATGGCCTACAAGGACGAGTACGAAGTGGCCCGCCTGTACACCAGCGGCGACTTCCAGCGCCGCCTGCAGCAGCAGTTCGAGGGCGACTACCAGCTGCGCTTCCACCTGGCGCCGCCGCTGTTCGCCAAGAAGGACGAGCAGGGCCGGTTGCTGAAGAAGGAATACGGCCCGTGGATGTTCAAGGCCTTCGGCCTGCTGGCCAGGCTGAAGTTCCTGCGTGGCGGCCGCTTCGATGTGTTCGGCCGCACCGAAGAACGCCGCATGGAGCGCAAGCTGATCGGTGACTACGAAGCGACCGTGCAGGTGCTGCTGGACGGCCTGGATGACGACCGCCTGGCGCTGGCGGTGGAGATCGCCAGCATTCCCGAGCACATCCGCGGCTTTGGCCACGTCAAGGAAGCCCATTTCGCGCAGGCCAAGGCACGCGAAGCCACGCTGCTGGCGCAGTGGCGCAACCCGAAGGCGCTGCACATCGTGCAGGTGGCCTGATGGGAGTGCCGGCCGCTGGCCGGCATCCACGG
>DQIG01000084.1 GCA_003525885.1 Stenotrophomonas sp.
TGCAAACGGTTGGTGCACGTTCGCTTGCGGGTGCATGTCGATCGCGTCCAGCGTCGTGTGAGGAGCTTATCGAGTGTGTTGGTCCGCCCTATCGGTGGTGATTTGTGGATAAAAGTGCATATCTGGAAATGATGGAATTCCCGGCCAGGTGGCGGGAGTACGACTTGTTGCCAGAGGAGTTGATCGATCCGCTCATGGCTTCATATCAGCCTGGGATGGAGAGCGCCTCCGAACACGATAGGAACAGTGTCTTCCATTGGTGGTTGAGGCAGTCGCCAAGTAAGGATTTGCTGATGAAGTTGGTTGAGCTTTCCTTTTTGGATCCTGATCAGGTAATGGCGGGTGATGTCAGAGAGTACATCGCCCAAAGCGTCTTCTTTGATCAAGATGTAGCTCTGCTTATTCGTGGCGGCCGGTGATTTCCTGATTGATTGGGATGTAGGTCTGGGCTGCAATGACCCGCCGGATGGAGGGGGCACGAAGGAGTCCCTTGTTGAAGCGGTCACCCCGGTGAGCCAATCTGGCTGCGTTCGAACAATTGTCTTATGTTCACCGACTGCACTTGATTGGTTTGCAGCTACGACCTGATGCAGGAGCACATCAGCCCATACTGCCACCAGCGGATCGAAGTGACTGAACGATGATTCGGGTGCTGGGAGGGCGACGAAGCCTATCCGGATGAGCGGTTGATCCGTCGAAGCGATGGATTCGACAGGCTTGAGCGGCCCCTGGGTTCAGAAGCGGCCGCAACCGATGGCGCACTGATAGTGTTGAGCGCATTTCCCGGTGGCTTATTGGAGGCTGAGTCGGTGGTTCGAAATCCATTGGAGGCGACGGGACTTCATGACTCGTCTCTCGATTCAGTGCAGGTGTCGATCTTGGATAGATCCTGCCTGGTACGGGCTGTTGGCGTATGCGGTGACCTCTCGGAAGGGGCCTTGGCTGACATTGGTTGCCATAACCTTGAATCGTTCTTCATGCTGTTCGACAGTCAAGAACTGTCGGACAATGCTTGGCCCGGGAACATTCAGCATGGTCATTTTGATGGGGAAGACTGCGCTGGCGTGCTTCGGCTTTATCTGGCCGGAGGCATGCTGGAGGCGGGTGGCAGTCCACTCAGGTCGGAGCTCCCTGCGCTGTCTGGGCATTCTCCACGACCCAACGTGTCCGCGGCCTCTGGAACACGACTCGATGGAGTTGCTGCCGGTCGGCTGAGTTTTGCTGTCTTGACGGGATTGAGCCATTCCGTAGGAAGCAAGCAGTTCTCAGCTCAGCTGTTGTTGTTGAAGGATACGGATATCAGCGGCTTGCCAGAGGTGCCTGAGCGTGTTCCCGTGTCTGTCTGCTTCGAGGGCGTCAAGTCGTGCGTAGTGAGGTTTGATGAAACCGCAATGGAGTGGAACGAACGTCTCGGAAATGTTGCGAGCTGCATCGTCGACGAAAAGCGAGGGGTCTGCTGGTTATACCTGCGGAACGGGATAGTCGTGATCGAGGCCCACACCGGAGTGATGTTGTTCGATTAGGCCCAGTTGACCGGGCAAGGCAACTCGGCTGCGATCATCAAGCCGAGCATGGGCTCGGCTCTACAGTAGATCCAAGCCATGGGTGGACGCGCCTCGGTAGTGCCGGCCGTTGGCCGGCAACCAGGCCTCAACCCGCAGCCAACCCCAGATACCGCTCATGCAGCGATTCCACCTGCGCCTGCAGGTCCTCGGGGTGGCCATCGTTGAGCACCACATCATCGGCCAGTGCCAACCGCTGCGTGCGGCTGGCCTGGGCGGCGATCATCTTGTCAGCCAGCGCGGCGTCGATGCCGTCGCGCTGCATCAGCCGGGCGTGCTGCACGGCTTCGGGCGCATCCACCAGCAGCACCCGGTCCAGCCACGGGTAGGCGGTCCGGCCGCCGACCTCGGTCAGCAGCGGAATGGCGGCAATCGCATAGAGGCTGGCGGCCTGCTCGCACTGCTGTTGCATCAGCAGGCGGATGGCCGGGTGGGTGATCGCTTCCAGTGCCGCCCGTTCGGCCGGATCGGCGAACACGTGCGCGCGCAGGCGCGCCCGGTCCAGGCTGCCGTCCGGCAGCAGCATGTCGGCGCCGAAGCGCTCGGCGATGCGGCCCAGGGCCGGGCTGCCGGCAGCAACCACCGCGCGGGCGGCCAGGTCGGCGTCGGCCACCACGATGCCCAGCGCCTCGAAGCGCCGGGTCACTTCGGTCTTGCCGGCGGCAATGCCGCCGGTCAGGCCCACCACATACCGGCTCATGGGGATTCCCCTCAGCGCAGCCCGCTCAACACCAGGTACTGCTCCACCACGGGCGCGCCCCACATGAAGTACAGCCAGCCCGCGATGGCCAGGTAGGGGCCGAACGGAATCGGCGTGGCGCGGTCACGGCCCCGGGTGTACAGCCAGATCGAGCCGATGATGGCGCCCAGCACCGACGACAGCAGGATGATCGGCAGGATGCCCTTCAGCCCGCACCAGGCGCCGAGGGCGGCCAGCAGCTTGAAATCGCCGTGGCCCATGCCTTCCTTGCCGGTCAGCTGCTTGAACAGCCACCAGACCATCCACAGCGATAGATAGCCCACCGCCGCGCCGACCAATGCAGGCTTGGCCGGCATGTACAGGTTGTCGATGTTGCCTATCAGGCCCAGCCACATCAGGGGCAGGGTCAACTGGTCGGGTAGCAGCTGGGTGCGCAGGTCGATGCCGGACAAGGCGATCAGGAAGCAGGTCAGCACGATGGCGCCGAAGCCCTGCCAGCCGAAGCCGAACTGCCAGACGCAGGCCAGCACCAGCACCGAGGTCAGGGCCTCGACCAGTGGGTACTGCAGCGAGATCGGCGCCTTGCAGTGGCGGCACTTGCCGCCCTGGATGATCCAGCTGAACAGCGGGATGTTCTCGTACCAGCTCAGCTTGTGCTTGCAGTGCGGGCAGTGCGAGGGCTCGACCACGATCCCCGGTGGCGGGGGCTCGTAGAAGTCCGGTTCTTCCAGGACCTCGCGCGCATCGCGCTTCCACTGCCACTCCAGCCGCTTGGGCAGGCGCAGGATGACGACGTTGAGGAAACTGCCCAGCAGCAGCCCCAGGGCGGCCGCGGCGGGGTAGCCGAGGCCGGGATGCTGGTCGAGAAATGCCATGTAGTGATTATCCGACGACGGAAGCGAGCTTGAAGATCGGCAGGTACATGCCGATGACCATGCCGCCGACGATGGTACCAATGATCACCATGATGATCGGCTCCAGCAGGCTGCTCAGGGCGTCAACGGCATTGTTGACCTCCTGCTCATAGTACTCGGCCACCTTGAACAGCATGGCGTCCAAGGCACCGGCCTCTTCGCCGATGCCGGTCATCTGGATGACCATGTGCGGGAACAGGGCGGTCTGCTTCATGGCCATGTTGACCGGGTAACCGACCGAAACGTCATCGCGCATGCGCAATACGGCATGCTCGTAAACCGTATTGCCGGTGGCGCCGGCCACGATGCCCAGGGCCTCCACCAAAGGCACGCCGGCCTTGAAGGTCACCGCCGTGGTGCGAGCAAAGCGGGCGATCGAGCTGTTGTGCATGATCTGCCCGATGACCGGCAGCTTCAGGACCAGTCGGTCCATGCTGTGCTGCATCTTTGGCGACCGTTTGTAGGCCGCGATGAAGCCGACGATCGATCCGATGATGACCAGCAGGATCAGCCACCACCACGAGACCATGAAGCGGGACAGATTCACGATCATCTGGGTAAAGGCGGGCAGGTCCGCGCCGAAGCCCTTGAATACGTCCTCGAACTGCGGCACCACCCATACCAGCAGGATGCCACTGACCAGCAGGGCAACCGCCAGCACCATGGCGGGATAGAACATCGCCTTCTTGATCTTGCCCTTCAGGGCTTCAATGTTCTCTTTGTAGTTGGCGACAGTGTCCAGAACAGTTTCAAGGACGCCTGCGCCTTCACCGGCCCGCACCAGGTTGCGGTAGAGCTCGTCGAACTGTACCGGGTACTTGCTGATGGCCTCATTGAGTGACGAGCCGCCCTCGATGTCTGTGCGGATGCCATCCACCATCTTCTTCATGCGCGGGTTCTTATGCCCGTTCGCAATGATGTCCAGCGAACCTACAATGGGCACGCCCGACTTCATCATGGTCGCCATCTGGCGACTGAAGAAGGCAATTTCCTTCGGCGAAATCTTGCTGCCGGCAGCCCCGAAGAGCGGCTTGGGCTTTGGCTTGACCGTGCCAGGGTTGATGCCTTGGCGACGCAGCTCGGCCCGCAGCAGGTTCGCGTTCTTCGCGGCCTGCTCTCCCTTCATCTTCACGCCCCGCTTGTCGGTCCCCTCCCAGACAAACGGCTGCAGCTCCGTGGTGCTGCGCGCCACGGGCTCCTTCTTGATCGCACTGCGACTGACAGACATATCGGCTCCCCAAGACCCGCCATCCCCAGGCGGGCGTCTAGCCGTCGATGGTAGCGGGTTCATGCCCGTCTGGGCAGTTGCCAAGGGGCTCATGATGCGAATTCGTGCCGGGTGCCGACCAAAGGTGACGCACTGCGTCACATTGCCGCGTCCATCGCAGATTCGCATCCGGGGGGTTCCCATCCGTGAAATAGCTGCCATCATGGGCGCGGGGAAATCCAGGGGGAGGCGTGCCGGGGTTGGCACGCAACCTGCGTTGATCCACCCGCAGGGGGCAGGACCCGCTCAGCTGGCCGCTGGCCAGACCGATCCTGTGCTCTGAAATCAACCACCACTTATCTTGGGGATGTACCAAAATGAAGAACCAGAAGGGCTTCACCCTTATCGAACTGATGATCGTCGTTGCGATCATCGCCATCCTGGCTGCCATCGCCCTGCCGATGTACCAGGACTACGTGGCCAAGTCGCAGGCCACCGCTGGCCTCGCCGAAATCACTCCGGGTAAGACCCAGGCAGAAGTGCTGCTGAATGAAGGCAAGGCCTTCGACAAGACCCCGGCTCAGCTGGGCCTGAAGAACTCGGACCGCTGTGCGATTACCGTTGATGGCGACTCGGCCGTTGGTACCGCTTCGATTACCTGCAAGCTGTCGGGCAATGCCAAGGTCGCTAGCGGTTCTCTTGCTCTGACCCGCGCAGCAGACGGCACCTGGGCTTGCACCGCAACCAGCCTCGATGCCAAGTACATTCCGGGCGGCTGCAAGTAATATCTAGCAACAGTTGTGGCAAAAGGCCCCGTAAATCGGGGCCTTTTGTTTAATGGCTAATAAAATGCATAGGGGCAGACATCTCGTGAACAAGTCTCTCATTGGGGAGGGGGGCATGAAGCGAAGCAATGGCTTTACGTTGATTGAGCTGATGATTGTCGTTGCAATCATCGCAATCCTTGCTGCGGTCTCCATTCCGATCTATATGAACTATGTATCCCGGGCGCAACTGGCTGCCGCGCTTTCGGACATACGCCCAGGTAAGACCACGCTTGAAGCGGTGGCGCAAGATAGCAGGAACGCCGCTGATGTCACTGCCTCATATATTGGATTGAGGGCGACGGAACGTTGCTTCGCAGTAAAGGCCGAGCTCACCGATGCCGGGGTAGGGAGCATTGCATGCACAGTGAGCGGAGGCGGGGCAGTGCAAGGCAAAGATCTGATCCTCCGTCGCGCAGCCGACGGTACCTGGACCTGCGACGGCAGCGCCTTCGAAGCGCGCTATCGTCCAACCGGCTGTTGATCACACTTCGGCCTGCCAATGGGATGTTGGCGGGCCGTTGACGGGGCTATCATCCCCGAGGGAGTCAGGATCGTGCCTGCCGGGCTGGGAGTGCCGGGCGAGGCAGTCATGCTGAAGGATTGGCGTCGTCGTCGGCCATCGGGTCGCGGCAGGTTCTGCTGCCCTGTGCGGTGCCCCTGGAAGGCGCGCCGCACTGCCTGACCCATGATGAGCCAAGGATCCATATGAACGCCGTAACCACCGCCAATCTCGTCGGCATCACCGGCCTGGCCCGTCGCCTGGTCCAGGATGGTGCGCTGGACGAGGCTTCCGCCCGCGACGCAATGGCCAAGGCCGCTGCCGCCCGGCAGCCGCTGCCGACCTGGTTCGCGCAGAACAAGGTGGTCGGCGCGGCCCAGCTGGCGGCCGCCAATGCGGTCGAGTTCGGCATGCCGCTGTTCGACGTGTCCACGTTCGATGCCAGCCAGAACGCGATGAGCCTGGTCAGCGAGGAACTGCTGCGCAAGCACAACGTGCTGCCGCTGTTCAAGCGCGGCGGCAAGTTGTTCGTGGGCACCAGCAACCCGACCCATTCGCTGGACGAGATCAAGTTCCACACCAATCTGGTGGTGGAGCCGATCCTGGTGGATGAGGACCAGATCCGCCGCACGCTCGAGCAGTGGCATGCCAGCCATGACACGCTGGGCGATGCGCTCGGCGGTGACGACGAGGGAATGGGCAACCTGGACGTTGCGGCCGGAGACGAGGATCTCGGCGCCGGCGGCGACTCCGGCATCGACGCCAAGGGTGATGACACCCCGGTGGTGAAGTTCGTCAACAAGGTGCTGGTGGACGCGATCCGCAAGGGCGCCTCGGACATCCACTTCGAGCCCTATGAAGACGACTACCGTGTGCGCCTGCGCATCGACGGCCTGCTGAAGATGGTGGCGCGCGCACCGGTGAAGCTGAACCAGCGTATCGCGGCGCGACTGAAGGTGATGGCGCAGCTGGACATCGCCGAGAAGCGCGTGCCGCAGGACGGACGCATCAAGCTCAACCTGTCCAAGACCAAGCAGATCGACTTCCGCGTGAGCACGCTGCCGACCCTGTTCGGCGAAAAGGTGGTGCTGCGTATCCTCGATGGCAGCGCGGCCAAGCTGGGCATCGACAAGCTGGGCTACGAGCCGGACCAGCAGAAGCTGTTCCTGGAAGCCATCCACAAGCCGTACGGCATGGTGCTGGTGACCGGCCCGACTGGTTCGGGCAAGACGGTGTCGCTGTACACCGCGCTGGGCATCCTCAACGACGAGACGCGCAACATCTCCACCGCCGAAGACCCGGTGGAAATCCGCTTGCCCGGCGTCAACCAGGTGCAGCAGAACAACAAGCGCGGCATGACCTTTGCCGCGGCCCTGCGCTCGTTCCTGCGACAGGATCCGGACATCATCATGGTCGGCGAAATCCGCGACCTGGAAACGGCCGAGATCGCGATCAAGGCGGCGCAGACCGGCCACATGGTGCTGTCCACGCTGCACACCAATGATGCGCCGCAGACCATCGCGCGCCTGATGAACATGGGCATTGCGCCGTACAACATCACCAGCTCGGTGACCCTGGTGATCGCCCAGCGCCTGGCGCGCCGGCTGTGCAACAACTGCAAGCGCCCGTCCACACTTCCCGAGCATGCGCTGCTGGCCGAAGGCTTCACCCAGGCACAGCTGGACGCGGGCATCGAACTGTACGAGGCGGTCGGCTGTGATGAGTGCACCGAGGGCTACAAGGGCCGTACCGGTCTCTACCAGGTGATGCCGATGACCGACGAGATCGCTACGATCGTGCTGGCCGGTGGCAATGCGTTGCAGATTGCCGAGGCCGCACAGCAGATCGGGGTGAACGATCTGCGCCAGTCGGCATTGAAGAAGGCCGCTGCGGGTGTGACCAGCCTGGCCGAGATCAACCGCGTTACCAAGGATTGAGGTAAATCCACGCCATGCGTGGATG
>DQIG01000083.1:0-204 GCA_003525885.1 Stenotrophomonas sp.
CGCATGCGGGCGAACACGCCGTTGAACTGGCCTTCCATGCGCGCAGTCAGGTCGCCGGCGGCGATCGACTGCAGCAGCTGCGAGAGCTGGCCGAGATTGCCGTCGGCCACCTGCATCATGGTGTTGAGATGCTCGATCATCAGCTTGAAGTCGTGCTGGAAACGCTGTGCGTCGCCGCGCTGGCTGAAGTCACCGGCGGCAGCC
>DQIG01000083.1:368-2810 GCA_003525885.1 Stenotrophomonas sp.
GGCAGCCGCTGCGGCCAGTTGCTGGATCTGAGAGTTGATTGCCAGCAGGCTGGTCTTGGCCGCATCCATGGATTCGTGCAGGATCGCGCGGCTGCCGGGCAGGCGGCGCGCATCCGGGGTGAGATTGCCGATGGCGTACTGGTTGAGCACGTCGATGGCATCGCGGATTGCATCCAGGTGCTCGAAGATCACCGTGTTGATGCCGCCGGCCAGCTGGCCATACACGCCCGGGAAGTCTTCCGGAATACGATGGCTGATGTCCGGGCCAGCATGCATCTGCGCCATCAGCTGGGTCTGTTCGCTGAAGCGGCGCAGCATCGCGGTCATGTCGGCGGTAGCGGCCAGCATCTTGCCGGCCTCGTCCTTGCTGGTGGCCTGGGTGCTGACGCTCAGGTCGCCGCGGGCGACGGCCTGGATGGCCTGCACGGCCTTGCCGAGCGGACCGGTGACGGCGCGCGAGATGACCGTGGCCAGTGCGGCAGCCACCAGCGACAGCAGCACGATGCAGCCGACGATGGCAATCATGCTGGTGCGGTGGGTGGCATTGGCATCGGCGATCTTGCCGTCCATCAGGCCGGCGATGTGGGTGCCCAGAGTCTTCATCGCGGCGAACAGGTCGCGACGGGCCGGACGCGACTGCTCATCGGAAATCTGCTGTGCGAGGGCGCCATCACCGGCGGCTACGGCTTCGCGCATGGCCTTGTTGGCGGCGAAGTAGCGATCCAGCTGCGTGCTGGCGGCACGATACAGTTCACGTTCCTTGGCCAGCGCCGGCAGCGCCGAATAGGCGGCCAGTTCCTCGTGCACGGTCCTGGCAGTGTCGTCCATGCGCTTGTTGTAGTCGGTCACCTTGTCGGGCTGGTCGAGCATGCTCAGCAGGGCCAGTTCGTAGGTGCGGAACTCCCCCAGCTGCGAGCGCGCTTCGCCCAGGTGCTGAACCGACGGAATATCGTTGCCGGCCATTTCGCCGAGCTGCTTGTTGGCCTCGCTCAGGCGCAGCAGGGCGAAGGCGCCGAGGACCAGAGTCATCAGCGTGGTGAGCGTGAACCCCACGGCCAGCTTGCGGGCGATGGGCAGATCTTGGAACCACTTCATGCGGGGTGCTCCAGGTGGGCAGGGTGCCGGCGGCGGTGCGCCGGCTGGGGTGGTTGCATCGCGAACGGTGGTGCCCGGTGGGGGTTCGGTGACGGCCGTCATTGCGGAATAACGGCGCAACCCGCGCGGACTTTATGGACGCAGATCACATTCGGTTACGTAGGGATGGCAGCGCGAAAGCGCCGGCGTAGCGGGGCTTTCGCTTGGGTGGCGTGGTTGCGTGCGCAAGCGCGGCGCCGACGGAGTTCACATAAGGGATCTGACCCCGGGCGGAATGGAGCGCGCAAACAAAAACCGCCGCCCCGAAGGGCGGCGGTTCAGTACACGCATGCAGGATGGATCAGGCGGCCTGCGGCATCCGCAACGAACGCACCAGCCCACCGATGTCGACGATCAGTGCGACGCGGCCGTCACCAAGGATGGTGGCACCGGATACCCCGCCGATGCGGCGGTAGTTGTTCTCGATGTTCTTCACCACCACCTGCTGCTGGCCGACCAGTTCGTCCACTTCCAGCGCGATCTTCTGGCCATCGCCTTCAACCACCACCACCAGCGATTCGCTGCCCGGAGCGCGGTTGCCGTAGCCGTAGTACTCGCTCAGCGACAGGATCGGCAGGTACTCACCGCGGACGCGCAACACGCGGCCTTCGCCGGCCATGCTGCGGATGTCCTCGGCCTGCGGCTGCAGCGCCTCAAGCACATAGGCCAGCGGCAGGATCAGGGTTTCACCAGCCACCGCCACGGTCATGCCATCGAGGATGGCCAGGGTCAGCGGCAGGCGGATCAGCGTGCGGGTGCCGGTACCGAGGCTGCTTTCGATCTGTACTTCGCCCCCCAGTGCCTGGATGTTGCGGCGGACCACGTCCATGCCGACGCCACGCCCGGACAGGTCGGTGACCGCATCGGCAGTGGAGAATCCGGGCTGGAAGATCAGGTCCCAGACCTGCGAATCGGTCGGGTTGTCCGGCACCGCCAGGCCGCGTTCGTGGGCCTTGGCCAGGATCTTGGCGCGGTCCAGGCCGCGACCGTCGTCGCTGACTTCGATGACGATGTGGCCGCCCTGATGCGAGGCCGCCAGCGTGATCGTGCCGGTCTCGTCCTTGCCTGCGCCACGACGCACGTCGGGCATTTCCAGGCCGTGGTCGATCGAGTTGCGAACCAGGTGCACCAGCGGATCGGCGATCTTCTCGATCAGGCCCTTGTCCAGCTCGGTGCCTTCGCCGACGGTGCGCAGGCGCACCTGCTTGCCAAGGCGGCTGGACAGATCGCGAACCAAGCGCGGGAAGCGGCGGAATACCGCATCAACCGGCAGCATGCGCACGCCGATCACCGCTTCCTGCAGGTCGC
>DQIG01000083.1:2968-3219 GCA_003525885.1 Stenotrophomonas sp.
CCTGCAGGTCGCGGGTGTTGCGTTCAAGCTGGTCCAGGCCGGCGAACAGGCTCTCGGCATGGACTGGGTCCAGTGCGTGCGAGACCTGCTTGAGCATGGCCTGGGTGATGACCAGTTCGCCGACCAGGTTGATAAGCGCATCGACCTTGTCGACGCTGACGCGGATCGAGGTTTCCGCTTCCTGGCTGGCACCACCGCTGGCGGCAGGTGCGGCAGGTGCCGACGGCGCCGCTGCCGCAGGGGCGGGAGCC
>DQIG01000202.1 GCA_003525885.1 Stenotrophomonas sp.
CAGTGGGTGCTGCCGGCCAGCGGCCGGCACTACCGTGGGCGCGGGACGGCCCCCCTGAGCATTCCGCGCAGTGGTTTGAGCGCCGCGCACACGCCGGCCGCGGCACGCTATGCAGCAACGGAATCGCCCGTCGTCCACCGAGAACCGCCATGACCCTGCGTTACCTGCCACTGCACGGCGCCCTGCTGCTGGCACTGTCGTCCCTGCCGCTGGCCGCGTTGGCCGAAGCCACCTCGCCCGCTCCCACCCAGCAGGTGCCCGGCGTCTACCACCAGCGCGTCGGCGCGTTGCAGGTCACCGCCCTGTTCGATGGCGTGGTCGCGCTGGGCCGGCAGGAAGTGGTGGACGTACCGCCCACGCTCGTCAGCCGCCTGCTGGAAGGCCGCTATGTACCTGAGGACAAGAAGGGCCTGCAGACTGCGATCAACGCCTTCCTGGTGCGCCAGGGCAACCACCTGGCCCTGGTCGATACCGGCACCGCGCAGTGCTTCGGTCCCGGGCTCGGCCAGGTGCTGGGCAACCTGCGCGCGTCCGGCGTGGACCCGGCCGAGGTGGACGAGGTGCTGCTGACCCATGCCCATCCGGACCACCTGTGCGGGGTGCTCGACGCGCAGGGCAAGCCGGCCTACCCGAATGCCACGGTATGGCTGTCCAAGGCGGATGCCGATTACTGGCTCAGCCCGGCCAGCGAGGCCACAGCGCCGAAGGGCGTGCGCTTCGCCTTCCCGCTGGCGCGCAATGCGGTGGCGCCGTACCAGGCCAGCGGCCATCTGCGCACTTTCAGCCCCGGCGATGCCCTGCCCGGCGGCGCTGTGGCGATGGACACCCATGGCCACACCCCCGGACATGTCTCCTACCGGTTCGACAGCCAGGGCCAGTCACTGCTGGTATGGGGTGACGTGCTGCACTTCCATGCGGTGCAGTTCGCGCACCCGGAGGCCGCATTCGAGGCCGATTCCGACCGCAAGGCGGCCATCGCCAGCCGGCGCGGGCTGCTGCAGCAGGCCACCGCCAACGGTTGGTGGGTGGCGGGTGCGCACCTGCCGTTCCCGGGCCTGGGCCACGTGCGCGGTGAAGGGCAGGCGTATGCCTGGGTGCCGGCGGAGTATTCGCCGTTGAAATGAGCTGATGAGCCCTTGTAGAGCCGAGCCCATGCTCGGCTACCGGGGCCTGGCCGCGCTGCGTGCGGCAGCCGAGCGTGGGCTCGGCTCTACAGGAAAGCCAGAAGCCTTACGCCAGCCCCAGCCAGCCGCCGATCACGCCGCGGGCTTCGTCCACGCCGGTGCGGTCTTCGCCGGAGAACACCTGCACGCTGACGCTGTCGCCATAGGCCGAATGCAGTTCCTTGCGCACCTTCTGCAGGGACTGCATCTGCTGGCTGCGGCTGAGCTTGTCGGCCTTGGTCAGCAGCGCGTGCGCCGGCAGGCCACGCTGCACGGCGTAGGACAGCATCTGCCGGTCGTAATCCTTCAGCGGATGGCGGATGTCCATCACCACCACCAGCCCCTTCAGGGCCTCGCGGGTGCGGAAGTACTTGTCGATGAAGGCCTGCCAGTGTGCCTGCAGGTCCAGCGGCACCTTGGCGTAGCCGTAACCGGGCAGGTCGACCAGGTGCGCTTCCGGGGTGACCTGGAAGAACACCAGCTGCTGGGTACGGCCGGGGGTCTTGGAGACACGGGCCAGGGCGTTCTGGCGGGTCAGCGCGTTGAGCGCACTGGACTTGCCGGCGTTGGAGCGGCCGGCAAAGGCCACTTCGGCCCCTTCGTCGGGCGGCAGCTGCCGCACGTTATGGGCCGAAAGGTGGTAACGGGCGCGTTCGATGAGCAATGACATGTGCCTAGGATCGCATGTTGCGGCGCCGCGCGCCCGTGCCGGCGGCCTCCGCGGCCATTTTGCTGCACTGCTGCGTTGACCGTGCGCGGAAACGGCGTTGATAATCCGGGCGATGCCGGCGGCCACCGCCCGGCCCGGTCCATACGGAGCTTTAGCATGCGCCACGCTCGCGTTCTTGCCGTATCCGCCCTAGCCACTGCTGTAGTCGTTGCCGCTGCTGCGTTCGCGCAGACCACGTTGACCCCGCTACCCGACAACGGGCCGATCCGCACCGCCTCGCTGGAGGTGGATTTCAGCAAGACCCACTGGGGCGATGCCAAGGCCGGCCAGACCAAGGCGACGGCCTGCGCGGCCTGCCATGGTGCCGACGGCAACTCCACGGTGGAGATGTACCCGTCCATCGCTGGCCAGAGCGAACGCTACGTGGCCCAGCAGATGGCCCTGATCGCCAACGGCCAGCGCAGTTCCGGCGCGGCGGTGGCGATGGTGCCATTCGTGCAGAACCTCACCCCGCAGGACATGCGCGACATCGGCGCGTTCTTCGCTACGCAGAAGGCCACCGCCGGCATCGCCGATGACACGGCGGTCACCGAGGGCCCTTACAAGGGCATGAAGTTCTACGAGATCGGCCAGCAGCTGTACCGTGGCGGTGACGCCAAGCGCGGCCTGCCGGCCTGCATGGCCTGCCATGGCCCCAGCGGTGCCGGCAATCCCGGCCCGGCTTATCCGCACCTCGGTGGGCAGCACGCAAGCTATGTCGCGCGCCGCCTGCAGGAGTACCAGGCCGGCCAGACCAATGAGACCGACAAGGCGCACTTCCAGATCATGGCCACGGTCGCGCAGAAGCTCAGCGAGCAGGAGGTGCAGGCGCTGTCGAGTTACCTGCAGGGCCTGCACAACAAGGCCGACGATGTGGCCGCTGCGGCCACGCCGACGCAACCGGCTGCCGCTCCCT
>DQIG01000417.1:0-4664 GCA_003525885.1 Stenotrophomonas sp.
GGCGGGCGACCGGCGGGTCGTCACCTGCCGGGCTTCCCCTATCGGCAATAGCCGCTCCCCACGGCCAGTGACCCGCCGGCGCCCTCCTTCTAACAGGAGCGCGCCATGTCTCACCGCTACGCCGACCAAAGTCCCTGCGTGCTGCCGCCTCTGGCCGTGAAGGCCATGCTCGCGCTGGCAGCCCGCGATCACAGCACCGCCAGCACCCTCTGGGTTCGCAGCAAGGGTGAGCACAGCCGCAACCAGCTCCGCCGCTCGCGACGCATGGGCGTTGCCAGCCTGCGCCTGGAAGCATGCTCACGCGATATGTCGGCCGAGGTGCGGGCATGAGCGCACTCCTCACCCAGACCCACCACCTCTGGTGCTTCAACTGCGACGAGAACAGCCCGGGAGCTGCGAGCAGCGACGACTGCGAGGATTCAGCGGGACGCGAAGGTTGGGTGCTTGGAATCGATATAGACGGCGGCGGCGGAGCGCAGTACGCCTGCGCCGATTGCGCGGAACTTCTGGATGAAGCCCATCCGGTAAGAAGCCTGCGGGCGATGCGGCAAGAAATCAGCGGCGGTGCGGCATGAGCCGGCGCCTCCGCCTCGCTTGGGCAGCCGTTGCGCTGGTCGCCGCAGTTGTCGTGCCGCTGCGCGTCGCAGAGATCCACCAGGCACACAGCGACCGCGACGCAGCAAAGCCGCGCTGGGCAACCAGCAGCGCGGTGAGGGGCTGACCATGCGCCAAACCTCCCGCCCGCTTCCGCCCTCGGTACCGCTCTGCGGCCATGGCCATCACCCGCAGATCGTGACCACTGAGGGCGCGCCCACCGGCCATCGCCTCGGCACGCCCTGCCCGCCACTGCTCCATATCGAGTGCTACCGCTGCGGCGTCGCCACGCGCCCGGTGCCGCTGAAAAAAGCTGCGCTCGCCGAACTGCGCTGGACCGATCCCAGCCTCTCGCATCTCCGCATCCCGATCTCCCACCTCGCACGCCATCGCGGCGAGGTCTTGGCCGAACTCGCGGCCGAAACCCCTTCCACGCTCATCGCAGCCTGACCAGGAGACAGCCCATGCAAGCCCCTCTCAAGCCAAAGGAAAAGGCTGCCCTGATCGCAGCTTACGGCGCACCGAACTTCACCCTTCGACGCACGGCGTTCGGCTTCGCGCCGACCAATCACCCCGAGAAGGTATTCACGCGCCGGCTCATCAACTGGCTGCATGAGCGCGTCCTCGTTCGCTTCGATGATCGCGACCTCCCGCGCGCCGTGACCCTGACCGAGCGCGGCTTGGCTGAAGCGCGGGCATTGGTCGATACGGCACGCAACCAGGCGCTGAGCGCATGAGCGTGATAAGTGCCCTGCCCGTCGAGCAGCAGTTTGCCACCGGCCACCAAGGCGAGTCATTGGTGCTGATGGTCTGTCAGGGCTGGCTCTGGGCCGGGCTATACACCGCCGCACCACGCGAAACGCTGCTGCAGGTCGCGGCCAGCGCCAGCCGGAACGTGGGGGTATCCCACCACTCGCTGGCGCTTGGCGGCATCACGTTCCCACTCAACCGACTGGCTGCACAGGCCGCGCATCGCTGGCTTGATCGCCAGGGCGTGCGCGTTCGTTCAATCCCCCCCATTAACCGCGCTACGCGCCGCACGCGAGGAATCCGCGCATGAGTCGTTCTGTCGTCATCTATGGACCGCAACTGTGCGGCAAATCTGCCAACGCGCAAGAGCTGCGCGAACACTTCGGCCTCCAATCCGTGATCGAGGACTGGGACGGCCACAGCACCTATCCGCTGCAGGACACACTCGTACTGACCGAGAACCCGGACGCTGTCGCCGACAGTTCGTCCAAGGTCATGCACCACGGCTGGGCCATGCGCGAACTGCTCGCAGGGGCGCGCGCATGAGCGCCCGCCCGCAGCAGATTGGCCGTGCAGCCGAAGTGCGCAACGTGCTGGGCAGGTTCCCCCAGGGCGCGACGATCGAGCAGATCAAGTCCGCTGGGCGCATCAAGGCATCCAACCAAGCCATCAGCTACACGTTGGCCGGGTTGGCGCGAAGCGGCCAGGCGATTTGTCATCGCTCCGGCGTGCGCGGCATCTGGCGTCTGGCCAGCCACGTGCAGCACGCGATCGCCCCGCTGCGCGCAGCACCAGCAGGTGAGCGCCCGGCATGTGCAGTTGGTCCCCTCACGGGCGTCAGTGACGCAGCGACCACGATTCGGCACCGGGAATTCGACCGCCAGCAGCTGGCCGACGACCTGGACGCATTCCTCGCGTCGGGCGGCCAGATCGAAGTGCTGGGCCATACACCACTTCGGCCGGCGATGGGCCGGCACGCAGCCAATTACGGCGGCTATGCAGAGAGGATGTTGGCCGATGACCCCCACTAAGGCCCCGAGAACTGTAGACGTTGCAGTCGAACCAGGTAGGCCGGGGAGCAACTATTCCGATGGGCCGGTGTGGCGTGCTTTTGGACTCAGTCGCGCCGCCTACCACGTGCTTCCACGACGGACCCTGCAGTCCATGCCTGTTGAGTGGCAGGAGCGGTACGTCGCCCTGATTGCCGATGCCCGAGCACTACTGCCGAGCGAAGCGTTTCCCGCTTACCAGGTGATCCGCCTCAACGACGGCATGTTTGCCCACGATCCCAATCGCCAGTACCGACGTTTGCCCCCCTTCCCATTTTGTCCAGCTAGCGCCGCACCGGACGGCGCCACAGCGCCGCTCGCTGGCGCATTCGTGAACACCGAAATCCCATTTGAGCAGGCCCGCCAATGACCCCGAATCTCACGCCCCTCCCGACGAACTGCCCTGTACTGAAGCAGGCGTACGAAACGATCAACGCAATCGCAGTCGAGGCTGTGTGGCTACCGAACGAGGCGAAGGCCATCACTCTCGCCCAGGCCTACACCGCGCTGCGTGACCTGCATCACCGCCTGCCCCGCCAGCAGGATCTACGCGTGTTCGACTCCGCCGTTACCGCCTATCGCGCGACTCTGCGCAGCAGCATGCAGGACGGCGACACGCCGCTCTGCGAGACCACCCGGGCCCGGTTGGCGGAGGCGGATGAACTGCTGGAACTGGTCAGGAATCAGATCCGCACAGTGGTCGATCCGGCGGACCCGTGGCGCGGCCTGTACCACCCGAGCCGGCTCCCAGCCCGCAACGCCGACGGCGAGATTCTGTGCCATCCGGACGTGCCGATGTGGGCTGATGGCCGCGAGGCTTCGCTGCGACCGCTTTTCCTCGCGCAAGGTTTCGACCTGGCCGTGGTTGAGGGCGAGCTTTCCGAAGAGGCCATCGGATCTGGCGTTTACCGTGCCGCCCAAGAGATGCACGACTGGAACCCTGCAGCACCGGGCGCCGACTGGCGCCTCGCCTGGCTCGGGGAGACTGAGGACGGGCTCGGTGCATGGTTCGTGCGACCGCTGGCAATTGCCGCTTTGGCGGCGAAGGAGACAGCACATGGCTGACGGCTCCGGCGGTTTCCGCTTCCCCCTGCAACACCTGAAATCGCGGCTACGTGCGGACGAGATCGTAGTTGATCTGTTTGCCGGTGGCGGCGGTGCCAGCCACGCGATGGAGACAGCACTGGCCCGCGCGGTGGACATTGCTATCAACCACAACCCCTGGGCTGTGGGTCTGCACTCTGCCAATCACCCCTTTACCCGCCACCTGTGCCAGGACGTGTGGGAAGCCGACCCGCGTGTCGAGTGCGGCGGCCGACCTGTGGGCGCACTGCATGCCAGCCCGGACTGCACGCACTTCAGCCAGGCCAAAGGTGGTCAGCCACGCAGCCGAGCAACCCGCTCGCTGTCGTGGGTGGTGTCACGTTGGGCCGGCACCGTTCGTCCGCGCATCATCACGTTGGAAAACGTCAAGCAGATCCTCAAGTGGGGGCCGCTGATCGCCAAGCGCGACAAGGCCACCGGCCGCGTCATCAAGTTGGACGGGGCCGTCGCCGCTGCCGGCGAGCGCGTGCCACTGGACCAGCAGTTCCTGATCCCAGACAAGAAGCGCGAGGGCAGCACCTGGCGCCGCTTCGTCGGTGTGCTGCGGGCGCTGGGCTACCAGGTCGAGTGGCGTGTATTGCGGGCCTGCGACTATGGCGCCGGAACCACACGCGAGCGGCTCTACATGATCGCGCGGTGCGATGGAGAAGCTATCATCTGGCCCGAACCGACCCACGGGCCAGCCCGCGCACAGCCTTACGTGTCGGCGGCATCCAGCATTGACTGGTCCATTCCGTGCCCCAGCATCTTCGGCCGCAAGAAGCCGCTCGCGGACGCAACTCAGGCGCGTATCGTCCGAGGCATTAGGCGCTTTGTGCTGGACGCCGCCGAGCCGTTCATCGTCCACGCAACCCATGGCGGGGAGCGCCGTCCGCACGGAATCGGGGAACCGATGCCGACGATCACTGCTGCAAACCGGGGCGAGATGATGATCGTGTCGCCGACCATCGTGCAGTGCGCGAATGCGTCCGCCAACGGCATCGCTTCCGGTGGTGATCCGCTGGGCACCATCACCGCTTGGCCCCGTGGCGGCTCTCATGCGGTCGTCGCTCCGATGCTGGTGCAGGCCGCGCACGGCGAGGGCAAACCCGGCGGCGTGAAGCGCTGGGGCTCCGGGGTTCGGCCTGCCGATGAGCCTGCGGGCACCATCACCGCCAGTGGCAGGGG
>DQIG01000417.1:4819-4953 GCA_003525885.1 Stenotrophomonas sp.
CCCCCGCCAGTGGCAGCGGAGGCTATGCCCTCGCAGCAGCCTCCCTGGTCAAGTTCCGGGGCACCAGCGATGGCGCGGATGCCGGCCACCCGATGCCGACCATCACCAGCGGCGCTGGCGCGGCACGGCCGGCC
>DQIG01000418.1:0-436 GCA_003525885.1 Stenotrophomonas sp.
TCTGCGTCTTCACCTTCGTCTACCTGATCGGAGCCTTCTGACATGGCCCACGTCGAAACCTCGCGCGCCGGCAATGCGCACGGCTCCACCAAGTCCTACCTGATCGGTTTCGTGCTGTGCGCGCTGCTGACCGTGGTGCCGTTCGCGCTGGTGATGAACCCGGTGCTGTCGCGGCCGCTCACGCTGTTCCTGCTGGTCGGCTTCGCGGTGGCGCAGATCCTGGTGCAGCTGGTCTATTTCCTGCACATGGACCGCAAGTCCGAAGGTGGCTGGAACCTGGCCAGCTTCGTGTTCACCCTGGTGATCCTGTTCATCGTCGTCGCACTGTCGGTCTGGATCATCTGGAGCATGCACTACCACATGATGATCAACTGAGCCTGCGAACCGTGAAAGGCATTGCGTTCCCCCATCGTGGCCTGCGGCTGGCCGCAGGCCT
>DQIG01000418.1:488-4257 GCA_003525885.1 Stenotrophomonas sp.
TCACGATGATCTGCTCGTTCTTCGCGGCCTCGGTCGGCATCATCGTCATGATCTTCGCCTCGCCGCTGCTGGTCGAAGTCGCCTTCAAGTTCGGCCCGACCGAGATCTTCTCGATCATGCTGCTCGGCCTGCTGGCCGGCTGCAGCGCGCAGTCGCGCATGGACTTCTATTCGAAAGACATCGCCTGCGAAGAACTTGGCCAGCAGTGGTCGATGCCCGACAGCCACGGCACCGTGCGTGGCCCAAAGGATCTGCAGGGGCAGGTGACCTATCTGTTCTTCGGCTTCACCAGCTGCCCGGACGTGTGCCCGACCACGATGGTCGAGCTCAGCCAGGTGAAGCACCTGATGGGCAAGGATGCCGATCAGCTGCAGGTAGTGTTCGTCAGCGTCGACCCGGCCCGCGACACGCCCGAGGTCGCGCGCACCTATGTGGAAGCGTTCGACCCCAAGGCAATCGCGCTGGTCGGCAACGAAGCGCAGCTGGCGGCGATGGCCAGCGACTTCAAGGCGTTCTACGAAAAAGAGCCCGGCCAGGTGCCGGATACCTACACCATGAGCCACATCGCCGGTGGCTACGTGTTCGACCGCCAGGGCCGCCTGCGCCTGTTCGCGCCGTACGGCATGCCGGTGGAAAAGCTGTTCTCGGACGTGCAGCGCCTGCTGCTCGAACCCGGCCACCCGGCCGCCGGCAACGACGCACTGGCCAGCTGCCACCTCAGGCACAGCGGCACACTCGCCGCCCGCTGACGCCACCTCTACCGCGGTGGGTGCCGACCGTTGGTCGGCACACCCTGACATCAATCCCCGGCCGGCCAGGAGAGCCAGCCGGCCGGGGCACCACTCAACGCCTTACTTGGTCTCTTCCCACTGCACCACGTCCGGCTCGGTGGCGCGGATACCGGCGGTGGACAGCAGCTTGGTGGTCGCATCCAGTGCCGCGTTCACCGACGGGTACTCCACGATGGCCTGGCCAGATGCCTTGGAGACCTTCACCACGGTACCGCCGGTAGCGGTAGCCGCACGCTGGGCCGACGCCGCATCGGTGAAGAACACCTTGACCCGCGAGGTCGCCACCACCGGCGCTCCGTCATGGGAGACCGCTGCCGCGAACTTGCCGGCGCCTGCATCAGCAGGCGCTGCCGCTGCGCTATCCAGCGAACGCTTGGTGCGCGAGCTGGTGGTCGCCGCCGCCTGCGGGGTGATCGTGAACTGACCGCCGCTGGCCTGCTTCACGGTGGTCGAGGGGGACAGCTGGAAACGCGTGCCGCCCACATCGAACGAGCGGCCGGTAGCGGACGCCTTCAGTTCCTGCGCATCCACGGTCGACAGGGTCCTGGCCGGAGGAGTCTGCCCCGAGCTCTGTGCCCAGGCAGGGGAGGTCATCGCCGCGAAGGCGAGCGTGCTCAACAGAATGGTGGTCTTCATCATCAGTGCCCCAGAACGCGGATCTTGAAGAATTCGAGGTTGCCGCGCGATGCTGCGGTCGCGGCCTGCCCCATGTCGGTCACTTCCAGCGTCCAGGTGCCGCTGGCATTCTCATCCAGGAAGGCATTGCTGGACAGCAGGTCCCAACTGGTGAAATTGCTCTGCGCGCCACCGGTGCCCGAACCGATCGCGGTGAACGCCGGTTGCACCACGCTGCGGGTACCGCTGGGCGACACCAGCACGAACTGCAGCTGGCGCGTGCTGCGGTGGTTGACCCGGAAGCCCAGCTGCACGCTTTCGATGTTGCGCGCGCCGTTGGCCAACTGGAAGGTCAGGCGTGCGGCGGCGGCCGAGGTGTTGCCGATGGCCACGGTACGCGTGGTGTTGCGCCAGCCGCTGTCGACCAGCGGTCCCAGCGACTGGAAGTTTTCGGCGACTTCCACCGCGCGCGCGGCGTTGACCACACCGAAACCATACCAGTTGCTGTAGGCACGGTTGGCTGCATTCACCGTCCAGCCCGGCACCAGCGTGCGCCCGTCGGCCAGCGTCACCGCCGGCTGGTTCGGGTGGTTGCGGGTGGCGGTGGTGGCCAGGATGTACTTCACATCGCGATAGGACAGGTTCGGATTGGCTTCCAGCACCAGTGCCGCCACGCCCGATACCATCGGCGCCGACGCCGAGGTGCCGTTCATCTTGGCGGTGTAGTTGCAGGTGCTGTCGATGGCCGACAGGTTGCTGTCCAGAGTGTTCTGGCGGTTGGTGTTCTTGTTGCTGCCCTGGGTGCATCCGGTCACGTCGGTGGTGACGATGGCCGGGTCGTAGGCGCGAGCCACCAGGCCAGGGGCGTACTGGGCCTGCAGGCCGTATTCGCCGCCAAAGGCCGACACCCACAGCGCCGAGCCGGTGGAGGAGTAAGACGAGCGCACGCCATCGGCGCGCACCGCGCCTACGGTGATCACGTTGAACAGGTTGTTGCGCGGATCACGGCCAGCCGGCACGCAGCCGGTGTTGCGGTTCTTGGTGTCGGTGGTGCAGACATCCTGGGTCTGGCTGATCGAGGCATTGTTGAAGTTGTTGCCGGCCGACTTCACGTAGATGCCGCCACGGCCACCGCGCGTACCTGACAGTGCCTGCTCATACGAACGAATCGTGTTTTCGCTGTAAGCCAACGGCAGGTTCGGATTGCCCGGGCCGGCGCCCCAGCTGTTGTTGAACACCTGCACGTCGGCCGATTCCGCGCCGTCCCACCAGGCGTACTCGATGTTGCTCTGCTGGTTGCCCAGCGCCGTGCGCGAAATCGGGTTGAAGCCCTTCAGTGTCGCCGCCGGGGCTACACCGCGCACGCCCAGGTTGTTGGCGCCCACCGCACCGGCGATGCCACCGACCATCGTGCCGTGGTTGTCGACATCCGGGTTGGTCGGGGTGGGGTTGTTCGAGCCATTGGTGAAGTTCTTGCCGGCCACCGCGGCCACGTTGGCCGCCAGGTCCGGGTGCGCGATCTGCAGGCCGTCATCGACGATGGCGATGGTGACGCCCTGGCCGCGGATGCCATTGCGGAACAGGCCATCCACGTTCAGATCGTTGCCGGCCACCGGCAGCGTGTCGGCCGGGACCGTCTGCCCGGTGTTGAGCAGGTGCCACTGGATCGCCGCCAGTGGATCGGCCTGCTGGGCCTGGGCGGTGACGGCCAGGCTGCCCAGTACCAAAGCAGTGGCGAGGGCCAGGCGCGCGGAGCGCGGTGGCGCGGTGCGTTGCGTGTGTCGCTTCATACACGAATCCTTCTGTTGTGAATCGGCATGGCAGGACGGCGGGGCGGAACTGCCCCATCGCAACGAGCCAAACGCGACACAACGAAGAACCCCCTACCTCTTCACACTCTCAATGTACGAATGTGCCAATTGCGTCACAAACGCTTAGTACGTCAAGTTATGACGGGGCAAGCGAATGCCTTCACGCCATCTTCGCGCGCTTGCTTCGAGGTACGGGAAACTTGGGTAATCACACGCAGGTAAAGACACACTTGAAGAACAAGCACCAGCGTGCCCGTGCGCGCGCGGACCAGACCCCGCTTTCGGTTGCCACCATCCGCAAGGTGGTGCTGTCCATGCATACGCGCAGCCACGACTATGGCGACGATGCCGATATCGCCGAGTTGCTGCCCGAGCTGGCAGCCTTCGGCATCACCACGGTGAAACCGCTGCGCCTGTTGATGAAGAAGCACCGTCGCGCGCTGCTGCAGGAGGAACGGATCGTCATGCGACGCGCAGAGACGCTGCATCTGCGCACCGAATGGCGGCCCGGTGGCATAGATGTGCATGCCAACACCAGCCGCTACGCCATCG
>DQIG01000418.1:4408-18654 GCA_003525885.1 Stenotrophomonas sp.
CCCCCCAGCCGCTACGCCATCGGCGGCCTGGTCCGCACCAGCATGCAACACGAATTCGGCTTCGAGACGATGCTGCCCTTCCACGAGGTGCGCGAGGACGAATCCGCGTAGCGCGGTGGGTGTGGCAGCCCCGCCGGGGTATCATCGCGCGCCCTCACATCGCGCTGTGCTACTACAGCCCATGCACCCTTCCGCACGGAGCACGATGATGGTCAATCCGCTCGCCCAGGCCCATCGCGGCCTCGGCTCCACACTGTTCAGCCTGTTGAACCCGATACCCTTCGGCTTCTTCGTCGGCGCACTGATCTTCGACGCGATCTACCTCAACAGCGCCGAGGTGATGTGGGGCAAGGCCGCCGCCTGGCTGATCACCTTCGGCCTGCTGATCGCCATCGTGCCGCGCCTGATCAACCTGTTCGCGGTCTGGCGCCGCAACGGTACGGCCACCCGCATCGACCGCATCGACTTCTTCCTCAATCTGGTCGCGGTGGTGCTGGCCATCTGGAACGCCTTCGTGCACAGCCGCGACGCGTATGCCGTTGCAGTGCCGGGCACGATCCTGTCGGCTTTGACCGTGGCCCTGATCGCCCTGGGCCTGATCCTGCTGTCACTGCAGCCGCCGGTGCTGCAGGGAGGTCGTCATGGCTAAGCACATCCTGCCCACCGTCGGCGCCCTGGCGCTGGCCGTGATGCTGTCGGCCTGCGCGGGCAAGGCCGAATACCACCCCACCGACCAGTCTGGTGCGAAGCCACCGCTGCCGGCGCCGAAGAATTTCCTGATGCCGCCGATGCAGGTGCCCCGTGGCGTGGGCTGGGCCGACGGTCAGTCGCCCACGGTGGCCGAGGGCCTGAAGATCGAGCGCATCGCCGCCAATCTGCTGCATCCGCGGCGGCTGCTGACCCTGCCCAATGGCGACGTGCTGGTGGTGGAGGGCAACGGCCCCGGCGAAGAACCGGTCACCACGCCCAAGCAGTGGATCGCCGGCAAGGTGAAGGCGCGCTCGGGCAAGGCCGGCAAGGGCGGCAACCGGGTCACCCTGCTGCGCCGCACGCCCGGCACCGATACCTGGACCCAGCACGTCTACATCGAGGGCCTGCACTCGCCATTCGGCATCCAGCTGATCGGTGACACGCTGTATGTGGCCAACACCGGCAACATCGTGCAGTACCACTACGTGCCTGGCGAAACCCGCATGTCCGACAAGGGCCGCGAGTTCACCGACCTGCCCAGTACCATCAACCACCACTGGACCAAGGAACTGCTGGCCAGCCGCGATGGCCACAAGCTGTACGTGGGCGTCGGCTCCAACAGCAACATCACCGAGAATGGCCTGGCCGTTGAATACCGCCGCGCGGTGGTGCTGGAAGTGGACGTGGCCACCCGTGGCAGCCGCATCTTTGCGTCGGGCATCCGCAACCCGACTGGGCTGGACTGGGAGCCGAGCACCGGCACGCTGTGGGCCGTGGCCAACGAGCGCGACGAGATCGGTGCCGACCTGGTGCCTGATTACCTCACCTCGGTGAAGGAAGATGGCTTCTACGGGTGGCCCTACAGCTACTACGGCCAGCACGTGGACGAGCGCGTGCAGCCGCAGCGACCGGACCTGGTGGCCAAGGCAATCGTGCCGGACTACGCGATCGGCTCGCACGTGGCACCGCTGGGCCTGTTGTTCTACACCGGACAGGCACTGCCGGCGCAATACCGCGGCGGTGCCTTCATCGGCGAGCACGGCAGCTGGGATCGCTCGCCGCTGAGCGGCTATGAAGTGGTCTACGTACCGTTCAAGGACGGCAAGCCGACCGGGCGGCCGCAGACCGTGGTCAGCGGCTTCACCTCGAAGGACGAGAAGACCCTGATGGGCGCACCGGTAGGCATGGCGATGGACGCCGAGGGTGCATTGCTGGTGGCCGACGACGTGGGCGACGTGGTGTGGCGGGTGTCGGCCAAGTAGTTCTGTAGCGTCGAGTCACGCCCGACCGCGTTGGATGTGGCCTTTGTAGAGTCGAGCCATGCTCGACTGCTTTTGCCAGGAGCAGTCGAGCATGGCTCGACTCTACAAAAGGCCAGAAGCAGCCGAGCGTGGGCTCGGCTCTACAGTTCAGCAGTACCGCTGCGGAACCCGCTGAACACCGACTCGGCAGCAAACCCTACGCCGCCCAGCAGCACGCCGAAATACACCACCGTGGCCACAACGAAGCCATAACCGGCCGCCACCGCCGCGCCATCGCGCTGGATGAAGCCAATCGCAAAGGACATCAGCGCCAGCGCCGGCAGCGTGTTGCTGAAGGGTATCGGCCCGGCCGGGGCCATCAGCAGCAGGGTCGCGAACACCAGCATCAGGTTGTTCAGGCGCATCATCTTCTTCGAGCGCACCATCACCGCCAGCCGCATCGGCCGCGACAGCCGCTCCATGCGGTGCACCCACTTCAGCGCACGGCCGAGGTTGGCCTTCAGCTTGTCGGTGGCGATCTCGCGGCGCGCCAGCTTCTGCGGCACCCACAGTGGGCGGTTGCGCACCCGGCTCAGGCCGATCAGCAGGATCGAGGCGCCAAACACGGTACTCAGCCCGGGAATCGACACCGGAATGATGAAGATGGCCGAGAGCAGGATCACGATCAGCAGCAGGCCCTCATCGCCAAGCGCGCTGAGCAGGGTGCCGACGCTGACCTGGTCGCCCGGCAGTTCGTCGATCATCTGCTCGATCTGCTGGGCCAGGGGCGCGCTGTCATTGGTTTCGGGGGCACGGTAGGTCATGCGTCGCAAGGTTCTCCAGGGAAGGGCGGTCAGCGGGCCGTCCTGCGGTGGGGGACGCACAGGCTCCCGCAGTATCCCGGCCAACGTGGGCAAAGATGTGAACCGGGCATGAGGGGGTAAACTGGCGTGCCCCGCACGAGTTGAACGCAATGGACATGGGCCGCAGGCAATCGACCATCGAACTGGTCGCCATCGACATGGATGGCACCCTGCTGGATCCCAGCCACACGCTCACCGCTCGGGCCAAACAGGTCATCGCACAGGCGCGCGCACTGGGCGTGCACATCGTGCTGACCAGTGGTCGCCCGGTTCCGGGCCTGGCGCCGTTCCTGCACGAGCTGGGCATCACCGGCGACGACGACTACTGCATTGCCTGCAACGGCGGCCTGGTGCAGCGCATCGGCACGCGCGAAACGGTGGTCGAATATCCGCTCAGCTTCGACGACTTCCTGTTCTGCGAGCAGGTGGCCCGCGACCTGGGCGTGCACTTCCAGGCGCTGGACAGCCAGCGCATGTACACGCCCAACCAGGACATCAGCTACTACACCGTGGCCGACTCGCACCTCTCGCGGATGCCGCTGTCGTATCGCCGCGTGGCCGACATGGACCCGTCAATGTCCTTCATCAAGCTGATGATGATCGACGCGCCGGACGTGCTGGATGCCGCCATCGCGCGCCTGCCCAGCGCGCTGACCGAGCGCTTCGCGGTGCTGAAGAGCGCGCCGTTCTTCCTGGAAGTGTTCGACCACCGCGCCGGCAAGGGCCCGAGCCTGCAGAAGCTGGCCGAGCACCTGGGCATCGACCGCGCCAACGTGATGGCCATCGGTGACCAGGAGAACGACCTGACCATGCTGCAGTACGCCGGTACCAGCGTGGCGATGGGTAACGCCATCGATGCGGTGAAGGCCGTGGCGCGGTTTGAGACCAGCAGCAATGCCGATGAAGGCGTGGCGCGCGCGATCGAGCGTTTTGTCCTGCAGTAACCGCGCGTCCCTATGCTCTGGTAGGTGCCAACCTCGTACGCCCCGGTGGGTGCCAACCTTGGTTGGCACACGTAGACCGTAGGCGCCGACCAAGGTCGGCCCCCACCATGCCGGGGCTATACCCGCGTATAGCCCACCCATCCCCACCGCCATCGGCGCTGTACTACGGTGCAATGGCGGATGCGGCAGTGCGATGCAAGAATTTCGCACGTCGAAATCACCCCACCGAATCCCACGGCAGATGATCGTCCTCGTCTGCTGACCGGCGCGCACCGCGTCGTCGCTCCCTCAACGCAATCGCATCGCCAGCCAGGGCGCCGACACCGGTGCTGCAACGCGCTGGGCGTGCGCCTGCGCCGCTCTCTCCCTGCACCCTGGATCTGCTGCCATGAACACCCCACCCACGACGCGCCTCGCCCTGGCCATCATCGCGGCCATCACCGCACCTGCGTACGCCGCAGAAACGCACGACGCCGCGCTCGACACGCCCACCACGCTCAATGCCCTGCAGGTCATCGCAACGCCGCGCGGTGCGGCCGTGGCACCGACCCAGGTGGTCGGTCCCAACCGCTACATCATCAAGGCCGAAGACCTCGATGCGATGGTCACCGGCAACAACGGCCTGGCCATGCTGAAGCAGGTGCCCGGCGCCAGCTACACTGCCACCGACGGGCTGGGCCTGGATATCTCGGCCACCAGCCTGTTCGTGCGCGGCTTCCGCATGAACGAAATGGGCATCACCTTCGAAGGCGTGCCGCTGAACGACAACGGCTTCCTCTCGCTCACCGGCACCAGCGTGGTGAATGTCGGCGTGCCCGATGGCATCGGTGCGATCACGGTCAGCCCCGGTGGCGCACCGGTCAGCGTGTTCTCCAGCAGCGTCAACGGCGGCAGCCTGGAGTACCGCCTGCGCGAGCTGCAGGACACGCCCAGCCTGCGCGTGAAGCAGGGCGTGGGCAGCAACAACACGTTGGTCACCACCGTATCCGGGCAGAGCGGCCAGCTCGGCGAGCATGGCCCGAAAGTGCTGGTCGACCTGCAGCGCGTGTCCGCCGACAAGTACCAGGGCGAGGGCACGCAGAACTTCCTGCGCGGCGACCTGAAGCTGCAGCAGGACGTCGCCTGGGGCGATGTCACCGTGTTCCTGTCCGACAGCAAGGCCAAGGTCTGGGGCTATAACAACATCTCCTTCGACATGATCCGCAAGCTGGGCTGGAAGGCCGACATCTTCTATCCGGACTATGCGTGGGCCTGGTACGTGGCCTCGCCGGAGAACGCCGACAAATCCTGCGGCGCCTACACCTGCGGTGAGCTGTCCGAACTGATTCCGTACGACACCGGCCAGATCACCCGCGATCGCGTGTCCTCGATCAACCATCGCTTCCAGATCACCCCGGCGCTGAGCGGCAACGTGCAGCTGTACAACGCCAACAGCCACACCCAGGCCACGCTGACCGACCCGACCGTACCGTCGCCCAACGGCGCGCCGTTCTCCGAACAGGTGCAGACCCCGCGCCTCAACCGGCTGGGCGGCATGGTCAACCTGCAGTTCGAGACCGGCGCGCACACCTTCACTGCCGGTTTCTGGCAGGAGAAGAGCAAGGCTGCGGCCAAGACCGAGTGGTACCAGCAGCCGCTGCTGGGCGAAGGGCCGCCATTGAAGGCCACCGGTCCGTTCGATGTGTATGGCCCCGCGTTCAAGACCGACAACGCATCGAGCTGGGTGACCCGCTCGCGCCAGTTCTACCTGCAGGACGACATCGTGTTGAATGACACGCTGAAGCTGGGCGTCGGCTTCAAGGCCGTGGACTTCCGCACCAGCGGTGGCGGCCTGGGTGATGCCAAGGACCGGCCGGTGAACGGCACGCTGCGCGCGAAGAGCAACTTCCTGCCGCACGTCTCGCTGTTCTGGAGCCCCACCGAATCCACCGACGCCTTCATCGACCTGGCCAACACCATGAACGGCTACCGCGTCGCCCAGCGCGGCAACATCGGCTACACCGCCTCGGCGTGGACCATCACCGACCAGGAAGAGTTCGACCGCGTGGCCGGTACGCTGCGCCCGGAGAAGAACTGGAACCTCACCGTGGGTGCATCGCATCGTTTCGACCGGCTGACGATCACCGGCGATGTGTTCTATAACGACATCCGCAACCGCCTGCTGTCGGCCGCCATCGGCACCCAGTTCGCGCAGATCAACACCGTGCGGCTGATGCCGAAGATGCACGTGATCGGTGCCGACCTCGGCATCACCGCCGACCTGACCGACCACCTGCAGTTCTACCAGGGCGTGGCCGTGGCCCGTTCGTACTACGACAGCGATTTCGTGGTGGGCGACACGGTGTACCCGATCAAGGGCAACGCCCAGCCGGGCTACCCGCAGATCTCGCTGGTCAGCGACCTGTCCGCCCACTTCGGTGACTGGCGTTTTGGTGCCACCAGCACCTCGTACCTGCGCCAGCCTTTCACCTACGAGAACGACATCCGCGTACCGACCTTCTGGCAGGTCAACACCTATGCCGCCTACCGCTTCGGTGCCGACAGCGCCGTGCCCGGCCTGGAGCTGCGGCTGGACGTGAGCAACCTGTTCAACCGCCACAACATCGGCACTGCCACCATCGCCGGCTCGTCGTTCTCGGGGGACTACCAGACCCTGCAACGCAGCGCGCCACGGCAGCTGATGTTCAGTACCTCGATGGCGTTCTGAGGCGGGGTCAGATCCCTTTGCACAGCAAAGGGCTCTGACCCCCAAACCCCGCCTTGCGCAATCGGCAGGGATTTTCTGGCGGCGACGCAAGGTTCCCACAATGTTGCTGGGTCATGCTGTCGGCATGGCTCAGCACAACCCGCGAACCCCGTTGTTCGGCATCCGGGGCCCAGGACGGCCCCTGCAGGCGCTGTCCGTGGCGCCTGCAATCGACCTGCGCGCCGAATACCAGTTCTGGCAGGTCTACGAACGCGTGGTCCGCCCGCTGCCCGGTGGTGGGCTGCCGCAGGCGTGGCTGGTGTGCCAGAAGGTGTATCGCGACCGCTGGCAGCACCCGGAGGACAGCGAGGCGGAGGGACTGTCGCGGGTGCTGTTCGGCGACAACATGACGGCTGGCCGGGCATCGGAGCTGGCGGAGCTGCACGCGCTGGTCAGCCGTCGGGTGGCGTCGCTGGCGAGGCGGGGACGGTTGCATTCGGCAGCCTGATGCCTGCCCTTGGTAGGGTCGACTGTTAGTCGACTGCCCTTCGGTCATACAACGAAAACCCCGCGCGTCGCGCAATAGTCGACCCGCGATCGACTCTACCCCTCACCCATTTACCCAGCCTGCGCTGCGCTCGCGGCCAGCCACGCCCGCGGCGAGGCCCCCAACCGCTTCCGGAATGCCTTCGACAGCGACGCGGTATCGGCAAACCCCACCTCGATCGCCACCTGCTTGACCGCCACGCCGGCCCGCAGCTGTGCGCAGGCCAGGCTCAGCCGCCAGTCCAGCAGGTAGCTGGCTGGCGTTGCCTGCATCACGTCCTTGAACACGGCCGCGAACGCGCTGCGCGACATGCCGGCAGTCGCGGTCATGCGCGGCAGCGTCCATTCGTCCTGTGGCGCCTGGTGCATCGCCACCAGCGTGCGTGCCAGCCGTGCATCGGACAGCCCTCGCATCAGCCCATGACTGACGCCCGCTGCATCCGGGTGATCGACCACCCAGCGCAGGATCTGGATCAGCGCCACCTCGAACAGGCGATTGGTCAGCAGCCGTGAACCGCAGCGCTTGCGATCGGCCTCGGCGAACAGCAGCTGCAGGGTGTCATCCAGTTCGCCGATCGCGGCCAGCGGCACCACCATCACCGGTGGCAGCGACTGCACGATCGGATTGCGCGCACCGCCATCGAAATCCAGCGTGGCGCAGGTGAAATCCGGGCCATCCAGCGGCGCATTCAAGAACACATGGTGCAGCGGCTGCGGGTACAGCAGCAGGCTGGGTGTGTCGATCTTCAACCGGGGCAGCGTGGTATCGGCCCCAGGATGGCGGACCTCCATTTCACCCTGGCGCAGGATGTGCAGGAAGGCACGACCGGGTTGCGGCTCGAAGACATGGCGCCCGCACAGCGGACCGCTGTGGAACAGCGCGGCCTGCACCCGGAAGTGCTCCAGCAGGGAGGAGAGACGGTCGGGTGGGGAGGTGTCGGCGGGCATGCTCATGGATGAATGGACAACATGTGTGGCTGATTACGCCTGATGCGTCCAGCGAGTCTACCTAGGATGAGCGGGTCGTCCAATCCCGGGCGCTTTTCCCAAGGAGATCCACCATGTCTCGTGTCCCCCTGATCGATGCCGCCAACACCACCGCCGACCGCCAGGCTCTGCTGGGCCAGGTCCACGCCGCTTTCGGCGCCACCCCGGCCATGTTCCGCGCCGTGGCCAACTCGCCAGCCGCCCTGCAGAGCATGTGGGGTTCGTTCGGCGCGCTGGGCGGCGGTCGCCTGTCGCCGCTGCTGGGCGAGCAGATTGCCGTGGCCATCGCCAACCGCAATGCCTGCGAATACTGCCTGGCCGCCCACACCGCGCTGGGCCGCAAGGCCGGTGCCAGCAGCGAGCAGATGGCCGCCGCACAGATCGGCCAGTCCAGCGATCCGGCTACCGCCGCCGCGCTGGACTTCGCGCTGAAGGTGGTCGAGCAGCGTGGGCAGATCGCCGATGGCGATGTGCAGGCGCTGCGTGCGGCCGGCTTCGACGATGAGCAGATCGTCGAGATCCTCGCCCATGTGGCGCTCAACCTGTTCACCAACTACGTCAACGTGGCGTTCGACGTGCCGGTGGACTTCCCGCAGGTCGCGCTGCGCTGAGCGGTGTCAGGCCGGGGGTGCATTGCCCCCGGCCGCCCTCAATTGCCGTGGCCGTCGTCCGGCCGCAGCCGCTCGGGATGGGTATACACATTGAACCCGCTCTCCCGCGCGAACCCGACCAGGCACAGGCCCGCACTACGGGCAAGGTCGATCGCCAGCGCGGTCGGTGCCGAGACGGCAGCCAGCACGCTGGCACCGGCGCGCACCGCCTTGCTGACCATTTCGTAGCTGGCCCGGCTGGAAATCACCAGCAGGCCGCCTTCAATGGCATGTTCGTTGTGATGCAGCGCGCCGATCAGCTTGTCCAGCGCATTGTGGCGACCAACGTCCTCGCGCACCCAGCCGATCCGCCCGCTGGCATCGGCCCAGGCCGCGGCGTGGGTGGAGCCGCTTACCGCATTCATCGGCTGGTGCTGCGCCAGCGTGGCCAGCGCCCGCTGCAGAGAGGCGGGCGGGTAGGTGCGTCGCTCGCGGATCTGCGGCAGTGGGCGCAGCACTTCTTCCAGCTGGCGCGTGCCACACAGGCCACAGCCACCACGGCCGGGCAGCAGGCGTCCATTGGCCGGGTCCAGCTCGGCACCGGGTGCCTCCTCGGCGACGGTCATCTGTAGTTCGATGCCTTCCAGCTGCGGGCGGATGTCGATCGACAGCAGCTGCGAGGGGGTATCGATCAGGCCTTCACTGAGCGAGAACCCGAGCGCGAAGTCTTCCAGGTCGCACGGGGTGGCCATCATCACCGCGAAGGCGGCGCCGTTGTAGCGCAGCGCCACCGGCACTTCCTCGGCCACCACATCGACCTGCTGCTGTTGACCCTGGTTGCGCCAGCGCTGCAACGGGCGTTGGGCGGTGCCGGCAGGCGGGGTGTGCGGCGGGATCGAATCAGGCATGCAGCGCGTCCGGACAAGGGAGAAACGCGGGCGGGCCACCGCCTGCGGTTTCGAGGATAGCGCAGTGGTCGCGCGCAGACGCGGCTGTAACCGTTGCCATGGCAGGTTGTGCTGAAAAGAGCCTGTACCCTCTGGCGAAGCGGCGTAGGCCGTGCTTGACTGTGCGGCTGGTCGTGCCATTGAATGCGCCGCCGGACCGCGTTATGCCGTTTGTTGCTGCGTTCCTTCCGTAAGGTTCCCGAACATGTCCGAGCAGAAACCGCCGCGTTACAAGCCCTACAACCAGCCTGCCGGAGGCTGGGGTGCCGCCGGCGCTACGGCCAAGGTGCTGCTGCAGCAGAGCGTGATCGGCAAGGGGTCGAAGGCGTTGCTGGCGATGAACCAGCCCGGTGGCTTCAAGTGCCCCAGCTGCGCGTTCCCCGATGCTGACGAACGCAAGAAGCTGGAGTTCTGCGAGAACGGCGCGAAGGCGCTGGCCTGGGAAGCCACGCAGTTCCGTGCCGGCCGCGAGTTGTTCGCACAGCACACCGTGACCGAACTGATGGCGCAGACCGACTACTGGCTGGAGATGCAGGGCCGGCTGACCGAGCCGATGCGCTACGACGCTGCCACCGACCACTATGTGCCGTGCAGCTGGGACGATGCCTTCGCACTGATCGGCCGCCACCTGCAGGCGCTGGACAGCCCACACCAGGCCGAGTTCTACACCTCCGGGCGCACGCCCAACGAAGCGGCGTTCCTGTATTCGATCTTCGTGCGCGAGTTCGGCACCAATAATTTCCCGGACTGTTCGAACATGTGCCACGAGCCGACCAGCCGCGGCCTGCCGCCGGCCATCGGGGTGGGCAAGGGCACCATCGTGCTGCAGGACTTCGAGCACGCCGAGGCGATCTTCGTGATCGGCCAGAACACCGGCACCAATTCGCCGCGGATGATGAGCAACCTGGTCGAAGCGCGCAAACGCGGCATCCCGATCGTGGCGGTCAACCCGATGCCCGAGCGCGCGCTGATACGCTTTGCCGAGCCGCAGGATGTGGTGCAGATGGCCACGTTCGGTTCGACCGAGATCACCAGCGAGTTCGTGCACATCCGCATCGGCGGCGATCTGGCCCTGATCAAGGGCATGATGAAGGTGATGTTCGAGCGCGAAGCGCAGGGCGAGCGCGTGCTCGACCATGATTTCCTGTCAGAACACACGGTGGGCCTGGAGGCGTTGCGCGAGGATGTGCTGGCGCAGGACTGGGACCAGATCGTGCAGGTGTCCGGCATCTCGCAGGCTCAGATACGCCGCTGTGCGGAGATCTACATCCGCTCCAAGGCCACCGTGATCTGCTACGGCATGGGCCTGACCCAGCATCAGTACGGCTCGCGCCTGCTGCAGCAGGTCGCCAACCTGCTGATGCTGCGCGGCAACTTCGGCAAGGCCGGTGCTGGCATCGGGCCGATTCGTGGCCATTCCAATGTGCAGGGCGACCGCACGGTCGGCATCGACGAGAAGCCCAAGCCGGCCTACCTGGACCGCGTGCAGCAGGTGTTCGGCTTCGATCCTCCGCGTGAGCATGGCCATCACGTGGTCGAGTCGATCGAGGCGATGCTGGATGGCAGCGCCAGGGTGTTCATCGGCCTGGGCGGGAACTTCATCCATGCGGTGCCTGACACACCGCGCGCATACGAGGCGATGCGTGGCCTGGACCTGACGGTTGGCATCGCCACCAAGCTCAACCGCGGCCATCTTGTTCATGGCCGCGATGCGCTGATCCTGCCGGTAGTGGCGCGCTCGGAGCGCATCGTCACGCCGGCCGGCGAGCAGTTCGTCACCATCGAAGACGCGATGTCGAACGTGACCGCCTCGCGCGGCGTGCTCGAACCGGTCAGTACGGAGGTACTGCCCGAGGTCGAGATCGTCTGCCGCATGGCGATGGCTGCGCTGCCGCAGAGCAAGGTCGACTGGGCGCGCTGCATGCACGACTATGCGCCCATCCGCGAACTGATCGCTGCGGTGTACCCGGAGATCTACACCGGATTCAACGAGCGCATCCGGCAGCCGCACGGCTTCCATCTGGACATTCCGCCGCGCCGCCGCGTGTGGCCCACGCCGAACGGCAAGGCCAACATCCTGGTGATGCCCGGCCTGGACGTGGACGATCCAGTACATGACCCGGACATGTTGCGGTTGGCTACGGTACGCTCGCACGATCAGTACAACACCACCATCTACAGCTACAACGACCGCTATCGCGGCGTGTACAACGATCGCATGGTGCTGTTCATGAACATCGAGGACCGGCTGGCGCGCGGTCTGGAGAAGGAGGCGCTGGTCAGCCTGGAGACCATCAGCGGCGACGGCGTGCAGCGGCGCATCGAGGGCCTGACCGTGCTGGACTACCCGATGCCGCGCGGCGCGCTGGCCGGTTACTACCCGGAACTGAACCCGTTGTTGCCGCTGGACTACTACGACCGCATCAGCGGCACGCCCGCTGCCAAGTCGATCCCGGTGCGGATGAGCGCGATGGCGGCGGCGATTGCGTGACGCGCGCATCGGCTATCATCGGCGGGTGAACCTGCCTGGCCTGCTGCTGCGATGGATGCTGCTTGTCGCCCTGGTGCTGAATGCACCGGCGCTGGCGCTTGCCTCATCTTCGTACAGCGGGTCGGCCAACCAGGATCACTGCGCTGCACCGCACGCGGCCGCGATGGCGGCAGCCGGCTGCTGCAACGATGCGGCCCCGGCGGCCTGCCAGAGTGGTGAGTGCGAATGCCCGCTCGCCTGCCTCGGCATGCTGGCCACGTTGAATGGAACGCCAGCCTCGCCGTGGCGCGAGGCGCCTGTAGCCGCCCGTTCCCAGCAACGCGCATCGCCGCCAATGCTGGACCCGCTGCGTCCCCCCATCGTGTGATTTCCTGCAGGCGCTCAAGCGCCTGCCATGACTGTTCGACTTTTTCTCGACTCTGCCTGCGCCTTCGATGCGCGGGCGGGGGCCGCGTTGCCTGCCTCTGCAAAGGAATCACTCCCTATGAACCGTACTCTCTCCCTCGGCCTGTTGCTGGGCACCGTGCTCGCCACTACCGCCTGTGCACGTGCCGCCGAAGAATCCTCCGCCGCAGCGGTCGCCAGCGCGGCACCGCCACAGGCCAGTCCGGCCAAGGTCGATCCGGCCTTGCCGGTGGCCATCGTGCACAAGACCGCCAGCTGTGGCTGTTGTGGCGTCTGGGTCGACCACCTGGAGGCCGCCGGCTTCCAGGTGGACGTGCGCGACACCGACGACATGAACCCGATCAAGGTTCGCCTGGGCGTGCCGGTGGGCAAGGCCTCCTGCCATACCGCCGAGATCGGCGGGTATGTGGTCGAGGGCCACATTCCGGCCGAGGACATCAAGCGCCTGCTGGCCGAACGCCCGGCCGCGCGCGGGCTGGTGCTGCCCGGCATGCCGGCCGGTTCGCCGGGCATGGAAATGCCGGATGGCTACGTGCAGCCGTACACCGTCGAGCTGGTGCGGGCCGACGGCAGCACCGAGCCGTTCGCTCAGCACGGGCAGGGTGGCTGACAGACGACGGGTGCCGGTCTTGCTGGCCGGCACCCATCGATGTGCCTCGTGTAGAGCCGAGCCCGCGCTCGGCTGTTTTCTTCCGGCAAGCCGAGCGTAGGCTCGGCTCTACAGGATCAGCGGTGTGCCGCAGTTTCCTTGGCCAGCTGTGCGTCGAATTTCTTCTCGGCCGCATCCGCGTAGGCCTTGCAGCTCAGTGCCTTCCCGCTGGCCTTGCTGCCAGCGGCATAGTTCCAGTTGCTGGCGCCCGGATGCGGGGTCAGCAACAGGTCGCAGGGCAGGCCGCGGACCGTAGTGAAGCTGTGTCGGTAGTCCTCGATCAGGTGTGGATAGCGGGCGTTGCCCTGCAGCTGGTAGCCCGGCGCACTCAGGCTGTCGGCATAGGCGATGCGCACCGGCTTGCCATCGCGGGTATCGGTCCAGGTCCAGGCGGTGCTGCCCGGGGTGTGCCCCGGCATGAAGTGCGCGGTGAACGCGATGCCACCCACCGTGACCACTTCGCCATCCATGATGATGCGGTCGGTGCTGGCCGGCGGAAAGGTGATGCTGTCACCAAAGTGCAGGTCGTTGCTGCCGCCGCGCGCCAGCAGCACCGCTGATTCGGCGTTGGCCACCACTTTCGCACTGGTACGGCGTTTCAGTTCCGCCACCGGGCCTGCATGGTCTGCATGCGCGTGGCTGAGGAGGATCAAGCGCAGGTCCTGCGGCGCCACGCCGCGCACCTTCATGTTGCTGATGAGGTGGCTGGCCATCTGCGGCATTCCGCCGTCGAGTAGCACTGCACCGTCGGAGGTCTGCACCAGCAGTGCGGTCAGGTTCTCGGTTCCGATCTGCCAGGTATGGTCGGCGATCTGCAGCGGTGCCATCGGCTGCAGCCACGAGGCGTCCACGGTGTAGGCCTGTAGTTGCGGCAAGGGCGTTTCGGCAGCGCTGGCGTGGGTGATCGGGAGTGCTGCGGCAAGGGCGAGGGCGAGCATGTGCGGGCGCATGTGAAAGGCGTATCGGGACGGTGGATCGAGGCTAGCACGGCGCTTTCCGATGCCGTTTCGATGATTCCTCATGGCTGCCATGAGCCGGGGTTGCGGGTGCCGGAATATTGGCGCGACAACTGCCGTGAAAGGGCGATGCAGTTCGCAGCGTGTTCGCATCGCACGGGGTAGCCTGCACCGACCACAAGGAAGGAGCAGGCGCATGTGCATTGTGTGCAATCCAGGAGCCGCAGCATTCCTGCAGGCACGTCGCGAGT
>DQIG01000419.1 GCA_003525885.1 Stenotrophomonas sp.
AGGCCAAGCTCTTGTCGATCTGGTCTTCCGGCTGCTGGTCCTTGCCGGTCACCACGTGGGTGATCAGGCCTTTGACGTCCTCGTTGAGGAATTTCTGCAGGTTGCTGCCGAACATCGCCATGCTGGTGGCAACGCTCACAATCAACGCCGCGCGCGCCATGTTGGTCACCAGCACCATCATGGAGTCGCGGCTGCGGCCGGTGACGATCCGGAAGCCCTGGATCAGTACCCACAGCGTCATCAGCACCAGGGCAATGCCACCGACCCAGGACATCATGCGCCCCATCAGGTCGATGCCGTAGTCACTGATCCTGTCGCGCAGGTAATCCATGATCAGCTTGAAGAAGACGAAATCGCCGATCGACTGGACACGCACCGCGTAGCCCAGCAGATCCTGCAATCCGCCTGAGAAATCAAAGTTGGCCAGCCACCTGATCGTCATTTCCACAATCCCTTGGTAATTCCGTTACTGCATGAAATGCCGCATTGCTTTGCAGCCCCTGTCTACGTACTAGCGGCCTGCAATCACTTGACGCTGAGCGCGGCCTTCAGTGCGGTGGTCTTGACCATGTCGCTGATCAGCTGCTTGGTCGGGTCCCCCTTCAATGCGGCCTGCGCCACCACCTTCTGGTTGGCCTCCATGACCTCGATATAGGCATCATAGGATTTCATCCGTGCTTCCCAGCTCTGGGCAAGCGCGGCAATGTCATTGGCGGTGCGGAGCGATTCGCTGTCGGCACCTTGCACGGTGCCCTGATCGTTGTTGGTCAGGCGGATCTTGAGGATGCGGGTCAAGGAGTTGTTGATGCGCGGAACGGTCTGGGTCAGGAAATCGATCGCGTCGTTGTACTTGCGGTTCTGCATCATCCGGATGTTGACGCAGATCTGCATCTGCTGCTCCTTCACATCCGCCTGCGGATTGAACACGAACACCTTGAAGGCGGACTCCAGGCTGAAGTCCAGCGCCTTGCCGCAGGTTTCGGCAACCAGATAGTTCGGTGCCACCGGCACCAGCGGCGCGCTGTCGGGCATGCCGAAGCTGTTCACCGCCGCCTGCACCTGGATCAGCGCCTGGCGATACTGCTCCAGCGTGCGGATCCACCGGGTGTTCTGCTCGACGTACTCGGCCGCGTCCTGCGCTTTGGCCGCGTAGGCGGTCGCCTCGGTCTTGTAGGTGTTGATCTGATTGAGCAGGTGCTGGATAAGACTGGTACCGGTCTCCTGCACGGGAATCCAGGCGCTGACATTGCCGGTGCCGAGCGCCATCATGGCTGCCACGGTCATCGCTGCAAAACGGGGCGCGCGGCGGCGGGGCGAGGAAGCTTGCTTGGTATTGTTCATATCAGTCTCCATTGATCGGAACTCGTAGTCTTCGGGCAGGCCGTCTCGCGGATCAGGTAACAGTGTCGCGCGCTGCGACAGCCGCCTTGCCCGAGCCCTTTCGATTCTTGTAGAAATCTTCAAGCCACTGTTCCGGCGTCAGCTCATCCACCGTCACCCGTGCGCGTACCGCAGCTGTCTGCAATACCCGATGCATGATGTCGATGTTGTCAGTGGACGCCGAGATCACCGACAGAATGTCATCCATGCCGCGCAGGTTGAGCTGGCACACGCTGGACGCGTGACCCTGCTTGACCAGGAAGCAGCGCGAGCGCTCATCCAAGGCGGTGACCACCTTGAACTCGGCCTCGGTCAGCTTCAGGCCGTCCATGTAGTCGCTCTTGCTGGCGTTCGGGTTCGGAAGCAGGATCAGCGTGGCAGTCTGCTCGATCAGCGCTGCCGAGATGTCGCTCTTCAGCGCGTCCTCCGGGCTCTGCGTCGCGAAAATGCCCAGGCCATTCTGCTTACGGATGGTCTTCTGCTTGTTCTTGGCGAATTCCTTCAGGCCACCCTCACCGTCCAGAATCTTCCAGAATTCGTCCATTACGTAGATCAACGGACGCCCGTCGATCAGCGACTCCAGGCGGTGCAGCAGGTAGTTGATGACCGGCACGCGCACTTCGGGGTTGTCGATGATGTCGGTGTAGTCGAAGCCGATGATGTTGGCCTTGCTGAGGTCGACGGTGTCGACCGGATTATCGAACACCCAGCCCAGCGAATTGCCCGAGGTCCAGCGCCGCATGCGTGCGTAGAGGCCATCGTCGCCCATGTTGGGCAGGCTCTTCTGGAAATTGGTCATGCTGCGCAGGTGCATCGGCGTATCGAGCATGCTTTCCACCGCGCGATAGATGTCTTCTTCCTCGCGGGCGCTGTACTCACGCTTGCCGGCCAGTACCTTGATCAGGTCGGCCAGGAACTGCACGTTGGCTTCGTTGTGCTCGCACTGGAACGGGTTGAAGCCGGTCGGCGCACCGTTCTCCAGGGCCAGATAGTTGCCCCCGCAGGCACGGACGAAGATCTCCGCACCACGGTCCTTGTCGAAGAAGAAGATGGTCGGCGACGGCTCGTACTTCTGCACCTGGCTGAGCAGGAAGTTGATCAGCGCGGTCTTACCGGTACCGGACTTGCCGATCACCATGGTGTTGGCGATCGCCTTCTCACCCAGCGAGTTTTCTGACGGGTGGGTTGCGTGGAAATTGAAGTAGTACGGCTGGCCATTGGTGGTCTGCAGCGTGGTGACGCAGTCGCCCCACGGGTTGTTGTGCTGCTTGCCGGTGGCGAAGTTGTGCAGCGGCGACAGGCCCAGGAAGTTCAGCGAGCTGACATTGGCCAGGCGTGTGCGATAGCGCCAGTTGCCCGGCAGCTGCGAATAGAAGGACGAGGTAACCGCCAGGTCTTCCTTGGTCGACACGAAACCGGCGTTGGACAGCTCGGCACGGGTCGAAGCGACATTCTGCGAAAGCTTGGCCTGCGTATCGCCGTAGACCGCCATGATGAAGTGGTATTCACCCAGCACGAAGTTGCCCGACGACAGCTGATCCATGGCCTGGTCGAGCTCGACGATCTGGCTGACCGCCTTGTCGCCGGAGGAGATCATCATGCCCTTGGTGCGGTCGAGCACCTTCAGCGCGTCCTGGCGCCCCATCGGGCTGAACGAATGGGTGATGACGTATTCGTAGTCCAGGTATTTCAGGCCGTTGAGGATGCCGGGGTAGGTACCCTCGGCATACTCCTTGATGTTCAGGATGGCGCCGTAGTGATTGGCACCATTGGGGGTATTGATCGCGAAATCGCCGGTCTTCGCCGAGAACATGTGGCGGCTGACAGGCAGGTAGTCCTTGATCGGCGCCGACAGCACCGGCACCGGCTCGTCGATGCGATTGATCAGGTAACCGAACAGCTCCAGCGTTTCCGAGAACACCACACCGTTCTTGGCTTCGTACATGCCCAGGCGATACGGCGCGTAGTCGCGGATCACGGCCTCGACGTTGCCGGCCAGTTCCATCAGCTTCTCGACCGCCTGCTCCTGCTCGGCGCGCAGCTTGTCCACGTTCGCCGACTTTTCGACAAAGCGCTTACCCGCCACCACCGGGCGGTAGATCATGGTCAGGTACAGCTCGTTCTGCATGATGCGCTGCGAGGACAGCATGCCCATGTACTGATCGGACACGTCCTGGTTGAAGCGCTGCTTGTAGCTGCTCTTGCCCTTCAGCGTGCGGCGGCGGCGGATGTCATGTACCCAGAAGGCGACGTTGACGAAATCCGGGGCACGCAGCGTCTGCAGCAGGCGGTTGAACGTGTTGTGGCGATGCTCGAGCTCCCACTCCTCACGGCCGACGAACGGCAGTCCTTCCAGATGCCAGGTCAGCAGGTAGTCGCCGCCCGTGGTCTTGACCACGTTCGGGGCGACATGCGACGACAACGGGATGAACTCACTGATGGAGGTGTCAGGGCTGAACATACGACTGCTTCCAAAGAGGTACTGCCAAGGAGTTTCAAGAGACCTGGCGGGCGCGGACGCCCGCCAGGCCGGATCCGGACCTCAATCCATTCGGGCCGGCTTGTTGCGGTAGTGATTGGGGTTGAACACCCACATGCCATCGTGTTCCGGCACGTTGCGCACCTTCAGCTTGAACATCAGGCGCAGGCCCAGCAGCCGGAAGATCATTTCGTCACGCTTGGCCATGTGCCGCATGATGAAAATCGCCACCGGAATGGTGAGCAGGAACCAGAAGTTCGTGTACACGCTGAGGAGCAACAGCCCGCCTGCCACCATGAAAAATGGCAGGTAGGGCACGCCCAGGAACATCGCTGGGCGCGTGCAACCGCGGAACAGGACGTTCTTATGCACTGTAGTACTGGATCACGTGGTTGATCAGGTAGGAGGTGCTGGTGCCAGCACCGCACTTGCCGTCGCTGCCTTCGCCCAGCAGCATGCGCGCGATCTGGCCAGCGGCACCGATCAGCACGCCACCGATCAGGATCGGCGCGACGTCACCGATGCGCTTGTGCGCGAAGGCGATCTGGTAGCCGGCGAAGATCACCGCGATGGTCACCACCGCGATCGAGGCCATGTTCAGCAGGCCGTTGATATTGGAGAAGAAACCGCAGACCTTCTTGTCGGTGCCGCCGAAGTCGGTGTTGGTGGCGAACACCTGCGGGGCGAACAGTGCGCCAACGAAGATCGTGGCCATCAGCAGGGTCTTCAGCGTGCGCTGGGCCTGGACGAGGTCGAGATTGGATCGCTTCATGGATTGATTTCCTTGTTGATGGACTAACACAACTGAATCGACCAGCCGGGGGACTGGCCGCACCACGACTTCGTCAGAACACGAAGGCCGCATCCCCTGCGGGAATCTGCTGCACCGGCGCAGCCTGCACCGGTGCGTTGAATGAATTGTCGCCACCGGCGACAGGCTGGTTGCGCTCGCTCCAGGGCCGCAGCATCACGGGCCCCTCGTTGCCGGCGCCGGCAGCGCCCGGCAACTGCTGCGGCATGGCCATTGCCTGCGCCGGACCCTGCTGAGGCAGCTGCTGCGGCATGCCACCGGCCTGTTGCTGCGGATAGGCGGCCCCCTGGGTGGGCTGCGCCTGTGGCTGCATCATCCGGTCCACCGAGCCCAGCACCACCTTGGACAGCGCCTGGTCAGCGATGTTCAGCAG
>DQIG01000008.1:0-4230 GCA_003525885.1 Stenotrophomonas sp.
CGTGTTGGCGATGCCGCTGGCCTGGTTGATGGATGCGATGCCGCTGGCACCGGCCAGCGCCGTGCCATCGATGACGGCGGCGGCGTGCAGCGGTGCACCCAGCACGCGGTTGCCACCGCGCAGTTGCCGGTTGCTGATCGATACGTCGGCATGGTCGCCAGTGGCGATGCCGCGCAGGTTGGCCTGCAGGTTGAGGTCGCCGGCCGCCTGGTTCACCGCGATGGCGCCGTTCGCGCCGGCCAGTGCATGGCCGTCGATGCGGGCAACGTCGAGGTAGGCGAGCATGCCGCTGTAGTCATCGGCCTGCGCGATCAAGGGCGTGGCAGGCAGGATCAGCAGCAGCCAGCGCACCCGTTTCACTTGCCACCTGCCGGGGCAGGGCCCTGCAACGGGAACTGGGCGAGTGCGCCGCGCACGGTATCGCCGATGCCGCGGGTGCTGTTGCCGACCGCACCGAGCGGACCACTGATGGCGCCGCTGAGGCTGCTGCCGACCATGCCGTCACCGCTGCGGCCGAGCGTGCCGCCCAATGCCTGCTGCGTCACACGTTCGACCGTGGTGCCTGCGGGGGCGGCGGCCGCAGGCGTATGACCCGCCCCCATGCCGGCATAGTCCTCATCGCTCAGCTCGTCCATCCCGTTTGCCGGGCCACCCGCACCGAGCGCCACCGCAATCTCGCGCTGTGGTTTCGGATCGGCGATCAGCGCCATGCCAGGCGGCGCCATGCGATAGGCCGGGCGTGCGGACACGTCGCGCAACAGGACGATTTCGCCCGGTTGGGCCTTCACGCCCTGGCGGGCACCGGAGGCAGAGGCGCTCGCGCCAACCGACAGCAGGGCCACGGCCAGCGTTGCCAGCAGGCCGCGAATGGGGGTGATGCCGTCCATGCCGATCTCCCGTGGTGGGTGCGGCGGAACCACGCATCAACCGTGCCAACCCTGGAAGGCTTGGCCGCCATGGCGCCAGGCGCTGGTAGCAGTGGGCCGCTGCTGCCGCGCCGTTACAGCGGCGTGGGAAAAATGTTGGGATTGCGCAGCGCCAAGCGCCGCAGGGCAAGGCGGGCGCCCGACTGTCGCACGGGTGTTACAGGTGCCGCCGTGGACTGTAACGATGCCGCTTCAGCCGGGGCTTTCTTGACGCGGCGCTCATTGCGCCGCCGTTTAGCGCAGCGCTAGGATCCGCCATCAAAGGCCGCTGCGGTGGCCGTAGAGGTCCCGGCGGGGGGCGGCACGCCGGTGATTGCCTGACAGTCCGCCGACGGTGTCCGGATGCTGGGGGGAAGCATGGCGGCGGTCCCGGAGGCTTCTACATCACGTTGCGTACTTTGGTTCGGCGAACCGTTGGCGAACGAGCGCAGCGCGCTGGCGGCCGCAGGTTGGTACGTGCGCCGCATCCATCCCGACCCGGCGATGGCGATCGGACTGCGCGGGCGTGATCGGCTGCTCGCTGTGCTGGATCTTCGCCATCTGGATACGCCCGCGCTGCAGTTGCTGGCGCCATGGATCGAACAGCACGAGCATCTGCCCTGGCTTGCGGTGCTGCCGCCCGGCGCGGGGCCCACGCCTGCGACGTGGCTGCCCTTGCTGCAGCGTTGCCTTGCGCGGTTCACGCTGCCCTTCGGGCTGCAGGACCTGGTGGCTGCGATGCGCCAGCAGTTCGACACGGATGATCCTTCTGCGAACGAGGCGTGCGGCGGGCAAGGACCGCGCGCATTGATCGGCGAGAGTCCTGCGCTGCATGCAGTGCGCACGGTACTGCACAAGTTCGCGCCGGTCGAACTGCCGGTGCTGGTCACCGGCGAAACCGGCACTGGCAAGGAGCTGGCGGCACACGCGCTGCATGCGTTGTCCGGTCGCGCTGGCAAGCCGTTCATCGCGGTAAACTGCGGCGCCATCCCTGCCAATCTGGTGCAGTCGGAGCTGTTCGGCCACGAGCGCGGCTCGTTCACTGGCGCCGACAAGCGCCAGATCGGCGTATTCGAAACCGCACACGGCGGCACGGTATTCCTCGACGAGGTCGGCGACCTGCCGGCGGAGGCGCAGACCAGCCTGCTACGCGTGCTGCAGGAAGGCACCTTCGAGCGCGTAGGCAGCAGCCAGCCGCTGCGTGCCGACGTGCGTGTACTCGCTGCCACCCACGTGGAGCTGGAACACGCAGTGGCGCAGGGGCGGTTCCGCAGTGATCTCTACTATCGCCTCAACGTCCTGCGCCTGCTGATGCCGCCACTGCGCGAGCGCGGCGCCGATGTGCAGCTGCTGGCCGAGCATTTCCTGCGCTGCTTCCGCCTGCGCCACAGCGTGCGTGCACGCGGCTTTGCGCCCGCTGCACTGCAGGCGATGCGACGTTTCGGCTGGCCCGGCAACGTGCGTGAACTGCTCAACCGGGTGCAGCGTGCAGCGATCATGGCCGAGGGCGAACTGATCAGCGAGCGTGATCTCGAACTGGCCGCCCCCGTGCATGCGCCGCCGGGGGCGATGCTGCACGATGCCCGCGGCCAGGCCGAGCGTGATGTGCTGCTGCAGACCCTGCGCCAGACCGGCTACAACGTCTCCGAATGCGCACGTCAGATGCAGATCTCGCGGGTAACCGTGTATCGGTTGTGCCGCAAGCATCGGCTGGAGCTGCCGGCGCAGCGCTGAGCCGGGTTGACGCGGGTCGGCCTGCAACCCACGCTTCGCGCATCGCCCCTTGTGCTGCCGTGTGCGAGAGATGAACCAGAGCCCCGAACTGCTGCGACGCCTGCTGCGTGCCAAGGACCGGATGGACCACGCCAGTCAGGAAGACTGGCCGGTGGCCCGCCTGGCCGAAGTGAGTGCCGTATCACCCGCGCATTTCGCGCGCTCGTTCAAGCAGGCATTCGGGCTGCCGCCGCACCGCTACCTGCTGAGCCGTCGCATCGAACGGGCTGTGGCGATGCTGCGTGACACCGACCTGCCGGTCACCGAGATCGCCGCGCGGACCGGCTGGAGCAGCCTGGGCACCTTCGGCCGAATATTCCGTGACATCACCGGAGACAGCCCGGGCAATGTGCGCGAGCGTGAGCGCGCCGGCCAGGCGATGCCGGCCGGCGTGCCGGAGTGCCACGCACGTGCCGCGCAGCGACCGGACCTGAACATCGCAGTTTTGGAGAAGCGCCGGCGCGGGGCGGTTGCTAACGTGGACCCCACCTGAGGGAGGTCCCATGACAAACACTGTGAACACGGTCGGCCTGTATGTGCGCGACCAGGATGAGGCGCTCGCGTTCTACGTCGGCACGCTCGGCTTCGAAGTGCATACCGACGTACGCAACGGGAGCTACCGCTGGCTGACGATACGCAGGCCCGGCCAGGACGGTTTCCAGCTGGGGCTGTTCGTGCCGGGCCCGCCCACCCACGATGCGGCCACCGCACAGGCGCTGCAGCAACTGGTGGCCAAGGGCGCAATGCCGCCGCTGGTACTGGCCGTGGACGACTGCCAGGCGTGCTACACGCAATGGCTGGCGCAGGGCGTGGAGTTCACCCAGGAACCAGTCGAACGCTACGGCGCCATCGATGCCGGATTCCGTGACCCATCCGGCAATGGCTGGAAGATGATCGAAGCCCGCTCCGAAGCGAGGCGCCGTCAATGAGCCGGGGTGGCTGGGCGCGGCCCATGCATCGCTGGACGTCGATCGTCTTCACCCTGGCGGTGATCGTCAATTTCGCTGCGCGCGGAATGGGGCAGGGCGAGCCTGCAGCATGGATCACCTATTCGCCGCTGCCGCCATTGTTCCTGCAGCTGTTCACCGGCCTGTACCTGTTCGTGCTGCATTACGCCGGGAAACGCCGCAGCGCCGCACTGGACGCCGCGGGCTGAGGCCGCCTCAGGCGGCCGCGTCGGCAGAGTAGGTGGCAAGCAGCGCCGGCAGCTGGTCCATGCGCTGGAAGATCACTTTCGCACCGGCAGCACGCAGCGCCTCCGGCGTGCTGTGGTGCGGGCCGCCCTCGCTGAAACCGAACACGGTGGCGCCCGCAGCGACGCCAGCGGTCGCTCCGGTCACGGTGTCTTCGATGACCGCGCAGCGCTTCGGGTCCACGCCCAGTGCCGCGGCCGCCGCCAGGTAGACGTCCGGGTACGGCTTGGTGTTCGGCATGTCCTGGCCGCTGTAGACGTGCTTGCCGAAGGCATCGAGGATGCCGACCTTGCCCAGCTGCAGCTGCACCTTGTGCAGATCGGCACCAGACGCGCAGGCAATCCGCCCGCCAGTGGCCA
>DQIG01000008.1:4376-4667 GCA_003525885.1 Stenotrophomonas sp.
CCCCCCCCCCCCCGCCAGTGGCCACGGCGATCGCACGCACCGCCTCCGGCGCGCCCTGGATCGCCTGCAGGTCACGCTCCAGCGCTATGTTGCGCTGCCGGCGGAATTCCTCCAGCCATTCCTCGGTGAACGGCTTGCCGGTGCGTTCTGCGATCAGCCCGGCCAGGTGGGCGACGGACTGGCCGAGAAAGACTTCGCCCGCCTGTGCCGGGGTCAACGGCCAGCCGCGTTCGGTCAGCATCTCCGAGAGCACGCGGGCCACCAGCGGCTCGGAATCGACCAGCACGCCGT
>DQIG01000008.1:4818-6439 GCA_003525885.1 Stenotrophomonas sp.
CGGAATCGACCAGCACGCCGTCACAGTCGAACAGCACGGCATCAAAGGGGAAACGGGACATCTACAACTCCGGGAACAGCCAAAGGGACGACATGGCCGCCATTTTCCCACACCGGCACGGGCAGGGCACGCTGGCCACAGGAACGCTAGACTGCCGGGGCCACCCCGCCCAGCACCCTGCACGGGAATACGCCTTGAACCGATTGCGATCATTCTTCGGCGCTTATCCCATCCAGTTCGCGATGGCCGCCAAGCTTTATGTGCTCTGCCTGTATCTGCCCGTCAGCGTTCGCCTGGTCGAATTCGGGTACCGCCTGGGGCCGCCCGAGGCGTCACGTGAAATCGGCTACGCGCTGGCGGAGCTCGGTTTCAGGCTGAGTCTCTTCGCGGGGGCGGCGGTACTGGTGTCGATGCTGCTGTTCGGGCGTCGCGGCGCGCTGCAGATCCGCCACTCGCTGATCGCTTCGATCGTCTTCTTCGGGCTGCTCATCGTGCTGGATCGCGCCATGCGCGTCCCGATGGCGCAGTTGCCGTTTCCAGTCCACAGCGTCGCAGCCATCAGTCTGCTTCCGCTTGCGCATGCACTGGCCCTCACGCTGCTGGCCTTGGTGCCCGCGCTGCTGATGCAGCGGCGCATCCGCGCCGAGGGCGTGCACGATCACCTCATCAGTGCCAGCATCGCCGGCGCGGTGACGCTGGTGGCCGGTAGCTGCCTGCTTCCCATCCTGGCGTTGCACTTGCCTGCGGCAATCTCGCCTGGCGAGTTCATCATGCCGGTTTTCGATGGGCCCGCGCAGCTGCAGATTGCCAGCCTGATCCTGCTGGTGTCCTGCGCACTGGCCACGTTTGCCGGCCTATGGACCAGCGAGCTGTCAACGCGACCCGCATCGATGGTGCGAACGATGGTGGTGTCGCTGGTCCTGCTTGCTACGTCCCTGCTGATCAGCCTGGTCAGCGTGGCGTACCAGCTGCGAATGCTGTCCGCTGGGGTGCCGACGATATGGCGCGGGCTGGCCCTGGCCATGGTCGTCAGCACCGCATTGCAGTTCCTGATTGCCAGAGTGCTGGCGTCACGGCTGCTGCATGCGAAGTAAGGGCGGGACGCTCGACACGGCATCGAACGGACAGGGGAGCGCCAGCAATGCCAATGTGAACGACAAGCGTCCACCGTCCTTCCGTGCCAGGGTGCCGATCAGGGCTGCAGGGCATCGCTCCAGAGTTGGCCGGCGCGCAGACGCAGCACCCAGGCGGCCGTGGTGGCCGCAGTGCGGGCGGATTGCTCTGCCAGTGCACGGTCAAGCAGGGCCCGCTCGGCCAGCAGGTACTGGCCCATCTCCAGCTCTCCCAGTTCCCAGGCGCGCCGGCTGCGCTCGGCTGCGGATCGATGCGCGGCCAAGGCGGATCGTTCGGCCCGCCAACGGTCCTGCAATGCCTGGCCCTGATGCAGTGTGTCCCAGACCAGCAGCTGTACGTCACGCTCGGTGCCCTGCGCCTGTGCGTGCAGCGCGGCCTCTCGCGCGGATTCCTGCTGTGCCTGCGCACGACGATAGCCACCGCTGAACGGTACGCTGATCACCACGCCCAGCGCGTTCTCTGGATCGCGGCCTTCGCGCAGCCAGCG
>DQIG01000387.1 GCA_003525885.1 Stenotrophomonas sp.
GATGGATCGGCATGGCCGCCGCGTCCGTGGGAGAGGGGGACGGAGCGACGGCGGCCATGCACAGGCGGTCAGGCGGCGAAGTCGAGCACCACGCGGCCTTCGATGGTGCCCGCACGCATGCGCGCGAACACGTCGTTGATGTTTTCCAGGCGGTCGGTGCTGACCGTGGCCGCGACCTTGCCCTCGGCGGCGAACTGCAGCGATTCCTGCAGGTCCAGCCGGGTGCCGACGATCGAACCGCGCACGGTGATGCCGTTGAGCACCATGCCGAAGATATCCAGCGGGAAATTGCCCGGTGGCAGGCCGTTGAGCGAGACGGTGCCGCCACGGCGGACCATGCCTAGGGCCTGTTCGAACGCCTTTGGCGACACTGCAGTGACCAGTGCGCCGTGCGCGCCGCCAATTTCCTTTTTCAGGAACGCCGCCGGGTCGGTGGTACGCGCGTTGACGGTGACCTGCGCGCCCAGCTGCCGCGCAAGTGCAAGCTTGGTGTCGTCCACGTCCACCGCGGCCACGTTCAACCCCATCGCGCGGGCGTACTGCACCGCCATGTGGCCCAGACCACCGATGCCGGAAATCGCCACCCAGTCTCCCGGCTTGGTGTCGGTGACCTTCAGCCCCTTGTAGACGGTCACGCCGGCGCACAGCACCGGCGCGATCTCGATGAAGCCCACTTCCTTCGGAAGCAGGCCGACATAGTTGGCATCGGCCAGTGCGTACTCGGCGAAGCCGCCGTTGACCGAGTAGCCGGTGTTGCGCTGCGTCTCGCACAGCGTTTCCCAGCCTCCCAGGCAGTGTTCGCAATGACCACACGCCGAGTACAACCAGGGGATGCCGACCCTGTCGCCTTCCTTGACGTGCCCTACCCCGCCTCCCACGGCCACGACGTGCCCCACGCCCTCGTGACCGGGGATGAACGGCGGGTTCGGTTTCACCGGCCAGTCGCCCTCGGCGGCGTGCAGGTCGGTGTGGCAGACGCCACAGGCCTCGATCCTGACCAGTACCTCGCCCGCCCCCGGGCGCGGTATCTGGACTTCCTCGATCACCAGTGGCTTGCCGAACTCACGTACGACGGCGGCCTTCATGGTCGAATTCATGTTCGGATCTCCGTAGTGCGCTTGCCCACAGAATGACGCCGGCTCGAGGCCGGCGCTTTGATCACGATCAAACTATGGGAGATCGATGCCGGGGTTCAGCTGGCCAGCACCGAGGCTTCGCGGGCCAGGCGTTCGATGGCATCCCAGTCACGGGTCTGCAGCAGCGCCGGGGTGGTCAGCCACGAACCGCCCACGCACAGCACGTTGGGCAGGTGCAGGAACTGCGGCGCGGTCTGCGCACTGATGCCGCCGGTCGGGCAGAAGCGCACATCGGCGAACGGGCCATGCCAGGCTGCCAGCAGCGCGGCGCCGCCGGCCTGCACTGCGGGGAAGAACTTGAAGGTGTCGTGGCCGTGCTGCAGGCCCAGGATCAGGTCCGACGCGGTAGCAGCACCGGGCAGGTACGGCAGGTCGGCATCGCGCGCGGCCGCATACAGCGCCGGCGTGGCACCCGGGGAAACGGCAAAGCGCGCACCGGCCTGCTTCGCCGCCTGCATCTGCGCGGCGTTGAGCACGGTGCCGGCACCGATCACCGCGTCCGGCACGGCCTCGACCATGGCCTTGATCGCATCCAGCGCCTGCGGTGTGCGCAGGGTCACCTCGATCACCGGCAGGCCGCCGCGGAACAGCGCCTGGGCCACTTCGACCGCTTCATTCACATCTTCGGGGGTGTACACCGGGATCACCGGTGCCAGCTTCAACAGCGCGCGCAGGCGCGGATCAGCGCTGGACATCGTCTTGCTCCTTGCCCGCCAGGGCATCGCGGATGCTGCCGGGCCCGGCAGCGCAGCGGCGCATGATGCCACGTGGATCGCGAGGGTGCCCTGCCCGGCCCCCTGCCGGATTCAGGCCGGGTCGGCCTGCAGTGCCTGGATGCGGCGCTGGTACCAGTCGCCGCCGAGCGGATCGAACACCGCTGAGCGCTCCATCTGCGCCTCGTACACGTGTACCGAGATCGCCAGTGCGTCATCGCTGGCGTTGCGCAGCGTGTGGTACTCGTGCGGCGGGATCAGGCTACCGGCACTGCCGCAGCCCCCGCGCAGTGCGGCGTGGCGGCGGAAGCGCCAGCGCTCGCCGGCGCACTCCAGCAGTTCGTAACGGGTGATCTCCAGTTCGCCCAACCACACTCCCTCCACACACCACATGGCATCGTGGTCGTGCAGCGGCGTGCCCTGCCCTGGGCCCCAGCTCATGGCAATCACGCTGTAGCCGTGTTCGCGGCTGTGGTACAGCGGACGTCGCGCGTAATGATCACTGACCGGCCGATGCACGCATTCGGGCAATTCGATGCGGCTGTCGGCGATGGCTTCCTGCAGCGCCAGCTGCAGGTCGGTCGTGATGCGCTCGGCATCACCGGAGGCCATCGCCGCGTCGACTGCGGCGATCAACCGGTCGCGGCCACGGAACGCCGGAAACGGAGAAGTCTGCAGGTCCATGCCCCGACTGTAGCGGAGCCTGGTTAAGGGAATGTTGGTGTTGGTGCGCGCGTCGCGTTGCCATGATGACAAGCGCGCGTGAAAAACGGTTCAGATGCGAAGACAGTCGAGCGTCACAATGGAACTCCTTGCAGTGGAAGCGGGTCGAACGGAACGCGATCCCCATCCACTGCGACAGTCCGCAACTTCGCGCCCGACGGGCGCAAGGCTAGAATTCTCCGACTTACCTGGTTCTATACATGTCAGTGCGAAATATTAGCGATGCCGCGTTGCCGGCATCGAAGGGCAAGGCTGCCACGATCAACGACATCGCACGACTGTCGGGAGTTTCCAAGAAAACGGTTTCAAGAATCATCAACAACTCGCCGCTGGTGCGCAAAGACACCCGCGACAAGGTCGAGGCGTTGATGCGCGAGGTCGGTTACGTGCCCGACCCCCTGGCGCGCGGACTCGCGTTCCGCCGCTCCTTCCTGATCGGCCTGGTGTATGACGACCCCGGCGCCCAATGCATTGTCGACCTGCAGCACGGCGCGCTGGAAGCGCTGCGCGGCACCGGCTATGAGCTGGTGGTGCACCCGTGCAACAGCCAGGATCCGGACTGTGCGGACGGCGTGCGCCGCTTCGTGCAGCAGCAGAAACTGCATGGCGTGATCCTGGGCCCACGCGCATCCGAATCGATCGAGCTGGCGCAGATGCTCGACGCGATCGACTGCCGCTACATCCGCATCAACGCGCATGCGTCGGAAGAAGACGTGCAGGCGGTGGTCACCCACGATCGCGATGGTGCCGCCGCGGCTGCAGGCTACCTGCTCTCGCTGGGCCACCGCGATATCGCGGTGATTGCCGGCCCGGGCGACCGTCGCGCCGCACGTGAACGTACGCATGGTTTCCTTGAGCGGCTTGCGCAGGTTGGCCTGACTCTGCCGGGTGAGCGCGTGCTGGAAGCGGGCGACACCTTCGAGTCCGGCGTGCATGCCGCCGAACGGCTGCTGATGGGCGAACAACGCCCCAGCGCGATCTTCGCCGGCAACGACGAAATGGCCGCTGGCGTCTACCAGGTGGCATTGCGTGCAGGCATCGCGGTGCCGCAGCAGTTGTCGATCGTCAGCTACGACGACAGCCCGCTGGCCTCGCGGCTGTGGCCGCCG
>DQIG01000420.1:0-232 GCA_003525885.1 Stenotrophomonas sp.
CCTCGTGGCTGGCGTCGTCCTCGACCGGCAGCGATCGCCGGCGCGGATCTTGCGGCACTTCCAGCACGAAACGGTGCTGGCCATCGAACACCACCTGGTCGCCCGCCTGCAGCCAGCAGTGGCGCACGGCCACGCCGTTGACCCGGGTGCCGTCGGCGCTACCGAGATCACGCAACAGCACGCGTTCGCCGTGCACTTCCACACGGGCGTGCTGCTCGGCGAAGGCCGGGTC
>DQIG01000420.1:380-13059 GCA_003525885.1 Stenotrophomonas sp.
GCTGCTCGGCGAAGGCCGGGTCATCGATGGCGATGTCGGCCTCGTTGCCGCGGCCGATCAGGCGAGCCCGCGACAGGGTGAAGCTACGGCCATGGTGGAGCCCACCGACACCGCGCAGCAGCCGCTGCTGCTCGTCGCCGCCGTCTTCGTTCCTGGGCGCAGGCGCCTGCAGCAGGATCTCCACTTCGCCCTGCAGCACCATCTCAACGCCATCCACGTACACCGCGTCGCCCGCACGCAACAGCGCCATCCGGCGCACCGGCCGACCATTGACGTGGATGCCGCGGATGCCATTGCCGACCTGCAGCCAGAGGCCGCGATCGTCCATGCAGAACTGGGCCAGCAGCAAGGCGCCGTGGCCGGCATCACCGAGCCGCACGCTGCCGTTGGCCTGGCGCACGATGCGCTGCACCCCGGGCCGCAGGGGCTGGTCGGGCTGTTGTTGCTGACTGAAGTGAACAAGCAGGTTCTGCACGCGGCGCAGCCTAGCAGGTTGGTCGCCAACGAAGAAGAACCCACGATGAGCGCTTGGCGCTGCGGCCCTTGATGCGCACAATGCTCGCCCTCTTTGATCATCCCCGCCTTGCGCCAGGAGCCTGCATGTCCACCATCGATGTCCGCCACGCCCACGCCCTGCCCGACGCACAGGCGCGCGCCGCGATCGAACAGGTCGCCGCCAAGCTGTCCGAGCGCTTCGGCCTGAAGTCGTCCTGGACCGCCGACGTGCTGAACTTCTCCGGCAGTGGCGTGGACGGTGCGATCGAACTGCAGCCGGGCGCCGTGCGCGTGACCGCCAAGCTGGGCTTCCTGCTGTCGGCGATGAAGGGCATGGTCGAAGGCGAGATCCAGCGCGTGCTGAAGGAAAAGCTGGGCTGAACCCCGGCGACGGCCGTCACGGCCGTGCAACGCCAGCGCGCGCTACTCTCGGGGCAGGCCCAACTCCCACGGGAAGTGCGATGAACCAGTACGAAAACGATGACCGCCGCAACGACGACGCCTCGTTCGGTGACCAGGCCGAGCGCTTCTCGCGCAAGCTGAGTGACTCGGCGCAGCAGGTCTGGCTGGCCGGGCTGGGTGCGCTGGGTCGTGCCCAGGCCGAGGGCAGCCGCTTCTTCGATGGCCTGGTGAAGGAAGGCGAAGCCTGGGAAGCCCGCCGCCGTGAGCGCAATGGCGAACAGGGCCCGGGCTGGCGTGACAACGTCGAGACCTCGCTGGACGAGGCTCGCGAGAAGGCCTCCGGCACCTGGAACAAGGTCGAGAAGGCCTTTGATGACCAGGTGCAGGGCGTGCTCAAGCGCCTGCATGTGCCCACCGCCGACGAGGTGACCGCGCTGGAAGCCCGCATTGATGCCTTGCATGCACGACTGGCCAAGCTGGAAACCCGCGCCGCGTCCGGCACCGACGCCCCCACGCCGGGCAGCCATCAATCGCCGGACAGCGTGCCCTGACCACGATTGTTGCAATGCAATAAAAATTGATTGACAATCGCGAGCAACCCGCCAATCGTTTCGGCTGCCGTTTGTTCCCTCCCCTCACGGCTTCAGGATTGGCGGGTTTTTCGTGCCCGCCGTACGCCGATCTGCGCGCTCCATCACGCTTCCTGTCAGGAACATCCTGACCCAGCCGGGCACCGCGACCTTTACACTGTCGTTCTCCGCTTTCGCCCCTTCCGCCCTACTCCTGCATGCTCCCTTGGATCCTGGCCCTGCTGTCGGCCCTGCTTACCTGTTCCCTGGCCGTTGTCTATCTGTGGTGGATCAAGCGGCGGCAGAAGGAGATGCAGCTCGGCCTGCAGGCCCTGGCAGGCATGCATTGGCGCGAATTCTCGATCCTGGTCAAGCGCATGCTGCGCGAACAGCGCGGCCTGCGTGAGCTGATCGACCCGTCGGAAGATGCCCGCGAGCCGAGCAGCGACTTCCTGCTCAGCGATGGCCCCAACCAATGGCTGGTGTCGTGCAAGCATGGCCTGGCCTACCGCATCGGCACCGCCGCAGTGAACGAGCTGGGTGCGGCCGCGCGCCTGGCCGGGGCCAAGGGCGGCGTACTGCTGACCGAAGGCCGGATGGAACGCGATGGCCGCAGCGCCGCTGAGAAACAGGCAGTTGAAGTACTGGACGGTCCGCGCCTGTGGCCGTTGCTGCAGCCTTACCTGCCCGGCGACATCGAAGCGCGCATACGTGCCAGCGCCAGGCACGAAGCGCTGCGCCGCATCGCCATCGCCGCACTGGGTTCGGCAACGCTGGGGCTGCTGGTCGGCCTTGGCCTGCAGGGCCTGCATGTGGAAGAGGCCGCGCCCGTTGCTGCGGCGCCGGTCGTGACGGCTCCTTCGGCCACGCCAGCGGCCGAACCTGCCCGGATCGAGGCAGTACCCGCCCCCGCACCCGAGCCTGCTATCGCCCCGGCGGCCGACGGGCGCAGCAACCCCAACCCGGATGCAGCCACCCTGGATCGCTACCAGGCTGATCTGGCCCGTGCACTGGCTGGCAAGCCCGGAATCGCCAGCGGTGTCTGGCTGACCCGGCAGACGCTGGCGATCAACCGCACCGGCGAACTGGACGCGGTGTGGCCGCAGGTCTGCGAGGAAGTGCTGCACTACCCCGCGCTGCGCAACGTGCGCATCCAGCTCAATGCCCGCCCCGGCGTGGACGAGCCGGTGCGCTGGCGGCAGTGCGCTACGTATTGATGGGGCAGCATCCACGCATGGCGTGGATCTACTGAATCCCGATGCACGAGTCTTTGGTAGGTCCACGCCATGCGTGGACGCCTTTGCAGAGTCGAGCCACGCTCGACTCATCGCGCAACGCGCGAACAGCAGCCGACCATGGGCTGGGCTCTACAAGGCGCCCGCTCGGCCCAATGCTGCGAGATGGGCGATGTAACTGGAGCGGGATTCGCCGGCCGCCCTGGCCTGCGCATCCAGCCTGGCCAGGATGCGACGCGGCAGGCTGATGTTGACCCGCTCGATGGTGTCGTCCAGCAAAGATGGATCAATGCAGATGTAGGCAAGAATCCAGGCCGTACCACTGGGAGCCTCGGCGACGATCTTCTGTGGCGCAGAAGGACTGGGAATCGAGCGCCCCTCATCCAGGGCCGCATCGATCCACGCAAGCGCAGATTCCTCGGCCGCACTGAGTGCATCGTCAAGCGTGTCGGCCGCCGAGAAGCACCCCTGCAGATCGGGAACGATGACACCCCACGCGGTGCGTTCATCGCCCGCCTCAATCAAGACTGGATAGCGCATGGGACCTCCTGCGTCAGTCCTGCCAGCTACCGCAACGACAGCACCAGCCCCTTGCCCAGATCCTTTCTGGGGTGAGGCACGGTGATGATGTAAGGCCGCTGCGGGTGCACGAATACATCATGGGATCCGCGAATCCTGCAACAGGTCCAGCCTGCCGCCTCCAGATCCCGGATGAGGTCCCTGCTCTTCATGCAGGGACGATACACATCGTACACACGCGCAAACAGAGTTCAAGACGACAGCCGTTCCGGACCCGTAGATCCACGCCATGCGTGGATGGAATCCCTAGCGAGCGCCCGGCGCGAAGCGCGCAACCAGGTCCCAGGCATCCCCCAGGAACACCTGCCGCACGCGGGTGATCGGCTGTTCACCGCGCCAGGTCAGGCGCTCGATCACCAGGCAGGCGGTGCCCGGCTTCACCTCCAGCAGCCTGGCGGTAGCGGTATCCGCGCCCCAGGCGCTGATGCGGTGCTGGGCACGGGTCCACGAGACGTTCTGCAGCAGCCAGCTGCCCGGTGCGGTGGTGCTGAAATCGACCTCCAGCACTTCGGGCACGCCCACCGGGCTGATCAGGCGATGCTCCAGTGCCAGCGGGCGGCCATCGGCCAGGTGCAGGCAGCGCATCGCCAGCAGCATTTCGCTGCCGGCCAGCTCCACTTCGCCGGCATTGCCGGCATCGGCCAGACGCAGGTCGCGCTGCAGCAGGCGGTACGCGTACTGGTGGCCGCGCGAGCCGACTTCCATCGCGATATCCGGAATTTCCAGCGCCACCTGCTCCAGGTGCGGCGGCTGCCGCGCTACGAACGAACCCGCACGACGGCGGCGCTCGATCATGCCGCTCTCGGCCAGCGCGGTCAGCACCTTGTTCACCGTCATCCGCGAGCAGCCGTACTGCTCCATCAGCTCGTGCTCGTAGGGAATACGGAAGCCCGGCGCCCACTCCCCGCTGAGGATGCGGCTTTCCAGATCGCTGCGGATACGCTGGTTGAGCGTGGCGGACTTGCTGGCCTTCACGTAATGGGGTCCCGGTGGCGGAGGCGATCAGCCCAGCACGCCCTTCAGGGCGGCGGCGAAGGCGGTGGTGATCGCCTCGCGCTGCAGGTGGCGGCCCTCGGCCACGCACTGGCGGCCATGCCGCCAGACCGATCGCAGCGCGCCATTACGTGCGGCGAACACCCAGCTGTCAAGCCATGCGTCATCCTGCCGCGCCTGCAGCGCCGGGTGCGCGGCGTCCAGTTCGACCAGGTCGGCACTGGCACCGACCTGCAGGCCAGCGGCCACGCCCAGCGCCTGCGCTCCACCGTGCAGTGCACCTTCGAACAGGAAGCGACCGGTGCTGCGGGTGGCATCCGGTGCCAGCACGTTGCGCCCGCGCAGGGTCAGGCGCTGGCCGTATTCGAGCAGGCGCAGTTCTTCGGCGGCGTCGATCAACACATTGGAATCGGAACCGACACCGAAGCGCCCGCCCTCGCGCGCGAACGCCTGCATCGGGAACAGGCCGTCGCCCAGGTTCGCCTCGGTGATCGGGCACAGCCCCGCCACCACCTGGCTGGCGACCATGGCCGCGCGCTCGTCATCGGTGATGTGGGTGGCATGCACCAGGCACCAGCGCGCATCCACCGGCGCATGGTCGTACAGCCACTGCACCGGGCGCTGGCCGCTCCAGGCCAGGCAGGCCTCGACTTCGCGGACCTGCTCGGCGATGTGGATGTGCACCGGGCCGTTGGTGAGCGGCAACAACGCACCCAGTTCCTCGCCCGTGACCGCGCGCAGGCTGTGCGGTGCGATGCCGAGCACCGCGTCGGGCAGCACGGCCAATGCCGGCTTGGCGGCATCCAGCAGCTGCGCGAAGCCGTCCACATCGTGGATCAGGCGACGCTGAGCGGGATTCGGCGGCGCGCCACCGAAATCGGCATGCGCATAGAACACCGGCAGCAGGGTCAGGCCGATACCGGTCTGGTCGGCGGCGGCGGCAATCCGCGCACTCATCTCGGCACGGTTGGCATAGGCGTGGCCATCGGCATCGTGATGCAGGTAATGGAACTCGCCGACGCGGGTGAAGCCGCTTTCCAGCATTTCCATGTAGGCCAGGGCGGCGATGGCCTGCACCGCGTCGGGGCGCAGGTGGGCCAGGAAGCGGTACATCAGCTCGCGCCAGCTCCAGAAGCTGTCACCGTCTCCACCGCCGATCTCGGTCAGCCCGGCCATGCCGCGCTGGAACGCGTGGCTGTGCAGGTTGGGCAGGCCCGGCACCAGGATGCCGGCGCGGGTGTCACCGTCCCGCGCGCCCTGCCCTGTGCTGATCGCCGTGATGCGGCCGTCCTGCACCTGCAGGCGGACATCGCGGGCCCAGCCCTCGGCCAGCAGGGCATGGGCGGCATGGAAACAGTGTGGAGAACGCGAATCGGACATGGCTGGACAACCCGAAATGGACGCCTATATTGTATAGACATATAAGCACAGCCGCGTTGTGGATGCCATGCACGTCGATACCCTCTGGTCCAACGTTCACCTGATCACCCTAGACGGCGAGGGACTGGGCGTCATCCGCGATGGCGTACTGGCCTGCGCCGAGGGCCGCATCGTCCACGTCGGCGCTGCCGGCAGCGATGCACACCTGCAGCCGACCACCCGCATCGACGGCGAAGGCCGCTGGATCTCGCCGGGCCTGATCGACTGCCACACCCACCTGGTCTACGCCGGCAACCGCGCCAACGAATTCGAGCAGCGCCTGCAGGGCGTCAGCTATGCCGAGATCGCCCGCGCCGGCGGCGGCATCGTTTCCACCGTGCGCGCCACCCGCGCCGCCACGCCCGAGCAACTGGCCAGCGAGAGCCGCCCGCGCCTGCTGGCGATGCGCGCAGAAGGCGTGACCACGATCGAGATCAAGTCCGGCTACGGCCTGACCCTGCCCGACGAGCGCAAGCAGCTGCGGGTCGCGCGCGCACTGGGCGAGGAATGCCGGGTCAACGTGGTCACCACCTTCCTCGGCGCGCACGCGATCCCGCCGGGCCGCGACGCGCAGGAATACACCGACGAGGTGTGTGAGGCGATGATTCCGGCCATTGCCGCTGAAGGCCTGGCCGAAGCGGTGGACGTGTTCTGCGAGAACATCGCCTTCTCGCCCGCACAGGCGCGGCAGGTCTTCGAAGCGGCGCGCGCCAATGGGCTGGCGGTGAAGATCCATGCCGAGCAGCTGAGCAACCAGCATGGCGCCGAACTGGCGGCCGGTTTCGGTGCGCTCTCCGCCGACCATATCGAACATCTGGACGACGCTGGCATCGCCGCGATGGCTGCCGCCGGCACCGTCGCCGTGTTGCTGCCCGGCGCCTTCTATTTCACCCGCGATACCACCCTGCCGCCGATCGCTGCGCTGCGTGCGGCCGGCGTGCCGATGGCGCTGGCCACCGACAGCAATCCGGGCACCTCGCCGCTGACCAGCCCGCTGCTGGCGATGAACATGGGCGCGACCCTGTTCCGCCTGACCGTGGACGAGTGCATCGCCGGCTTCACCCGTGAAGCGGCGCGCGCGCTCGGCCATGGTGAGCGCATCGGCCGCCTCGCCGTCGGCATGGACTGTGACCTGGCGATCTGGGACATCGACGCCCCCGCCGACCTGGTCTATCGCATTGGATTCAACCCGCTGCACGCGCGCGTGGTGCGCGGCCAGCCCGACCTGCCTGCCTCCTGGAGCAACACATGAGCAACACCCTGGTTCTTCGCCCCGGCCATGTCACTCTCGCCCAGTGGCGGCAGGTCTATCGCGGTGCGCCGCTGTCGCTGGACCCGGCCGCGCTGCCGGTGGTGCGCGCCAGTGCCGCAGCCGTCGCTGCCATCGTCGCAAAGGGCGCGCCGGTATATGGCATCAACACCGGCTTCGGCAAGCTGGCCAGCGTGCGCATCGAGCGCGAGGACCTGGCCACCCTGCAGCGCAATATCGTGCTCTCGCACGCTGCCGGCGTGGGCGAGCCGATGCCGGCCAGCGTGGTGCGGCTGATGATGGCGCTGAAGCTGGTCAGCCTCGCGCAGGGCGCTTCCGGCGTGCGCGAGGAAACCCTGCTGCTGCTCGAAGCGATGCTCATCAAGGGCGTGCTGCCGGTGGTGCCGGCGCAGGGTTCGGTCGGCGCCTCGGGCGACCTCGCGCCGCTCTCGCATCTGGCCAGCGTGATGCTGGGCGTCGGCGAAGCGTTCATTGGTGACCAACGTCTGCCGGCAACCGACGCACTGGCGCGTGCCGGCCTGCAGCCGATCGAGCTGGGCGCAAAGGAAGGCCTGGCGCTGCTCAACGGCACTCAGTTCTCCACCGCCTATGCGCTGGCCGGCCTGTTCGAGATCGAGACCGTGTTCCAGGCCGCGCTGGTGACCGGCGCGCTGTCGGTGGAAGCGGCCAAGGGCTCGGACACCCCATTCGATCCGCGCATCCATGCCATCCGTGGCCAGCGCGGGCAGATCGCTACTGCCGCCACGCTGCGCACCCTGATGCAGGGTTCGGACATCCGCGAATCGCACCGCGACAACGATGTGCGCGTGCAGGACCCGTACTGCCTGCGCTGCCAGCCGCAGGTGATGGGCGCGGCGCTGGACATCCTGCGCCAGGCCGCGACCACGCTGGAAATCGAAGCCAACGGCGTGTCCGACAATCCGCTGGTATTCACCGATACCGGCGAAGCGCTGTCCGGCGGCAACTTCCACGCCGAGCCGGTGGCCTTCGCCGCCGACATGCTGGCGATGGCGGTCTGCGAGATCGGCTCGATCAGCGAGCGCCGCCTGGCAATGCTGGTCGACCCGGCGCTGTCCGGCCTGCCCGCGTTCCTGACCCCACGCCCCGGCCTGAATTCCGGTTTCATGATTCCGCAGGTGACCGCCGCGGCGCTGGTCTCGGAAAACAAGCAGCGCGCCTACCCGGCCAGTGTTGATTCGATCCCGACCTCGGCCAACCAGGAAGACCATGTGTCGATGGCCGCGCATGGCGCGCGCCGCCTGATGCAGATGGCCGAGAACGCCGCCAACGTGATCGGCATCGAGCTGCTGGCCGCCGCGCAGGGTTGCGACTTCCACGCCCCGCTGCGTTCCAGCGCCGCGCTGGAAACCGTGCGTGCCACCCTGCGTGCACAGGTACCGACGCTGGAAGAAGACCGCTACTTCCACCCGGACATGGTGACCGCCACCAACCTGGTGCGCAGCGGCGCGCTGGCACGTGGCCTGACCGACCTGTTGCCGACCGTGGAACCGCAGGCATGAATGCCCATCCCGAATGGCTGACCGTGCACGAGGGCGATGCCCCGTTGATCGTCAGCTTCCCGCACACCGGCAGCGAACTGCCGCACGACCTGATCGGCCACTACCACTCGCCGTGGCTGGCGCGTCGCGATGCCGACTGGTGGGTGCACGACCTGTACGACTTCGTGCGCGGCATGGGCGCGACCACGGTGCGTTCGGCGATCTCGCGTTCGGTGATCGACCTCAACCGCGATCCCAGTGGTGTCTCGCTGTATCCGGGCCAGAACACCACCGGCCTGTGCCCGCTGACCACCTTCGACAACCAGCCGCTCTATCACGCTGGACGCGAGCCGGATGACGCCGAGATCGCCCGGCGCCGCGACACGTATTTCCTGCCCTACCACGATGCGCTGGCCGCGCAGATCACGCGCCTGCGTGCGCAGCACGGTACGGTGGTGGTGTACGACGCGCATTCGATCCGCTCGCATATTCCGCACCTGTTCGACGGCGAACTGCCGCAGTTCAACCTGGGCACAGCGGGCCCGTCCGGTGCGCCGGATACGTCCTGCGACAACGCGCTGAGCGATGTGGTGGAAAACCTGCTGAAGATCAGTGGGATGAGCCAGGTGCGCAACGGCCGCTTCAAGGGCGGCTGGATCACCCGCCACTACAGCAACATCGCCGGCGGCGTACATACGCTGCAGATGGAGCTGGCCTGCCGCGGCTACATGCACGAACCGCTGCCCGACCAGGTGGACGAACACAGCTGGCCCACCCCGCTCGCCCCCGACCACGCCGCACCGCTGCGCCACACCCTGGCGCAGGTGCTCAACGCCTGCCTTGAATTCGCTACGAACCGGAGCGCCGCATGACCCGCAACGACCCGTCCCGCACCATCGCCGCGCCGACCGGCACCACGCTGAACGCCAAGAGCTGGCTGACCGAAGCGCCGCTGCGCATGCTGATGAACAACCTGCACCCGGACGTGGCCGAGCGGCCACAGGAACTGGTGGTGTACGGCGGCATCGGCCGCGCCGCGCGCGACTGGGAGAGCTTCGATGCGATCGTCGAAACGCTCAAGCGCCTCGACGACGACCAGACCCTGCTCGTGCAGTCGGGCAAGCCGGTGGGCGTGTTCCGCACCCACGCCGATGCACCGCGCGTGCTGATCGCCAATTCCAACCTGGTGCCGCGCTGGGCCAACTGGGACCATTTCAACGAGCTGGACAAGAAGGGCCTGGCCATGTACGGCCAGATGACCGCCGGCAGCTGGATCTACATCGGCGCTCAGGGCATCGTGCAGGGCACCTATGAGACCTTCGTGGAAATGGGCCGCCAGCACTTCGGCGGCGACCTGACCGGCAAGTGGCTGTTCACCGGTGGCCTCGGTGGCATGGGCGGTGCGCAACCGCTGGCCGCAGTGATGGCCGGCGCATCCTGCCTGGCCGTCGAGTGCCGCAAGAGCAGCATCGACATGCGCCTGCGCACCGGCTATCTGGACACCTGGACCGACAACCTGGACGAAGCGCTGCGCCTGATCGACGAATCGTGCAAGGCCGGCACCCCGAAGTCGGTAGGCCTGCTCGGCAATGTGGCCGACGTGCTGGCCGAACTGCTCAAGCGCGGCGTGAAGCCGGACCTGCTGACCGACCAGACCTCCGCGCATGACCCGGTGAATGGCTACCTGCCGCAGGGCTGGACCGTCGAGCAGTGGGATGAGAAGCGCGTTTCCGCCCCCAAGGAAGTGGAGAAGGCCGCGCGCGCCTCGATGGCCAATCACATCCGCGCCATGCTCGGCTTCCACGCGCTGGGTGTGCCGACCGTGGACTACGGCAACAACCTGCGGCAGATGGCGCTGGAAGAAGGCGTGGCCAATGCCTTCGACTTCCCCGGTTTCGTGCCGGCCTACATCCGCCCGCTATTCTGCCGTGGCATCGGACCGTTCCGCTGGGCGGCGCTGAGTGGCGACCCGGAAGACATCGCCAAGACCGATGCCAAGGTGAAGGAACTGATTCCGGACAACCCGCACCTGCACCGCTGGCTGGACATGGCCGCCGAGAAGATCAAGTTCCAGGGCCTGCCGGCACGCATCTGCTGGGTCGGCCTGGGTGATCGCGATCGACTCGGCCTGGCGTTCAACGAGATGGTCGCCAACGGCGAACTGAAGGCACCGGTGGTGATCGGCCGTGACCACCTGGACAGTGGCAGCGTGGCGTCGCCGAACCGCGAAACCGAGGCGATGGCTGACGGTTCCGATGCGGTGTCCGACTGGCCGCTGCTCAATGCCCTGCTCAACACCGCCAGCGGCGCGACCTGGGTGTCGCTGCACCACGGTGGCGGCGTGGGCATGGGCTTCTCGCAGCACGCCGGCATGGTGATCGTCTGCGACGGTACCGAAGCGGCGGCGAAGCGCATCGGTCGCGTTCTGTGGAACGACCCGGCCACCGGCGTCATGCGCCATGCTGATGCGGGCTATGAGATTGCGATCGACTGCGCGAAGGAAAAGGGACTGGATCTGCCGGGGATTCTGGGCTGATACGGGGTTGCCGGCCAGCAGCCGGCACTACCGTAAGGCACCTGTAGAGCCGAGCCATGCTCGGCTCAATGCGTCCGGGCCCACGACGCCTGACCCGAAGGCAGCCGAGCATGGGCTCGGCTCTACATGCTTGACCCAATGCCCGTCGCTGACCAACATGCGCCATCACCGCTGATGGATCACCGCGATGTACCGCACCCTTGCTGCTGCATTGCTCTGCGCCCTGTTCGCTGCTCCGGTCGCTTCGGGGCGTGAGTCCCCCGGCGATCTTTCCAATCAGCTCGACACCCAACTGCAGGCCAACCGTGAGCGCTACGGCATCGCCGGCCAGGCCGTACTGGTCGCACACAACGGCCAGGTGCTCTACCAGGGCGCCAGCGGTGAACGTGATCCCGCCACCCATGCGCCCGCCACTGTCGATACCATCTTCGCCGCACAGTCGATGGCCAAGCTGCTGACCAGCACGCTGGTGATGCAGTTGGTCGATCAGGGCAAGGTGGATCTGAATGCGCCGGCCAGCCGCTACGTGCCGGACCTGCCGATTGCATGGCAGGCAATCCACGTGCGCGACTTCCTCAACCACAGCTCGGGTATCGGCGAGTACTACGACCGCGTCGACAACCGTTGGATCAGCAAGGGCTACAGTGGCGTCGCGCCGGATCTTGCGGCAGCGCTGAACGTCGCCGCCGCCGCACCGATGCAGTTCGCCACCGGCAGCCGCGTGCAGTACACCCAGGCCAACTACCTGGTGCTTACGGCATTGCTGGAAGCGCATTACCGCAAACCTTACCCGGCCATCGCGCGCGAGCGCATCCTGCAGCCGCTGAAGATGGCCAGCACCTCCTGGGGCGCGGCCAGCGTGCAGGCGCAGCGTGCGGCGGTGGCCTACATCGGCAAGGACGGCACGCTGCAGCCGGCCAACGAAGATCCGTGGCCGAACTACGGCTGGGGCCATGCCGATCTGCAGACCACCGTGGCTGACATGAACCGCTTCCTGCAGGCGCTGGCGACCGGCAAGCTGGTGCGCACGACGACCCTGGAAAAACTCTGGCAGCCACAGAGACTGAGCGGTGGCGGCAGCAATTTCTTCTCCACCGGCTGGGACACCACCCGCAGCGACGGCTACACCCAGGTCGGCCACGATGGTGGCACCCGTGTACGTGCGCGGCTGGCCTACAAGGGCACGCTGGCCAACGGCTACTGGGTGTTCGTTTACCTGACCAACGGCAGTGCGCGCAATGTGTGGTCGAGTACGTTGGTTGAAAGCACGATGGCGGTGGCCGCGCCGCAGGAATTCCTGCATGCGGTGTTGTCCGAACGCTTGATTGCCTATGCACTGGATGATGATGCAGGCGCTGCACCCGCCCTGCGCACGTGGTTGCGCGACAGCAGCGGCATCGCGGCCAACGAACTGGAGCGCGCGATCAATACCGATGGCTACGCCATCCTCGCGAGCCTCGGCGCGCGCAGCGCATTGAAGGTGTTCACGCTCAACACCGAGCTGTATCCGCAATCGGCCAACGCGTGGGACAGCCTGGCCGAGTGCCATGCCGCACTGGGTGAGAAGGAAGCGGCTGATCGGCTGTATGCGAAGGCCAAGGCGCTGGCGAAACCGTCTTTGTAGAGCCGAGCCGATGCTCGGCTCCGTTAAAAAAGCAGCCGAGCATGGGCTCGGCTCTACA
>DQIG01000420.1:13214-13847 GCA_003525885.1 Stenotrophomonas sp.
GCATGGGCTCGGCTCTACAGGTGCACCAGCCCCATACGCCGCCGATGGGTGACGTGGCGCGCGCGACCTGTTAACTTGCGCGCCACTTTTGTGGTTTACAGCCTGTCCGCATGTCGCTCCCGTCTTACCGCCCCACCCCGTCGCTGTTGTTCCTGGCCGTTTCCCTCGGCCTTTCCTCCACTGCCGCCGCGGCCCCGCAGGCCACCACGCTGGATGCCGTGCAGGTGACCGCTGCCGCCGATGCCAGCGCGCAGGCGCGCGAGGCGCTGAAGCGCGTACCTGGCGCAAGCAACGTCATCGACGTGGCCAAGGCCGACAGCCGACTGTCCAGCAGTGCCGATGTGCTGGCCTACCAGCCAGGCATCAGCGCACAGTCACCAGGCAACGAGGGCACCAAGGTGTCGATCCGTGGCTCGGGCATCAATCGGGGGCCGGGCGCGCATGCCTCGGGTATTGCGGTGTCGATCGACGGTCTGCCACTGACCGGTCCGGGTGGCACGCCCTATGAGCTGCTGGAGCCGCTGTGGCTGTCGCGCGTGGAGGTCCTGCGCGGCGCCAACGGTTTCGAGCGCGGCGCGTTGGCGCTGGGCGGTGCCATCGACTACGTCAGCCGCAGCGGGCGTGATTCGGCGG
>DQIG01000297.1:0-29835 GCA_003525885.1 Stenotrophomonas sp.
GAAGATCATCACTGGCTCGGATCAGCAGGAACTCTTCCGACGTTCGCCTCTCATGCACATTGCTTGGCGCGCGCGGTCAACTAGCCCTTGATCTCGACAATCGCTTCACTGCCACACTTACACGTTGCAGACACGATCACAGACTCCCCGTAAGGAGTGAGTTTGCAATGGAGATCAAATTTGTCCGAATCTGGTCCGCTCCAGCTGCCCCCACCATAGGCAGATCCACGCTCGACAGCTCGAGGGGCATCCTCCGCCTTACATGCGGGACAAGTCACCCGGTAGTGAGTTGAATCTATAACGCCCATCAGACTTCTCCTAGGTTAGCCTTGAGCGCGCCCATGAGAGGACCGCTCGCCACAAGCAAATACGATCATCGACCATGTGCAGAAGACTCGTCCAGAACCGGTCGGCTGTTTCCAAGGTTTCGACGCGGCCCCTAATTGTGGCAGGGTGATCGCAGGCATACTAGGAAGCGCAAGATGGACACTTCTGAACCCGAAATCTCCTTGCACGAAGAGATCAAGGCTCTTCGCCAGGAGCTGGCGATCCTTCGCTTCGATATTTCAGGCAAGGAGTGGCTCACCGTTGACGAGGCGGCCCATTACTGCGGCGTGTCATCCCGCCAGTTCCGAAGGAACGCCCCTGATCTGGGCCTTGTGCCCAGACACTTCATGGGCAAGCAGCTCTATGAGAAGAATGAGCTGTACAAAGCAATCGAGAACTCCGGCAACTGGAAATCCCGGGGGACAGCGGGCGCCTCTCTGATCCCGACCTCCCCCCAGATGGAGGAGGCTCTCGCTCGCCTGAGGCGATACGACCAGCGAAGGGGAAAGGGATGATGATTCGGACTGACAAGCTAATGACGCTTGCTCAGGCAGCGGAGCATTGCGCCTGCCACCCTCGGACACTTCGGCGAGCCATTGACATGGGCGAGCTAGCCGCCTGTCGGCTCGGCCAAGGGCCAAAATCCGACCGCATCCACCCCGTAGACCTTGCCGTATGGCTGGATAAGTGCAGGGCCAAGACGCTATGCCCATCACCAAGCGTGCCAATGGCCACTATCAAGTTACCGTCGGATACGGCGGAAGAACGCATCGCAAGACTTCTCGACACTGGTCGTTCAAAGACGCGAAAGAGTACGAGCGCAGGTACATCTCCGCGCTCAAGAACATTGCGGCCGGTAGAGAGCCGGAACGAGTAATCGCCGATGCGGTAGAGCGCTGGCTTACCGACCATGTACCGCGCCTGCGCTCGGCGACCAAGACGAAGGCCCACGTCCGAGCGCTGCTGCCATACATCGCGGGTCGAAAGCTGGGGGAGATTGCCCAGGTATGGGCAGAGATAAAGGCAGCTGAGATTGGGAAGGCTCCGGCCACGGTCAACCACAAGGGGCGCATCCTGCGTCAAATCAGCCGGATGGCTTGGCGCGAGTGGGGGTGGCTGGAACGGCCTGCTGTTATCGGCCTGCTGCCGGAGAAGCCCCGCGAGACGTTCCTGACGCTCGATCAAGTCGAGGCGCTGGCCAGGGCTTGCCCGAACGCTGCGGCGGGCGAGTATGTGCGACTGGCAGCGTATACGGGCATCCGGCGCGGGCACCTGCTGCGTCTGACTGCCCATGACGTGCGCGGCGGATTCATCCACTTGGACCGCACCAGCAAGACGCGGACACTCCAACTGGTGCCTCTGCACCCGAAGGTGGCAGGGATTGCAGCACGCCTCCCGCTGGGCGCCTCAGACGATCAGGTCCGGGATTCGTGGGCCAAGGCACGCGAGGCGTGCGGGCTACAGCACGTTCGGTGGCACGACCTCAGGCACACGTGCGCCTCGTGGCTCGTCCAGGCTGGCGTGCCCCTGCACACCGTGTCGGAGGTGCTTGGACACAGCTCTATGGCGATGACTCGGCGCTATGCCCACCTGTCTCCGCAACACCTGTTAGATGCTATTCGGACGTTGGCATGATTAGTTGCTGAACTCGAGGATAAAATGCCCCGCTAGATGAGCTGTGGGCCGGATCCCTCGTCCTTACCGAGCGCACGAGGTTCATAGCTCGAACCTGTCTCAATGGCTAAGTTTCGCGGAGTAGATCGAACCAAGGTAAGCTGTCAGTGCCAAGTTGGCACATTCAATCTCGCCTGAGAATTGCAACATAGTTTGCATATCCACTCCCATGCCCAGCGAAATCTTCACAGCAGTGCCGCTGACCTTCTGAATCGAGCCTTGGACACGCGCGTCGTGTATCCGCGCTAACAACACATTGATGCGCCGCAGGTGTTGCGAAAACGCATCAGACAGGTCTTCACCGATTGGTAGCGCTCCCCCGGTGTGCCCTGCCCTTTCTCGCATCTCGTCGATGTGACGAATCTTCCCCGTGACTCGAACAAATTCACCGAGGATTTCTTGAAGCTCAGTGATAGCTTTGATCTGGAACTCTCGTTGCCGCACTCTCCACTCAAGCTGGATCTTCTCACGCTGCGCGTAAGTAGCCGAACGGGTAGTGATCCAACTGGTTCCGATGCTGGCAAGGGCGCCAACAAGAGTACCGATAAAGCCCCATACTGCGCTTTCCATGCTACGCCTCCATTTGTTCCAAGCTTACGATGGCATTGAGAGCATAGCCCGTTCCCTCCGAAGCTATCTGTTTACTGGTTCCCACGTCCTCCGGTTTCCTCTCGACCGAAGACCTACCTAGCTCCAGCGCTTACTTGATCCGCGCCTGCTCTATTGCCCAGGCTTCAGCCCAGCGCCGGGCCTGTTGTTATTCGCGAGTCGGCGGCAGGTCCAGTAATGGACCGCGCGGGACGGCCTGCGTGTGTCCAGCAGTCGGGCCACCGTCGCGCGCAGGCGGAGACACCTGCCTATAGCCCCCCCCCCAGTTTCATATTGCCCCGAGGTCCTTGATGACGGCTTGGCTCTGCTGAAGGAACCCTGCCAGCAGCCGGCCGCCCGCGACCTTCCGGCCCGTCTGCGCGTTGAGATAACTCGCTTGCAGACGCGCATGGGCGATCAGATCGGCCTGCGCCATGCTCGGCATTACCGCCTGTAGCGGATCGCCTGGCGACGCTAACTGGCCGCCGATCAGCTGGACCCGGGCCGGGCGCTGACTGTCGTTCTTGGCATACGCCGTGGCAATCATTCGCCCGTTCTTCGGCGACCAGCCACCCAGTACCAACTCGGTGCCGAGCTGCTCAAGCGGCAGGCCGGCCTCTGCCGCCGCCTTCTCGTAGTTCGGCCATAGTTGGTCCACCACCAATCCCAACTCGGCAGATAGCTGCTCCATCGTAAAGTCCGCGCGGAAGCTGGCCTGCAGCGCCAGCTCGTAGATGCGAAGGAAGAACTGGGTGGAACCGCGAGTAGCCAGCACCAGGTTGTGCTGAGGGATCAGCAGCAGCTTCGCCCCTGCGGAATGCGCCCCTGTCCGGGCATCCTCTGCCAGAGTGTCTACCGCGACGACCAGGTGGTCGCGAGTGAGCAGAACGTTGAGGATGCTCATAGCGGACTCGTCTAGAGGTCCGCAGACTATCGCCTTCCCCGACCAGCCTGTCGAGACCGCCATGACCACCGAAATCACGGAAATTCTTGATCGCATCCAGTCCTGCGAGGCCGGACTCGAAATGCACCGCGGCTATCTCAAGGCAATGGAGTACGCATTGCGACTCTGCGTACTGACCCACCCGGCACCCGACGATCTCTCCAAAGCGTGGCATCAGCTTCTGCCAAACATTGCGGCCAAACACAGGCTCGACAGCAGCGATCTATTCGTCGCCGCCTTTGAGCAATCACTGACGGTTCTGACCGAACAAATCGGCGATGCACGCGCCTGACGCCACCAGGGCTGGCTACGGTCTAAGTGCGTGCGGCCGATTCGCAAAATCCGGCGAACCCGCCCCAACCCGCAGTCGCTACTTATCCGTCTTCTTCCAAATTCCATTCATCACGTCATCCAACTCAACCCACACCTTTGGCTGCAATTCCTTGATGTGCGCCCGCACATGCACAGTATCTTGATAAAGACACCGCACGATGTCTTCCACCGTGAGATAGAGCAGCATAGGATCAAGCTCACGCCGATTGATGCCGGCGCACATGAACTCGTAGAAATTGAGCAGATAGATCACGCTCTTTAGGGATTCATGCTTCTTTTCCGCATCGCTCTTCAGATCGTCGTATCGCTTCGCAATGGCGTCCAAGGACTCTGTCTTTGCCTGCGCGATTTCTCTTTCACGATGATCTTCAAGGGACTTTAGCCTCTCCTTGATTCCGGCCTTTGTCGCCAAAGGAGCGTCCTTAGCTTCAATTTTGCATCCGGAATAGTAGTAGTCCTGCCGAGTCTTGACATGCTCTTGGAACTCTTTGCTAAGACGCGACTGCATGAGAATCGTGAAGGTGTGCGCCCGCCTGGATGCCCTCGCACTGCTCTGATGCTGAACGACCCAGCCGATGCCAACCATAATTGCACCCACAAAGGCTGCCATAAGGCCTGTTACTGCCTCTGGTCGCTTGTAGTGGATGAGTACAACCATGCTGATCACAATGAATGAGAGCAAGTGAAGAACGCCCACTCCGATCAAGGTTCCCAGCGGAGGCTCCTTACGCACGCGGGCGATATTGAAGAGCGGCCCGATAGTAGCAAGGACGAGTAGAAGCCATGGCACATACCAGAACGCAAGGAAATAGCGAGCATAAAAATGCACCCACCCCCCGGCCACGGAAGGGTTCTGGCGCAGTGCGCAGTTCAGAAGAGGATCCGCGCAATTCTGCATGGCGCTGGCATCTACCACAGCAGTTGCCGGCGAAGCACCGAAAACGTGTGTAAGCACTGAGATCCCACTGGTAACCAAGAATGCTACGAAGAAGAACCAACTAACAGGATCTGCCGACTGGCAGAGCGGCTTCCCCACTTCCCCGTACATCAGCGAGACCAAGTTGTCGCGCTTAACATCCTTGTTGCTCATTTCTGCTCCATCCCCTTGATACGAAGAGCCCCCAACGACAATCGAAGGGGGCTCTTTGAAGCTGTTGTAGAGATTTATTGACTAATTGCCTGCAGTAACAGACGTCCTTAGCCTTCGCCGAAACCGTTCTTCATACGCACCTCTTCTCTTCCTAAATTCCTAGATATGGCCGCAGAGGACTGCTGCGGTTTGGCCGACCGTCTACTTCGGTCGTGTGTACTTTAAGGTACAACGTGTGGGTGATGTGTTAAGCCGTACTGTGACGCTCATCACACTCATGAACTAAGGGACAATGTTCAGGGTCTTATACGAAAGCCAGCGCCCAACTCACTGATTTATCTGGGAATCCCCAAATGGCCGAGACCGCGAGAGGCCTCCTGAGAGACCCGATCCCTACGCAGCACATGCGATCACTATGCTTCTGCATAGCTTACGCTCTCCGTCCCATCACGTCTCGCCAAGGCTCCCGATTGGTGCTCATCACGCCTCCCGAACGCCACCTTCTAGGCATCTCCTGGCCGCCATTCGCCGCTCTAGCCGTCCTCATCCTCGTTGGCGGCTGCACCAAGCAGCCAGAGACTTGGACGGCCTTCGTGTACCCCCCTGGGAAGTCATTGGCTGCTGAAGACGCATCGAAGGCGATCTACGGCCACTACGAGTCCTTCGAGCAGTGCCAAGAGGCATCTATTGGCGCTCTGCGGCAATTGGCCTTCCAGCATCGGTCCAAGGACTTCGGGAGCTACGAGTGTGGCGTCGGCTGCCGATACGAAAAGGAGTGGGATATGCACGTCTGCAAGGAGACACGGAAGTAAGGCTAGTGCAGTGGGAAGATGTCTTGGACCGAATGGAACATGTCGACCCCTGCAATCCAGCGTCCATTGCTGAAATAGCTCACCAGCCCGCATTGGCAGTTGCCCCCCCACCAGGATTGGGCAACGCCCGTCATGAAGGGCATAGGCCCTCCAAGGGGCTCCAATGGCAGCGGTAGCCACCTGCATCCGGCCTTCGAAATCCTCAGGCAGGCATTGTCTTTCGGCAGCGAAAACCTCGTAGGTCACCCCGTCCCAAGTCTCGGGGGAGCCATCTGGCTCTACAGTAGAAATTGCCTCTTGGTCATCAGCCACAGACGTCCTCCGATTCGGCGTCTGCCGTCGCCGCCACCAGTTGCACCTTGATTACCCTCACCGGATCCGAATCAGGGTCTACCCCAACTGACTGGACCGGCTTGCCATAGCCCCGATCCAGTAGCGCCTCACTGGCTGCTTTGGCGAGGGCCGCGTTATCGCCCCGCATGATCGCCACTAGCTTCTCAATGGCCTCGCGGCCGTACTCTCGCGCCAACTGACGCACCTCAAAATCCACCTTGGGCCGGCCACTCGGGTTGCCCGATTGTCCTGGCTTGAACGCCATAGCCTTCACCTATTGTTTTCAGTTGTTACCAATGTGAACCCGTGCTTTCGGAAGCTCTTGTCCGCTGCGTCCAGACCGACCTCCTCGACGTGTCGCTGGAGGAGCCTGGCGGCCATCTCAGTGACGTCCAAACCGCCTAGGTAGACGCGTTGCCCCGCGTTGGCTCGAAGCATCACTGCGGCGATGCCCTTCACCGCTGAGGGTGACAAGGGAGCAGTCATTGCCGGCCTCCTAAGCCTTCTTGGTCGTGATGAAACTGCGCTTGTAGTCCACGGGGTTACTACCTGCGAATCGGCCGCCCACGATGCCCGGCATGCCGCCACCCGTTGACTGACCGCTACCGCCGCCTGAGCCGCCTCCAATGAAGCCGCCAACGTTGTTGCCCAGACCAAGGTTCGAGCCAGTCGGAGCCGCTACCTGCTGGCCCCACGCGCTCTGAGGGTTCCACTGGCCGATGCTTGCCATCCCATTGCCGAACTGGGTATTGCCGAAGCCGCCCATAGAGCCAGCTCCACCCGTGTAGCCGTACCAGTTACCGCCTGGACGCTGGGCGCCTAGGCCCAGGTTCTGCATTGTCATCTGCGAAGGCGTGGGCGCAGTGAATGCTCGGCTCGACGAGGGAGCACCCGGGATATCAACCTGCTCCATGACTGGGCCACCGATACCGTAGTCAGCCCCTCGGTTCACCCAGCCGGATAGCCCTCGGTCCACCAGCAAACCGGTTCCGGGAACAAACGCGTTTGCGAGCAACTTGAGGCCGGTGGCGATAGCCGCCCTGCCGCCGTTGCCCATATAGTTGCCGCGAGCGTCAAAGACGTTTCCCGGCACCGCCCCGTTAACAAAGCGATTGCGCGCCCCTACGAAGAACGCCGGAACTCTTGAACCTGCCATTACATACTCCTTGGGCGCCTGCCGGGCCCATTCATTTTTTAAGTGTTTGAGCAGCGGGGCCAGGTGTATCCTGACCCCACACCTCTCCGATGGACGGGAAATGGACGCCTGGAAAAAGACGCGCTATCCCCTGCCGCAGCCGCTGGAAAGCGACCGCGTTTCTGATGGACGGAAGGGCGGCCTATACGGCCTTGCCTTTGCCAGCTTGCTGATCGCAGTCCCCGTTCTACTGGCGGGCTTGGTAGTGCTCGCCTTTACGGGCTTCGCTGTGGCCTCGTAGCCTCAAGCCGATCTGCAAACGCATCCAGATCCGGGTTGTCTTCCCGCTCTGCAATATCCCGCAGCAAACGCGCCTGCGGTATCAGCTCACCAATTGGCTTCTCGCCGTTCTGCGCAACCCAGCGCACGAAGCCGGGGCTGGTCATAAGGCGGGCCAATCCATTCAAGCCACCAGCCAGCGCCATCGAGCCAGAGACAATCCCTGCAGCCAGCAGCGGACTACCCGCCACCAATGCGCTACCGGCACTGCTCGCAGTGCCAGCCGACTGAGTTATCAGGGAGATCAGGCGAGCGGATCCTGAGGGATTGCGGAACACCGAACTTCCCAGCCGAATTCGATCCGTCATCCTGGCGATCCTGTCCATGTCCTGCCGGAAACCGAGGCCATGACGGTCAAACAACACCCGCTTCGCCTCAGGGCTCATGTTCGCCCAGTTGGTGAGGAACGTCTCCATACTGAAGACGTCGCTGTCCGCATTCTGCTGACTGCCAGTGGCCCGGCCCATGCGGCGGATGAAAGACGCTGATACTTCACGCTGAGCGTCCTTAGGCAACGACTGCATCACCGATCGCAACGTGGTCGCACCCTCTCGGGTGTTACCAAACGCCGCCCTGTAAACAGCCTCCGGTCCGCCGCTCTTATCCACCACATGCGCTACGGCGTCGATTCGATTGCTACGCGCCGCGTAATAGGCGTTTGCCCGACTCCAAGCCTGCCGCGCTTCGGGCGTCGTGGCGGCGGCCTCCATATCCTTCGTAAGTGCCCCATAGAGCGTCTTCCACTTGTCCCTGGGAACGCTGTCAGCCAGAGAGTAGTTATCAAGCTCTCGCCCAACCAGCGTGCGGAGCTTGGTAAGCGCCTGATACGGCAGTTGGTTGTCGGCCATTCCAGATACGGCAGTTACAACCTGCTCGTCGATCTGCTGAGGCGTCAGAACGGGAAGCGAGCCGCGCATCCCTAGTGACTGAAGGCGCGCGTTCTCCGCAGCTGCCCGCTGCGCCTGCCCTTCAAGCTGCTGTTTCAGCTGCTCTGCTTGGCGCTGTACATCCGGGCGCTGCAATGCCGCCTCCATCCCGCTGATGTCCTCGTCCAATGCACCGCCGATTCCTCGAATGCGGGCGTTCTGAAATAGACGCGCAACGTTGGGGGCACCTTCGATGGAGGCGTTCAGATCGGCCAGCGCCCTCTGCGTGTTCTCCACAGGCACCCGTGCATCCGGTGCAATTTGCTTCGAGACTCGACCGTAAAGCTCTTCCGCCCTTTTGGCTGACTTGGGGACAAAGGCGGCAGCGCTCTTCCCCTCAATTCCTTCTAGGATGGTACGTCCTGCCTGCTCTGGACTCATTGCTCGGCCGCGTGGAGAGAGTTCCGCCGCGTACTGACCAATCGCCGCGTTAGCGTTATCCACCTGGTTCCGCGCAAGACGCGAAATCGGACCAGCACCGCCAGCAACGTTGCCCAACATGGTCTCTGTAGCCTGGGCAAACCGCCCGCCCGTTGCCTGGCCCACACTCGGTGAAGTACCTGCTGCCGCGAAATCGGAAATCGCCCTTTCCACGTCCTGGGCGGTCACGCGCTCACCCGAAGCATTGCGGCCCCTCAGCGCTCCACGGGTAGCATCCGCGACAGCCTGCGGAACGATGCCGCTACGCATGCCAGGAAGCGCCGACGCGACGCCCGGGGCGAAGCCACCAGCCAGCCCAGCGGCTACCTGTGCACCAGTACCACCACCCGCCTCACGAACGGCTGAGCTTGCGCCTGTGCCTGCCACAGTGGCAGCGGTCTGCAGGACAGGATTTGCGGCAAAGAACTCGCCGGCAGTCTGGACAAGCCCTCTGCCACCGCTAGCCGCTGAGCCTGCCCCCAAGGTGAGTGCGGTGCCAGTCAGCCCTTCGCCGATGTCTGAAACAATGCGCTGCGCCTTTGTCTGGGGCCGCTGCATGCCCAACTCATCCGCAATCTGTTCGCCGACCTGGCGATACGGGGCAGTCGGAACGAAGCTGTCCCGCCCCGTAGCGATGTCCTCTTCCGTAGGTTCGTGCAGGCGGCGCCGAATCGGATCCACGACATAGTGATTGAAAGCGTCACCGCCAACGGCACCGAGAAGGCCGCCAGCGCCTTGAAGAACTTGGCGCCCGCCGTACTGGCCCAGCCACCGACCTAGGGCGTTGCCTGGCAACTCGGCGGTGCTATCCCAGCTGGAAGCTACCTCGCTGAAATCGGGTTTGGCGGCCTGTACGGCAGGGAGCGTCACGATCTCATCGGGCTGGTCGAACTGGTCAAAGACGTTCTGCCCGGTCGAAGAAGCACCCGATGGGGCATCAAACTGATCAAATGGATTTCTTTCCATTGGCTACCTCAGGTAGTCATCTGCGCTAACACCGTACTTCTGCTCGAAGGCGGCACGCATGTTGGGGTTCTTCCGAAGGAAGTCCACCGCCGCTGGGGGAACTGCGGAGGCCCCACGTGCTGCTGCACCGCTGGATGCAGTGGCCCTACCCACCACACGTTCCGGCGCGTAGTTGTACTCCCGTGCCAGCCCTGAGTACTGCTCTCGATAGGCGTCGATCTGCGACTTTGCCTGGTCGTGCAGTCCCTTGGCGGAGTTAACAAAGCCAGTTCGCTGCTCTGGGTTCAGTCGTTGACCATCTCGGAGCCTGTTGTACTCGTTGCGGATGCGGTCCGGAACGCCAGCAGCGTTCTGAGCATTCGCGAACTCTCCCTCACGAACCACTGAAGTGGGATCAAGCATGCGCATGTAAGAAAAGATCAGCGCAAGATCGTTCTGTGCAGATGGATTCCTCGCGGCCTGAGCGATCTGCTCGTAAGAGTTGACCACCGTCTGGGGGACCTTGGTCTGGGCGATGAACTCTTTCCGCAGCGCCTGTTCCGCCTGAGCCAGATCCCCTGGGGCAGGATTGTTCTTTCGGTCTGCGGGGCCGCCAGGAATAGCTTCTAGCTGTGAGCCATCGGCACTAAAGCGGTAGCCAGACGGAGCTTGGCGCTCCACCTGACGAGCCGAACGATCGGGTCTGAAGCCAATTTCCAGACCCGCGGTTCCCGGCCGCCTAGCGTGGCCTGCCTGCGCAAGCACCTTCGGGACGTAGGCACGCGTCTCTGCCGGAGCAGATGCAAGCATGGCATCCACATTTCCGCCAGCAGCACGCATGGCGTTATCGACGTTGCCCGGCCCCCAGTTGTACGCGGCAAGCGCGGCACGCGGGTCTGCGTACTGGCGAAGCATGGCCCCGAGATAGTCCTTTCCAACTCGCTCCTGCTCCGCAGCAGACTGATCGCGGGCTGGAGTTACGCCATAGCCGGGATCGCGCAGAGTGCCAGGCATCGTCTGCATGGTGCCAACCGCGCCCTTGCTGGACACCGCAGCCGGATTACCTCCCGACTCAACCTGCATCACGGCCTGCTCCAAGCCTGGAATGACGTCAGAACCAAGAAGCCCCGCGCTGGGCATCTGTAGCGGCGCTGCAGCCGGCGACAGAAGACCTGCACTCGGCAACTGCGGTGCAGCGGCTCCTGAGCCAAGAAGGCCTTCACTGATGATGTTGCCTTGAAGATCCCGGTATTCCTGGGTTTCGGTGTTGCGGATGACATCCAGCAGCCCCTCTTTACCCGTCTTCGGGTCGCGATAGCCGATCTGGCCCGGCTCCCATTTCGCCTTCGGGCTCACCTTCTGCCGGAACTCCTGGGCGCCAACGGGGTCGACACTTGCCCACTGACTCCATGAGCCCTCATTGAGCGATCCGTCAGGGTTAAGTACGCCTCGCTGAGCCTCTTCGATGGCCGCATTCCGCAGCATTCCCTGGCGAGTCCGAGCGAGGATTTCGTCCTTGTAGCGGGCGTTCTCGGCATCGCTCACGCCTTGATTGGCTGAGAGAAGTCCACCTTGGATGCCATTTGCCAGTGCGGCGCCAAAGTTGCCTCCGGTCGGCCGGAGCATGGCAAGTCCAGCGGATAGCAGGCTCTGGCGAGCAACCGCGCCTTGGTCCTTCTCGGACAGGCCCTGCCATCTCGGCGTGACCCTGCCGAAGAAATTGTTAATGTAGGAGTTCATTTGCTTCCTGTGCTTCTAGGGCGTCTCATACGCCGGATGGGAATGGGCGGCGTCACCACTCGATGACGCCGCCCAGGAGCCCGCCCTTGGGTAGTAGAGCCCCTATTACTTATGGCGTTTGGCGGGTGTAAATCGCTCCCGGGCAAGAAAGTCGTTGAGCAATAGCCCAGCAGGAAGGATTGTCTTTTCTCCCCCGGCTCTCACATCGATAGATCGAGCGCTTTCCCCTCGCCGACTTCCCACCCACTGCTCTCGCCCAACTCTTCCAGAAGCGCGTAGCAAGCTCGCTCCAGCCAGTCCCACAGAATGGCCTGTACCTTGCACACCAGTTCTCGATACGTGGACTCTCGCATTCGGAACGAGCGCGCACCATCTCTATAGCTTCGAGCCTCCTTAGGCTTCAGAAGCTTGGCCGCCGCCTCTCGTGCTACTTCCGGCCGATGTCCCATGGCCGTCAGGTACATCTCAACCTTGGGCCAAAACTCCATCCGTTGAGTGGCGTAGACCATCAGCCAAGCTTCGAGCGGTCCATCAAGTGATGCCTCGGATAGCGCCAGTAATACCGGGCGCACCGGCCTCACAGCAGGGATGACTACGGTGCCCGCAAACCTATGGTTGTCCCAACGTCGCATGCGGCGTACACGCGTGGCGCACGCGTCAGCACGCATGTTCGCCTTGCAATCAAAGTCCTCCGCCAAGGAACGAGCTGCCGCACGGAGGCCGCGCAGTGCGATGGCCCTGGAGGCTGCATGTGAGGGGAGATATCTCCTAGCGTCCTGCACCACCGTTCCTCGCGCGTGAATAGCGAGCCCATCGGGATCAAAGGCCCCCTCCTCATCTGGCAAGGACTCCACCCACGACGCCTGCCACGACACCGCCATGCAGGGCCCACAACCGAATGCAGCAGCTAACGCCCGAGAAGCCCGATCCACGTTGATTGACCCCTCTTTCCAAGGCTTGGCGGGACTGGAAGCTTCCGGGGCTAGAACCTGCTTAGACCTGGTTCGGTAATGTGCCGATTGGTTCAAGGGGCACCCTCCTCAGGCCAAAGCTTCAAGAAGATCTGAAGCTGCGAAGAGCAAGCTCCGCATGGTAGATATCTAGATAGGTGTGCACATAGCGACCAACGGGGGATGTGGATAAGTCCCTGACTGCTACACATAGCGACCAAATTGGTCTGTATGTGTAGCAAGGGCGCCCGCCACTGCCCCATATAGCGACCAAGTTGCATCACATAGCGACTACCGCTTCTGTTTCTGCCAGAGGTTTGGGGGCAAATTTGTGGGTGGCTCCTGGTGCTTGTGAGACTCATCAATTTTGTAATAGGTAAGGGCGTAGAGACTGCAGCAGTTGCGCCCTCCCTTGCGTGTTTCGATGATCCAGCCGGCATCAATAAGCTCGCGTTTCGCAGCCTGGACGGTGGCTTGGCTCCTCCATCCCCGATTCTTGAGCATTGACCAAGGAATGCTGATATCGCCGTTGCGCCCAGGTCGATACTGTCGCGCCAGTTCAAGGAGGAGTTTGGCACCGTAACCTGATAGGCTGCCGAACTCTTCTGAGTCGGATATGCGATGCTCGATTGAGAGAAACGGCGGGCCATCTCTCCGCCCTTTGTTCCGAAATCGATTCCGCTGGTTTGCTTTAGCAAGAGCATGGTCACCTCCCATAGCCCTTACCCCGGCCAATGAGACGCACCCGCTTGCATTTGTACGCTCGATTCATATACCCCCCAAGGGCAATAGATAGAGGGCGGCTCAGGCCTTCCTTCGCCGCGTCTTCTTCTTTCCGGCAGCGCCCGCGAGATGCGCCCATGTCCGACCACATCGGACATCCCTGACCGTTCGCGGGCTAATGCCTAAACGTTGCGCCCAAACTCTGGGAGGGACGGAGCCTGCGCTATCGCGGATTGCCGATGCCTGCTCAGGGGTCAACTTGCAGTAGGTGGATCGGCAGCCGTAGCTAACTAAATTGCGCAGGGCCTGCCTTTCTCGGTTCTGCTGGGGGGTGACAAGGTCAAGATTGGATAGCGCGTTGTTGCCTGCATCGGCGTCAAGGTGATCGATCTGCATTCCCTCAGGGATAGCCCCGTTAGCAGCTTCCCAGACCACTCGATGCGCGTACCAGGTCCGAAGGCGACCGTTGGCGCTCGTGCGCTTGAGTACCCGTACATAGGTGTCAGACGCCTGGATCCCTACCTCTAATCCATCCGAGTCAAAGATTCGTCCGGTGGAAAGGCTGACAAGGAGGCCAGATGACGCGTGTGGCACAAGCTGACCAATAGCCTGCTCCGTCATAGCTGCCCCTCCTCCCGATCCTCTGGCTCAATCTCCTGTTCCCTTGAGGCGCTCAATGTTTGCCAGGCGCGCTGAACGTCTTGCGGGACGTAGTACTCGACCACCTTGTACGATCCGTGGTCGTCCTCATGCGTCGCGGGGTAAGCCTCAATGAGCCCACGCTCTACCAGCTCCCTGACGGCGCGCCGCGTAGGGGCTGGACGAGCGCAGCCGGCCGTCCAACCAGCCGCATCCAGAAGAGCCGACTGCTCCCGATTAAGGCAGGAAAAATTGAACCCATTCACGCTGCCACCTCCGTGGAGGCCGCAGCGAGCCGTGCGGGTAGTGTGTAAAGGCTATCGAGGTAGACGAATCGACGCGTGCCGATGCTGACTGTCTCAAGCAGACCGGCCTTTGCCAGCTCATATGCCTTGGAGCGACCGATTCCTACCTTCGCGCATTCCGGAATGAAGGGCCGGAAGTCCCGATGTCCATATGTATCCATTGACTGCACCGTGGGGCCGCTAGAAGCGGCGGGTGCACTCAAACTATGCCTCTACAGTTGGTCTATGCGGCAACTACCGCAGTCGCCACGGTAACTACCGTTCTACGCCCCTTTGAGCACGACTTCCCTGATGATTTTAAGGTGCTTACGAATTGTCTTCTCAGCAGGCCCGTCAAAGTGGGCAGCGGCAGCCTCCAATTGAACCGCCGCCTTTTCACTTCGTAGGTCGATGCCAGCTACCTTCGCCAGGCCAGCAATCAGGCGCAGCAGTCCAATTTTCTCCCTGCTTCCCAGCTCGTCACTTGTCCGCGATATGCCGCTCTCCTCGGATTCCAGAGATCTCAAGAACGAGTTAAGGGCGTCCGTCCGAACAACGAGCAGGGCATCCTCGGGAAGTCCGCTACGAGGGTAGTAGCTATTCGGATCACGCCTTGGATACTTGTCAAGGTCGTTGCCATCGGACGTATATGGGTTCTCCGACATGTGTTGCATCAGTCTCGCGTAACGGGACCCGTCTGGACTCACTAGGACCGCACCGACCATAGCCGTCAAAGTTATTTCTGGGCCGCCGATCATGCACTGCAACTGATGCAACACGTCAAGTCGGGCACCGCCGAATGTCGGGATGTCCCATAGCCCGTGGATAGACTTGATCGGACGCTCCCAATCAATAACCGTGTCATCATCGAGGGGATCCCCGGTAAGGCCGATGAAAGCGCCAAGTTCGGCCACCTTATCTCGGTTCGCTTCAATCCACTGTTTACGTTCGGCGTCACCCGATACCGCCGCCGCGCTCTCGGCCAGTCGTTGAAGGCGCTCAGAAAGAGGAGTCCCCGAGCCGCGAATGATCTCGAAGCTAGCTTCAGTTGTGGGAACGGCCCTGCCTAGCTGGGCGCTCCCGTGATTGACCAGCTCTACCGACAGAGCGAGGTGGCCGTCGACCGATAGCTGCAAGAGATCCTGCACTGCTACATCCTCGCCGAGTGCGCGTGTTAAATGAGCTGCGGCATCATCCAACGTCAACCATTTCTTGAGTTTAAAAATCTTGCTCATGACCATGAGTGATGCCCTTGGCGCGGTGACTGGAATAGGCTGCAGTCGGTTCGAAACAACTGCATCCAAGCCTTCGAGGAACTCTGCGAAACAATTACTACACGATATCTGAAGGTCCCGCGTTTTCCGAGCTTCCGACATCCTACCTAGGGCCGCTCAGGTGGGCGATAGTGTCGTTTACTAGATCGCGAGCCGCGCGTCTCGCCTGGGCCATTGTTCTAAGCTCAGGGCCATCGGAAGGTGGATTACGCAGCAGGTCTTCCGCAAGCCTCTCGAGACTTCGCCTTGTCTTCTCCCGTGCCCGCTTGGCAGTCTCCTGCTGTGTACGCTTGAAGCGTCTATCCGCTGCCGCATCGCGGCGACGCTGCCGCTTTCGGCCCGCGATCAGCGCCACCTCAGGAAAGCCAAGAGGAAGCATTTCGTCGGTATCGTCGTAAGCACTCGCATACCAGTGAATGCCTCGCCGAAGATTGTACGAAGCCTCTTCGAATAGGTGGCAACCCGCGCTAGGCTCCATCGGGTCCTCGACGGGCCGCCAACCGATCTCCTGTGCACGAGTGAGAAGCTGGGCGGCGCTCACCATTTCCGACACGACTGCGCCCGTGCTGTCGTGGTAGCACAGGCAGAACTTGTCTCGGCGGTGCACGGCCAACCAGTCCATGCAGACGAGTTGATGGGAGATGAGCAAGCGGGGAGCCACCCCCATTGCCAAGAGTCCGTCAATCGGGTCGCGGGCCTGAATGACCGGCTCACGGCCGCTGGGATCTTTATGCGCTCTCTCGGACGCAGCACTTATACTCACGCTATCCATGATCGACTCTCCAATAGTCGGTGGTGGTAGGCCGAGCTAGGGGTTCCAGCCCCTTTCTCGGCCGCTTTGTTTATGCGGCTGTGCTTCTTTGACCGGCCCTCCTTAAAGGCCTTTCTCTGGCGGTTAGGCGCGCTTGGCTGTGAAAGCCAACACGTTCGGTTCCGCAACACGCAATTGGTCGAGGTAGTCGGACCAGGCCTGCATCATCTTCCTGCGCTCCGGCAGGTGGGTCGCTCGGTTGTAGGCACGCCCAAGTGGGTCCTTCACGGCGTGCGCCAACTGATGCTCGATGTAGTCCGGGCGATAGCCAAGCACTTCATCCAGCACCGTTCTTGCCATCGCTCGGAAGCCATGGCCCACCATCGTGTCTGAGTCGAATCCAAGATTCCGCAGCGCCGCGTTCAGCGTGTTCTCGCTCATGGGCTTTTGGGCACTACGGACCCCAGGAAACACGAACTCGCTGCGTTTGGTGTAGGGATGCAGGTCCCTCAGCACTTCCACGGCCTGGCTCGAGAGCGGAACGATGTGCGGAGTCTTGGTCTTGCTGGTGACGTAGCGCCATTCTGCAGCATCGAGGTCGATGTCAGCCCACTTCGCCTGCCTCAGCTCCCCGGGACGGACAAATAGCATCGGAGCGAGCTTTAGCGCGGCCTGTGTGACCAATGCCCCCTGGTAGCCCCACAGCGCGCGCAGAAGGCTACCTATAACGGCAGGGTCGGTCACGCTGGCAAAGTGCTTGGTCTGAGGCTGCTCAAGCGCTCCTGTGAGGTCCTGAGCGGGATTCCGATCAGCACGACCCGTAGCGATGGCGTAGCGGAAGATTCGGCCGGCGTGGGCCCTAGCCCGATGGGCAGTCTCGACTACGCCTCGCTGTTCCAGCTTCCTAAGCGCAGCCAGCAGAACCGGAGCAGTGATGTCCCCAATAGGCAGATCAGCCAGCCCAGCCAGATCCTTTTCGATCAGCCGACGCTCGCGCACGACCGATCCAGGGGAAAGTCCCTCCTTCGTTCGCTTGGCGAGCAACTCCAACCCGATAGCTCCGAAGGTGTTTACGGCGCGCTCTCCTTGCACTGCCTTCTCGACCCTTGCCACCTGAGCGGGATTGGCTCCGCCACGCAGCAGCGCACGTAGACGGTCACGTTCGACGCGAGCAGCCTGCAGCGACATTGAGGGGTACTCGTCGAGGGTGACGATGCTGGCCCTACCGGCGTACCTATAGCGGTACCGCCAAGCCTTCGACCCTGTTGGACGCACCTCAATGCATAGCCCATTGGAGTCAGCGATACGGTAGGCCGCTGCCTTGGGCTTCAGTGTGCGAACTTTGGTGTCGGTGAGCATGTGAGTCATCCGCCAGTGAGTCAGGGTCGGGAATTACCTACCCTCGACTCACAGCCTGACTCACTTTTTTTGCGGATGCAAGTGGATGCCGACGGATGCCGATGGACGGTCAAGCAGCCTAAAAACCCCATTCTGCTAGCACTCTTGGACATCCCCGGACTTTGCTGGACGTCAATGTGGTGGGCCCACCAGGATTCGAACCTGGAACCAAGGGATTATGAGTCCCCTGCTCTAACCGTTGAGCTATAGGCCCGGCGCAGCCTCACAGTGTAGTGAGGCCGGCAAAGGGTTTCCACTGCGCGCCACTACTGCCCCAAGCGCTGCATCAACCGATCCAACGGCGCACGGTTGTGGTACTCACCGCGCAGGCGGCGCTCGCGCTCGCCACATTGTCCGTTGTCGGCCACTACCAGGTCGGTGCCGCGCAGCAGTACACGTGTCGTGCAACGGCCCTGGCGCAGATACAGCACATCTTCGCCCTCCTCCGGTGCAGCGCGCCCCAGGAGCCGCGGTGCCGTTCCCTCACCGCCCTCCCGTGTGCTCAGCTCGAATGCGTCCCCCTTGGCTGCGATGTCGATGGCATTTCCGTCACTGCGTTCCCAATGGGCGACCCAATCGGTCGGGCTGGTCGCGACGTAGTTGCTCGTTTTCATCACGCGCGACTCCGGCGCCCAGCCCACCACCTCCTTGCTCGGCGAACGTGCTTTCACGCAGTAGTAGCTGTTCCAGCTATCGCCGATCACCAGGCCGGTGCCCGGTTCCATCTCCTCGCCACTGCGGCACCCATCCCGTTCCTCGTCCAGGCAGCCTTGCGCCTCGCCCAGCAGCAGCACCTGCCCGGCGTCGACCACGCGACCCACGGCATAGTCGAACTGGCTGCTGAAGAAACTCTCTGCATTGCACGCCGGTGGTTGTGGAGTATCCGCCCAGGCAACCAGCGGTGACAGCGAGAGCAGCAGGATCGGCAGTTTCATCGGCATTCCATTGACCAGTGCAAGAACAGGACACGCATCCTATCCCGTCGCGCGCAACGCGGACGACCGCGGGCAAAAAAAACAGACCCCGCTTGCGCGGGGTCTGTCGGGTGCTTCATATGCAGCGGATACCCGTCAATCGATATCCAGGAAGCTGCGCAGCTGCTCCGAACGGCTCGGGTGACGCAGCTTGCGCAGGGCCTTCGCTTCGATCTGGCGGATGCGCTCGCGGGTCACGTCGAACTGCTTGCCGACCTCTTCCAGCGTGTGGTCGGTGTTCATGTCGATGCCGAAGCGCATGCGCAGCACCTTGGCTTCCCTCGGGGTGAGGCCAGCCAGCACGTCGCGCACGGTTTCAGACAAGTTGATGTTGGTGGTGTTCTCGATCGGGGACTCCACGTTGGTGTCCTCAATGAAGTCACCCAGATGGGAATCCTCGTCGTCGCCGATCGGGGTTTCCATCGAGATCGGCTCCTTGGCGATCTTCATCACCTTGCGGATCTTGTCTTCCGGCATGTCCATTTCCTTGGCCAGCTCCTCCGGCGTAGCCTCGCGGCCGTACTGCTGGAGCATCTGGCGGGAAATGCGGTTCAACTTGTTGATCGTCTCGATCATGTGCACCGGAATACGGATGGTGCGCGCCTGGTCGGCAATCGAGCGGGTGATCGCCTGGCGGATCCACCAGGTGGCGTAGGTCGAGAACTTGTAACCGCGGCGGTACTCGAACTTGTCCACGGCCTTCATCAGGCCGATGTTGCCTTCCTGGATCAGGTCGAGGAACTGCAGGCCGCGGTTGGTGTACTTCTTGGCGATCGAGATCACCAGGCGCAGGTTGGCCTCGACCATTTCCTTCTTGGCCTTGCGCGCCTTGGCTTCACCGTAGGCCATGGCACGGCTGATTTCCTTCAGCTCTTCCAGGTCCAGCTGGGTCAGCTTCTCGATGTCGATCGTCGCCTGCTGTTCGGCGATGATCTGGTCCTTCACTTCGCGCAGGGCCGACGACCACTTCTGCTTGCGCTTCAGTGCGTCTTCCACCCACTCCAGGTTGGTCTGGTTGCCTTCCCAGGAGCGGATGAAGTCCTTGCGCGGCATGCGGGCAGTGACGGTGGCCAGGTTCAGCACGCGGCGCTCATGGGCCTTGATCGACGCCATGGTGTCGCGCAGCTGCTTGGTCAGCACATCGGTCAGCGGCAGCGGCAGCTTCAGGGTGACGAACACCGCCGACATCTCTTCGCGCAGGCGCGGCAGGTTCTTCTTGTCGCCCTTGGTCGCGGCCTTCTTGAAGGCATTGAAGGCATCGCTCAGCGCCTGCATGCGCGCAGCGACTTCCTCCGGGTCCGGACCGGTCGGTGCGGCTTCTTCCTCGCCACCCTCGACATCATCGTCCTCGTCCTCGTCGCCATCGGCGTCGGCATCGTCGCTGTCATCAGTGGCAGCTGCGGCCGGCGCCGGGGCTTCGTCGGTCAGGTCGTTGAAGCCGACGATCACTTCGGCCAGGCGCTTCTTGCCTTCCTTGTGGGCTTCGTAATCAGTCAGCAGCGACTCGACCGAGACCGGGAACTGGCCCAGGGCGGCCTGGACCTGCGAAAGGCCTTCCTCGATGCGCTTGGCGATGGCGATTTCGCCTTCGCGGGTCAGCAGCTCGACGGTGCCCATTTCGCGCATGTACATGCGCACCGGGTCGGTGGTACGGCCACCTTCGGTGTCGAGCGCGCTCAGCGCGGCGGCGGCTTCTTCGGCCGCGGTGTCATCGACTTCGCGGTTACCGGTGTTGCCGTCGTTGAGAAGCAGGGTTTCCACATCCGGCGCAACTTCATGGACATCAATGCCCATGCCGTTGATCATGCCGATGATGTCTTCGATCTGTTCCGGGTCGACCATGTCGTCCGGCAGATGGTCATTGACTTCGGCGTAGGTCAGGTAGCCCTGTTCCAGGCCCTTGCTGATCAGTTGCTTGATTTCGGATTGGGCAGGACGTTCGTTGGCCATGTAGTGCTCGCGCCACCGGCTAGGGAGAAATAGGGAACGTAGCATTATACCAGCCCGGGGCCCCGCCTGCCGGGCGGTGGTCCCGCAGGCTCAGGGCCTGAGAAGGAAGGTCACGGGACCGTCATTGACCAGGCTGACGACCATATGGGCACCAAACCGGCCCGTTTCCACCCCTGGCGCGTGATTTTCACGACAGATGCCGACAAAACGATTGAACCCGCGTTCAGCCTCGTCCGGCGGCGCGGCGCTGGTGAAGCTCGGCCGCATGCCCGAACGGGTGTCGGCAGCCAGGGTGAACTGGCTGACCAGCAGCAGGCCGCCGCCGGTGTCGCGCAGCGACCGGTTCATCTTCCCGGCCTCGTCGGCGAACACCCGGTAGCCCAGCAGGCGCTCGGCCATGCGCTGCAGCTGGGCCTCGGTGTCGCCCGGCTCCATGCCAACCAGCGCCAGCAGGCCGGGGCCGATCTGCCCCACCACCTCCTCGTCGACGTGGACGGCGGCCTGGCTGACGCGCTGGATCAGGACGAGCATCGTGGGCTTCCAATGAACGGGGCCGGCCACGATAGCAGCGCCCTTGGCTAAACTGGCGCCGATGAATCCGCAACGCAAAGCCCGGCTGGTCTACCGCGCCACCACCCTGTTCGCCCGCCTGCCCTGGCCGCTGCTGCGGGGGTTCGCGCACGCTCTGGCGTGGACGTGGGTCCGTCTCAATGCTCGCGAGAGCCGCGTCACCCGGCGCAATCTGGAGCTGGCCTACCCGGAACTGGACGGTCCGGCGCGAGACCGCCTGCACCGCGAACTGCTGCGCTCCACCGCGCTGCAGGCCATCGAGACCCTGCGCCTGTGGAGCCAGGCACCGGCCGACAACCTGCGCCTGCACCTGAAGCAGCGCCACGGCGAAGCCCTGTACGACGCGGCCCTGGCCAGTGGCAAGGGCGTGATCGTGGCCGCACCGCACTTCGGCAACTGGGAGCTGCTGAACCAGTGGCTGGCCTCGCGCGGGCAGATCGCCATCGTCTACAAGCCGCCGGAAGACGAGGCCAGCGACGCCTTCCTGCAGCTGGTACGCGGCGGCCAGAACGTGCAGCAGGTGCGCGCCGAGGGCCCGGCCGTACGCCAGCTGTTCAAGGTGCTCAAGGACGGCGGCGCCACCGGCATCCTGCCCGATCAGCAACCCAAGGCCGGCGATGGCGTGTTCGTGCCGTTCTTCGGCGTGCAGGCGCTGACCATGACCCTGGTCAACCGGCTGGCCGAGCGCACCGGCGCCACCGTGCTGTATGGCTGGTGCGAGCGCATCGGGCCGGACATGGAGTTTGCCCTGCACATCGAGCCGACCGACCCGGCCGTGGCCGATCCGGACCCGCAGGTGGCGGCCACCGCCCTGAACGCCGGCATCGAACGCATCGCCCGCCGTGACCCGGCCCAGTACCAGTGGACCTACAAGCGCTATACGCTGCGGCCACCGGGCAGCGGCGAGGAAGACCCGTACGCGACCGAAGAGCATCCGCACTGACGGCGGCCGCACCCAGGCCCATCCGGCCCCTGCGACCGGCGGCCGCACCACGTTGAATACGACGCGGGCGCCCCCATAGAGACTGCGATGTCCGCCTCCCCCGGTCCCGCCATGCCTGCTGCCTCTTCCCTGTTCGGCGACCCCGCCGCGATCCGCTGCGAACGCGCGGTGGCCGAACTGCGTGCCGGTCGCCCGGTGCTGCTCCACGATGGCCAGGGCCAACGCCTGGCAGTCATTGCCCTGGACAGCGCCACCGCCAGCAGCTTCGCCACGTTCGCCAGTGCCGCACGCGAGCGCCACTACCTGTTCCTGACCGCCACGCGCGCCCGCGTGCTCGGCGTGGACGCACCGGAAGGCGCGCGCCTGCCGCTGGCCGGCATTGCCTTCGATGCCCTGCCCTCGCTGGGCTACCTGCGCGAGCCCGGCCCGATGCCGGACGGCTGGACGGCGGGCGATGCCTTCGATGCCGGCGCAGTGGAGCTGGCCCGCCTGGGCCTGCTGCTGCCGGCGATGGTGGCCGTGCGCCTGGATGCAGATGACAGCACCTTCAATGGCGCTGCTGAAGTAGCGCTTTGCGACCTGGCCGAGGGCGCGGCCCACGCTACCCACGACTACGAACTTGTGGCGCGTTCGCCGGTACCGCTGCGCGACGTCGGCATGACCACCTTCGCGGTGTTCCGCGGCGGCGTGGCCCAGCGCGACCAGGTCGCGATCATCGTCGGCGAACCGGACCTGTCGGCGGTGGTACCGGTACGCGTGCACTCCTCGTGCCTGACCGGCGACCTGTTCGGCTCACTCAAGTGCGACTGCGGCGACCAGCTGCGGCGCGGCCTGCGCAAGCTGAAGGAACTGGGCGGCGGCGTGCTGCTGTACCTGGACCAGGAAGGCCGCGGTACCGGCATCGCCGCCAAGATGCGCGCCTACGGCTACCAGCACGACGGCCTGGACACCATCGATGCCGATGCACAGCTCGGCTTCGGCGCCGACGAGCGCCGCTACGGCAGTGCGGTGGCGATGCTGCACGGCCTGGGCATTTCGCGCGTGGCCCTGCTCAGCAACAACCCGACCAAGGCACAGCGGCTGCGCAACGCCGGCATCGAGGTGCTGGACTGCATTCCGGTCACCGGCGAAATCACCGCCGAGAACGAACACTATCTGCGCACCAAGGCCGATCGTGCTGGCCACATGCTGGATGTCGACGCGCTGATCCAGGCTGCCCAGTAACGCAGCCGACCTGCTACCGTCTGCGCGGTGCGGTCTCGGCCGCCATCGCCCGCCCTGCCGCCTGACGGAGCCCGCGTGACCGACGTTCCCCTGACCTCCCCGCCCACCGATGCCTGGCAGTCGCTGCCGCAACGCGCCGCCCGTCTCGCTGCACTGGAAGGCGCTTTCGGTGGTCTGTTCGTGCCGGGCCTGCCACTGGCCGCGGCCGCCTGGTTCTTCGATCTGCCCGGCGCCCTGTGGGCTGCCGCCCTTGGGCTGCTGATCGGCATCGTCTTCGGCGCCTGGCTCGGCCGCCGACGCTTGACCCGCACCCGCTGGCGGTTGGATGCCCAGGGGCTGGGCCTGCGCCGCGACCTGATGTGGCAGCTGGAAACCCGCATTCCCATATCGCGCGTACAGCACCTGGACCTGCGCCGGGGCCCGTTGGAGCGCCGCGCCGGCCTGGCCACGCTGATCGTGCACACCGCCGGTACCCGCATGAGCGCGGTGACCGTAAGCGGCCTGGATGAAGCCGACGCCGAGCGCCTGCGCGACACCCTCTCGCACCAGCTGGACCAGGACGCCGACGCCCTGTGAGCCTGCCGCCGCCCCTGCCCGCATCGCTGCCTGCCGGTGGCGAGGACCATCGCCTGCACCCGTGGTCGTGGCTGTTCGTGCTGCTGATGCAGCTGCGCCACTACTTCCTGCCACTGGTGGCGCTGCTGGTGTTCGGCCAGCGCGGCGACCGCGACCCGATGTGGGCGCAGCTGATTCCGCTGTCGGCGATTGCCGCGCTGGTGCTGGTCTCGGTGCTGCAGTACCTCAGCTACCGTTACCGCATCGGCAGCGATGCGATCACCGTGCGCAGCGGACTGCTGGCGCGCAACCGCCGCGAGATCCCGTTCGCCCGCATCCACAACGTGGAAGTGCGGCAGAACCCGTTGCACCGGCTGTTCGGCGTGGCCGAGCTGCGCCTGGAATCGGCCGGCGGCGTGCGTCCGGAAGCCGAAATGCGGGTGCTGAAGCTGGACCAGGCGCTGGCGCTGGAACGACTGGTGCGCCAGCGTGGGCAGGCACCGCAGGCCGCCGACGTTGTCGCCGCCCCCTCGATCACCGAGGCCGGCACCGAACAGGTGCTGCTGCGCCTGTCGAGCTGGGACGTGGTGCGCATGGGCCTGCTGTCCAACCGCGGTTGGGCACTGGCGATAGCCGCCTTCGGTGTGCTGTTCCAGACCGTGCCGCGGCCGGTGATGGACGCGGCCATCCAGCGGGGCGGCCGGGAAGCCTTCGGTTATGCCAGCCATCTGCATCAAGGCGTGGCCGGCGCCTTCCTGCTGCTGGCCGCAGCCTTGCTGCTGGGCTGGCTGGCGCTGCGTGCGCTGTCGGTGATGCTGACCCTGCTGCGCTATCACGGCTTCACCCTCAGCGAGCAGGATCGCCGCCTGACCGTCTCGGCCGGCCTGCTCAGCCGCACCCGCAGCAGTGTCGCGCGTCGCCGCATCCAGGCCTGGACGCTGCGCGAAACCACCCTGCATCGCTGGTTCGGCCTGCGCCAGCTGCGCATCGACAGCGCTGCCGGCGGACCCTCGCGCGATGAGGATCGCGCCCTGCGCGAGCTGGCACCGCTGGCACCGGCATTGCGCTGCGAGCAGTTGGTGCAGCACCTGTTGCCTCAACTGCAGTGGCCGCCGACGCAATGGCAGTCCATTCCGCAGCGCGGCTGGTGGCGGCTGTGCCTGGGCGCGCTGGTGCTGGTACCCCTGCTGGCCGCCGCCGCGTATTGGCGCTGGGGATCATGGGGCCTGGTCGTGCTGGCCTGGCTGCCGGTGGCGCTGCTGGTGGCGTGTCGGCAGATGGCGCGCATGGGTTGGTATCTGGATGACCACTACGTGGCCGTGCGCGGCGGCTGGTGGAAGCGATGGTGGCGCTGGGCCGAGCTGGACAAGGTGCAGGGCCTGCGCCTGCTGCGCTCACCGCTGGACAAGCTGCTTGGCACCAGCAGCCTGCAGCTGGATACCGCCGGTGCGCATGGCGATGTGGCGCTCACGCTGCACTACCTGCCGCACGCGCAGGCGCAGCAGGTGATGGAGCAGCTGGCCGCAGCGCTCGCGCGGCGCACGCTGCGCTGGTGATGCGGGGTCGGATCCCTTTCCGCAGGAAAGGGCTCTGCCCCCTGCCGTGCATCCACGCATGGCGTGGATCTACATCAACCCGATCAGCGCTGCGACGGGCCCCAATACCCCAGGTCCTTGCGGATCTGCAGGTCGCGCACCCAGCTGCCGAACGGCTTGCGCCGCAGCACGCCCATTTCGCCGGACAGGAAATCCTCGGTGGCCGCGATCACCCGCTCGCTGGACAGGCCATCGCGGTACGGATGGATGGCATCGGCATAGCGCACGATCTCCGCCTGCAGCGCCGCATCCGGATGCAGCGCGCGCTGCAGCATCGCCGGCAACTGCACCGGGTCGTCGAAGTCGATCATGTGCGGCTTGGGCACGCGGTTGCGGAAGGTCACCACCGGCTTGTGCTGGACGATGAACTCCGAAACGATCGACGAGGTATCGGACACCAGCACATCGGCGGCGCGCTGTGCGGCCATCACCTGCTCCGGTTCGATGAAGCGCGCATTGGCACCGGCCAGCGCGCGGTAGCGTTCGAACAATTCTGGTGGGCACTTCGGGTGCAGGGTCAGCAGCCAGTAGCGGGCGCCCTCGGCAATGTCGGCAGCAATCTGTGCATGCAGGTGCGGGGCTGCGCTCAGGCGTTCGGTGAAGGTCGAACCGAACAGGATCACCGGACGCCCTCCTGCCGCCGCTCGCAGCGCGGCGCTCTCGCCACCATCATCGCGGAACAGCGGATCCAGCTTCGGCCAGCCGGTCTCGGCCACCGCGAAGTGGCCCTGCAGGGCCGCGATCTCACGGAACGGCGCGGTGGTGGCCGGCCCCTGCGTGCAGTACAGGTCGAACATGCCGCGCACCCGGAAGTGGCCGCGCGCACTGTCCCGCTTCTCTACGTTGAAGCCATGGAACAGCTGCACCTTGGCGCCGGACAGGAAGGTCGGCACCCAGTTGGCGGCACTGAACACGGCGCGCGGCCGCATTGCCAGGGCCTGTTTCAGGCCGATGCTGGGCACCCCCGGCAGGCTGCTGCCGGCCGCGCCGTCCTCGAACCAGGCCGCCACGTCCTGCCCGGAGGCGTGCAAGGCCTGCACCAACGGGGCGAGAATAGGCAGCGCATAGCGCTCCGTCGCAAACAACAGGTAACCGGCCATCATGTCCTCCACGACCGCTCCCATCGAACGGCCTCGCATCTCGGCCTGCATTATCGCGTTCAACGAGGCCGGCCGCATCGGCGACTGCCTGGCCTCGCTGGCCTTCTGCGACGAGATCATCGTCGTGGACTCGTACTCCACCGATGCCACCGTGGCCATCGCCGAAGCCACAGGCGCCCGTGTGCTGCAACGCCCGTTCGACGGCTTCCGCAGCCAGAAGGCGTTCTGCGTCGAGCAGGCCGGCCACGACTGGGTGCTGTGCCTGGACGCCGATGAGCGGATCAGCCCGGAACTGCGTGCGGCCATCGAACAGGCCCGCGACGGTGGCTTCGCCGGCCATGCCGGCTATCGCTTCGCCCGCCTGTCGGAGTACTTCGGCAAGTTCCTGCGCCATGGCAATGCCTACCCGGACCGGGTGATGCGCCTGTTCGACCGCCGCCGCGGCGGCTGGCGCGGCAAGCGCGAGATCCACGAGGCCGCCAGCGTTGATGGCAGTGTCGGCACCCTGCGCGGTGACCTGGTCCATTACCCGTACCGCTCGCTGCAGCAGCAGCTGGCCAAGACCGAGAAGTACGCGCGGATGATGGCCGAGCACGAGTTCGCACGCGGCAAGCGGGCAACGCTGGGCAAGCTGGTACTGGCCCCGGCGTGGCGGTTCTGGCGCGGCTTCGTGTTCCGTGGCGGCTTCCGCGACGGCTGGCACGGCCTGGTCTACGCCTATGTGCGCGCCAACTACGTGCGCCAGAAGACCATCATGCTGTGGATGCTCGGCAACGGCCAGGCCGTGGCTGACCCGCCGAACCCCTGATCGCCGGGCCCTGCCCGGCGCGCCGACGCCTCACGCCCCGGTGACTGCCCGGTGGCGCGCGCCTTCGACGATCGACAGGCCGGTCAGCAGACCGACCAGGGTCACGTAGAAACTGGCGGTCATCTGATGCGCGAACATCGACTGGGTCAATCCGCACAACGCGTAGGTGATCACCAGCATGACGCCGGCTGCGGCCGGCCCACGGAAGGTTGACCGACCACTGCGGCGATGCAGGCGCACGAACAACCATAGCGGGATGCCATACACCGCCAGCAACAGCAGCAGGCCAGGAATACCCTGGGTCGCGGCCCATTCGGCTACATCGTTGTGTGCATGCCCCAGGTGGCAGCGCGCCTCTCCCGGGTTCTCACGGCAGACCGGCACGCGCTGCATCGCACTGTCGAAATGACCGATGCCAACACCCACCAGCGGATGATCGAGGAAGGTCTGCCAGGCCACATGCAGGCGCTCCACGCGGGCACCGGCGGAAGAATCACTGTCGCCCAGCTCCATCCGCTGCACGTCACTGTGCAGCTCGCTCAGGCGGACCTGGTGGCGCAGCTCCGGTACCGACAGCAGCAGGGTCGCACCGATCGCCAGCATGCCGGCCAGCACCGACAGGCGCGCCGCACCGGTGCGCCAGCGCAGGCTCAGCGCCAGCACCACCAGCAGTGCCAGCAAGGCGGCGAACACACCGCGGCTGCCGGTCAGCACGATGGTGCCGCAGCCGGCGGCCATGCCGAGGATCACCAGCGACCAGCGCCGCGACGGGCGACAGAACACCAGCAGTACCATCAGCACCATCACGATGTCGGCCAGCACGATGGCGTTGGTGGACAGCTCCGCACGCGGGGCGCCGCCCAGCACCTGCCACAGCGACATCGCGAAGGTGGCGAGCAGGCCGGTCAATGACCCGTACCAGAGCCACCGCAGGTTGGGACGCAGCGCGCAGACCCAGAGCGCGATCCATGGGATCACCACGAACCGCGAACGATTGTCGACGTCGCGCAGGCCCTGCTCGAACAACACCACCGACAGCACGCCGAGCGCCAGCACCGCCAGCATCAGCCAGGCCAGCACTTTCACCGGCTGACCGGCCATGCCGCGCGCACGCCACAGCAGCTCCGGCGCCAGCAGGGTGCTGAGCAGCAGCAGCAGACCATACGGCAACAGGTTGATCGGCACGGTCAGCACCAGCGCCGGCAGGCAGAACAGGCCCAGCTGGGCCAGCGCGTGTGCGACCCCGTGGCGCCCACCGACGGGAACGCCCAGCGGGTCGCCGGCCATAGGGTTCAGGTTGTCCGGTGAAGCTGGCACGTCGGGAAGTATCGCTGCAATCTGCTGGAAGAACGGGACGGACCGACGGGGGCCATCCCAGCCTGCTGTTTTACTGCCTTTGGGCCCGCTTGGGCAGACTGGACAAGCGGAAATGGTGGTGGCTAGTCATGTTCCTGCAAACGCCGTTCACGTTCCCGCTCCTCTGCGGTGACCACGCAGGGCACCTTCACCGCCGCCGCCGGCACCAGCCACCAGCGTCGCCGGTTGGCCACGCCGGCCAGTTCGGAGCGGCTGCGGTCGACACACGACAGCATTGCGTATTCGTGGACCAGCAACCAACGGCGTGCTGGCACCAGCCGCTGCCAGCGCGTGGCCGCAATCAGCTGTTCGTCCCAGTCCGTCTCGAAACCGAAGGTCGCTGCGGGGCGGTCGGCCAACAGCAGATGCTGTTCCTTCCAGGCCACCAGCCCCAGCTCGGCATCGGGGCCCAGGCGGCTACCGACCGTACGCATCAGGCCGCGGGCGGAACTGGAATCGTTCAGCAGCGGATAGCCGACCAGGCTGTACAGCACCCAGACCATCGCCAGGGTCGACACCAGCGCAAGATGCCGGCGGCGACCGCAGGCCAGCAGGCTCAATCCGCCCCACATACCCATCGCCAGGATCGTCCAGGCCAGCGCGTCGACGGCTCCGGGCGCCAGCCCGCGGCTGTGGGTCAGGCGCAGCTCGAAGGCCGGATCGCCCAGCACCGCCATCGCGCCGGCCAGGCCCAGGGCCAGTGACAGCAGCCCGGTGAACAGCCCCACCACGGCCTGCACATCGCGTCGTTTCAGCAACCCAGGCAGCAGCGGCGCCAGCACCAGGCAGAACATCGGCAGCGCAGGCAGGATGTACACATCGCGCTTGCCAGCGGGAATCGAGAAGAACAGCACCACCATCAGCCACCAGGCCAGCGGCAGCAGATAGCGTGGGTCGCGGCGGCGCAGCCGGCGGCGCCAGGCTGGAATCGCCCAGGGCAGTGCCAGGAACGCCGGGATCCACATCAGTGGCATCGTCGCCAGGAAGTACCAGCCGGGCTGGTGGTGGTCCCAGGAATGCGTGTAGCGCCGCGCCGTCTGCTGGAACAGGATGTCGTCCATGTAGGCCCGGTACTCGTCCGAGCCGGTGGCGAAGCCGGCCAGCAGCATCGGCGCCAGCCACAACGACACCGCCAG
>DQIG01000297.1:30000-30407 GCA_003525885.1 Stenotrophomonas sp.
GCCAGCAGGAAGGCCAGCGGCGCCAGCCAGAAGCGCGCGTCGCGCGCATGCAGGCCCACCCGCGGCCACTGCAGCGCCGCGGCGATCGCCGCTGGCACGATCATCAGCAGCGCCAGCATCCCCACGCCCTTGGTGATCACGCCGATGCCGGCGAAGAACCAGCCCAGCCACCACCAGCGCCAGCTTGGCCCCAGCAACAGGTGGCGCAGCAGGCCGTAGTTGGCCAGGGTGATGAACAGCAGCAGCAGTGGATCGATCTGCGCCTTCTTCGCCTGGAAGGTGAACTGCAGCGCGAACAGCAGGGCCCAGCCGGCGTACAGCCCCACCCGCCGCGTCCACAAACGCCGGCCCAGGTCGACCACGCACCACAGCGTGCCCAGTGCCGCCAGCAGCGACGGCAGCAGGAA
>DQIG01000296.1:0-253 GCA_003525885.1 Stenotrophomonas sp.
CGCGTCGTCGCGGCGTGCAGTGGCTGCTGAACCGCGATATCGCGTTGGCACGCTCACTGGGCGTGGGCGTGCACCTGGGCGGCGAGCAATTGCTGGCCTTGCAGGAGCGGCCCTTGCCGGAAGGACAACTGGTCGCCGCGTCCTGCCACGATCTGGAGCAGCTGCAGGCAGCGCAGCGACTGGGCTGCGACTTTGCGGTGCTCGGCCCGGTACAGGCCACGGCCAGCCATCCCGGGGCGGCGCCGCTGGGCTG
>DQIG01000296.1:402-586 GCA_003525885.1 Stenotrophomonas sp.
CCGGGGCGGCGCCGCTGGGCTGGGAGGCCTTCGCCGCACTGCGCGCGCAGGTGTCGCTGCCGATCTACGCGTTGGGCGGGATGGGCGCCGGCCATATCGCCGAAGCCCGCCGCCATGGTGGGCAGGGTATCGCTGCGATCCGCGGGCTGTGGCCGGCGTGATGTCGGGGTCAGATCCCTTTCCG
>DQIG01000296.1:735-40642 GCA_003525885.1 Stenotrophomonas sp.
GTCGGGGTCAGATCCCTTTCCGCTGGAAAGCGATCCGACCCCTCCCGATTACAGCGTGATCCAGAAACACCCGTATTGCCGCCGCAACCCCAGCACTGTCGAAGCGCGCGACACGCTGCCGGGCAAGGTCTGCTCCAGGCGCAGGCCGACCGGATGGCGCACAGCCGGCGGCTCAGCGTCGGATCCCTGCGCCGCAGGGCTCTGACCCTCCTCCTGCGAGGACGCCAGCCCCTGTGACGGATACACCGGTACCACGTCCACCAGCGGCCGCCGTGCCAATGATTCCAACTGGCCGAGGATGCGCTGCGCGCCCGCATCAGAGACCGCGCCCCACAGGTACAGCGAGGACAGCCGGTTCACATCATTGCTGAGGATGCCGGTGCGCAGTGCGTCCACCAGCTCGCTCAGGCGCCGCGGGCAGCGCGCACCCAGGGTGTCGCGCGGCAGGGTGCTGCCGGTGGGCGCGGGCGGTGGCAATCGCGATTGGGCGCCGACACTGTCGCAGGGGCGGTCGGTGTACACGCTCTGCCCCTGCGCATCGGTGCAGCGGTTCAAGCGTGGAGACTGCGCATGGACTACGCTCGATGCCGAGCACAACGACAGCAGCAACAGCAGGAAGGAAAGCCGGTTCATCCACGCAGGGTAGCGCCGATCGCGGTGGCATGGCGTGCTTTCAGCCGTGCAGCAGCTTCAACACCGACGTGGTCGGCTTGGCCAGGTTCAACGTGTAGAAGTGCAGGCCCGGCGCGCCGCCTTCGACCAGGCGCTGGCACAGCTTGGCCACCACTTCGGTGCCGAACGCCCGCACCGATTCGGCGTCGTCGCCATAGGCCTGCATCTTGCGGCTGATCCAACGTGGGATTTCCGCGCCGCACTGCTCGGAGAAGCGGCGCAGCTGGCTGAAGTTGGCGATGGGCATGATGCCGGGCGTGATCGGCACCTCCACGCCGAGCCGACGCACGGCATCGACGAAGTGGAAGTACGCATCCGGGTTGTAGAAGTACTGGGTGATCGCCGCGTCGGCACCAGCATCGATCTTGGCCTTGAAGTGCTTGAGGTCGGCCAATGCATCGGAGGCCTGTGGATGGGTCTCCGGGTAGGCACCGACCTCGATGCGGAAGGCGTCGCCATGTTCGGCACGGATGAAGTCGATCAGCTCGGCGGCGTAGCGCATGTCGCCGGGAAACCCCATGCCGGAGGGCAGGTCGCCGCGCAGCGCAACCAGGCGATGGCAGCCGATGGCGCGGTACAGCTTGAGCAGCTCGCGGATTTCCTGGCGGGTGCCGCCGACACAGGACAGATGCGGTGCAGCCTCGAAGCCATGGTGCTGGTTGAGGTGGCGCACGGTCTCGGAGGTATAGCTCAGCGTCGAGCCTCCGGCGCCGAAGGTACAGGACACGTATTCGGGGCCGTAGTCCTTCAGCTTGGCTGCGGCGCGGTCCAGTTGGCTGCGCTGTTCGTCGGTCTTGGGCGGATAGAACTCGAAGCTGATGGCAGTCATGGCACGGGCGGCGGCAGCGGGTGTGGGTCAGTATATCGCTTCATCAAGATGGATGTGTGATTGCGGTGCGAGGGTAGGTCATCCGTGGTGCGCGACCGTTCGCCCTGCTGGCCGGCCGTTGCTCCGGAATCTCAACCGGGGGCGCTGCACCGGCAGCACGCTGTTCCCATCCCGGCACCACCCACCCGATGAAGGAGCAGACAATGAAGATCTTCCTGGCACTCTGGTACGCGATGAAGGCCCTGGCCCGGCTGGCGATGATCGGCATGGCGATGGCCGTGCTGGGCTCCGGTTCGGCGCATGCCGCCACCGACGCGGCGGCCGGCAAGGTGCAGGTCGAGGTGGTCGGCAAGGGCCGACCGCTGTTGATGATTCCCGGCCTCAACAGCAGCGCCGAGGTCTGGCGCGACACCTGCCGCGCGTTGAAGGACGTGCAGTGCCACCTGGTGCAGCTGCCGGGGTTTGCCGGTGCCGCACCGGCAGACCCGCGGCCGGCGGATTTCCTTTCGGCCATGCGCGACCAGCTGCTGGCCTATGTGCATGACCAGAAGCTGGACCATCCGGCGGTGATCGGCCACAGCCTGGGCGGCGTGTTGACGCTGCAGATGGCGATGAAGGAGCCGGACGCACTGGGACCGCTGGTCATCGTCGATTCGCTGCCGTTCTATGCAGGCATGCAGAACCCGCAGGCGACCGCACGGAGCGTGCAGCCGATGGCCGAACAGATGCGCACTGCGATGCTGGCTGCAGACCCGGCCAGCTACCAGGCGCAGGCCGAAGCGGCGCTGGCCCCGCTGACCAACAGCATCGCGCGCCTGCCCGAACTCAAGCGCTGGGGCCATGACAGCGATCGCGCGACCACCGCCGATGCGATGTACTCGCTGCTGGTGACCGACCTGCGTGGTGAGGTGGCCGCCATCCGCTCGCCCACGCTGGTGCTGGGTGCATGGGCGTCCTACCAGGCACTCGGTGCGACCGAATCATCGGCGCGTGCGATCTTCCAGTCGCAGTACGCCGCGTTGCCCGGCGTGCGCATCGAGCTGAGCGCGACTGGCCACCACTTCCTGATGTGGGATGATCCGCAGTGGCTGCGTGGGCAGGTGCAGGCGTTCCTCGACAGCCACCGCTGATCCTTCCGTTCCCGCCGGCCATTGCCATGCCCGAATCGACCTCCACGCTGCGCTTCTGGTTGATCAACACCCTCGGCTGGGCGCTGTTCTGCGTGATCAGCCTGGCCATGACCGGCGCGTTCGGTGGCGGCAGCAGCAGTGGAAGTACGCTCATCAGCGTCGGCCTCGGCGTGCTGCTGTATGGCATCAGCGGCAGCCTGCGCGCGCTGGCCTTGCGGCGCCACTGGTGGCGGCTGGACCTGGGCGCGCTGGTGCTGCGGCTGGCGCTGGCGGTGCTGTTGGGTGCAGCACTGGCGCAACTGCTGCTGACGGCGGTGCTGCAGCCGGCGCTGGCGCTGGGGTGGGTGGATTTTGGCGGCCGATCGGGTGATTTCCGCCCGGTCGCACGCCTGCTCTACTGGCTCAACACCGTGCTGATGCTGGGGCTATGGACCGCGATGTGGGCCGGCCTGCACGGCATGCGCAGTGCGCGCCAGGCCGAATTGGCCCGCCTGCGCGCCGAAGCCGAACGCAGTGCGCTGGAACGTGATGCGCTGCGTGCGCGGCTCAACCCGCATTTCATGTTCAATGCGTTGAACAATCTGCGCGCGCTGATCCTGGAGGATCCGGAACGTGCGCGCGACATGGTCACGCGGCTGTCGCGCACGCTGCGCCAGGCGCTGGCGCACAACCGCAGTGAGCAGGTCACGTTGGCCGAGGAACTGGCGGTGGTGGACGACTACCTGGCCATCGAGGCGATCCACTTCGAGCAGCGCCTGCAGGTGCTGCGGCATATTGATGCGGGCGCGACGCAGGCGCTGCTGCCGGCAATGGCGCTGCAGCTGCTGGTCGAGAACGCGATCAAGCACGGCATCGCCAGTCGCCCGGGCGGTGGCGAGGTGAGGATCCATGCCTCGCTGGCCAATGATGTGCTGCGGTTGCAGGTGGACAATCCACGTGCAACCGGCAGCGAACCCACCCATGGCCATGGCGTCGGCCTGGCCTACCTGCGTGCGCAGCTGGGCACGCGTGGCCGATTCGTGCTGCAGCCGGTCGGCGACCGCATGCAGGCCCTGCTGGAGATTGCGCAATGAGTGGCGTTCTGCGCGTGTTGATCGTTGATGATGCGCGGCTGGCGCGGCAGGAGCTGCGTACGCTGTTGTCGGCGCTGCCCTGGGTGCAGTGCGTGGGCGAGGCCGATGATGTGCCCGCCGCACGCGCGGCGATCGCCACACTGGCGCCGGACCTGGTGCTGCTGGATGTGCAGATGCCCTCCGGCAGCGGCTTCGATGTGCTGGACGGCCTGGAGGCGGTGCCGGCGGTGGTGTTCGTTACCGCCTATGACAGCTACGCGGTACGCGCATTCCAGGCCAATGCGCTGGACTATCTGGTGAAGCCGGTGGAGGCGCCGCGCCTGCTGGAAGCATTGGAGCGGGCGCGCGAGCGCGACGTGGTGGCGAGCGGGGCGTCGGAACTGCGAAGCACGCTGGGCGCACAGGACCAGGTGTTCGTGCGCGAGGGGGAACGCTGCTGGTTCGTGGCGGTCTCCGAGATCCGCCGGCTGGTGGTGGATGGCAACTACACGCGCCTGTGGTTCCGCGACCAGAACGCCCTGTTGACCCGCAGCCTGAGCGCGCTGGAAGCACGCCTGCCGCAGGATCTTTTCTTCCGCGCCAACCGCAACACACTGGTCAACCTGCGCCGTATCCGTGGGGTGTCGCCCAGCATCGGCGACGGCTACGATCTGACGCTGGACGATGGCAGCGAGGTGGAGGTGTCGCGACGGCAGGCGCGGGAGCTGCGCGAGCGGATGGCGTTGTAGGCGCTGCCAGCGGTTACCCTGTGCAGCGGATTCCCAGATCACGCCGCGTCATGTCCATCGTCCTCACCGATTTCGCCCGCCCCCGCCTGTTCCCGCGCGTGCCGCGCGGCAATACCATCCAGGACTGCACTGCCGAACAGTTCGAGGCGCATCTCAACGCGCATGCACCGCTGAAGGTGCTCGACGGCTACGCCCCGTTCTGCAAGTTGTTTGTCTATGAGAACTGGACCAGCACGCGCTGCTTGACGGTACCGGTCACCGAGGCCAACCGCCACCAGCTGCGCAGCGGTTACGAAGCGCGCAATCGCGAGGAACTGCCGGTACTGGTGCGCTGGTTCGAGGGTGTGGAGTCGCCGCGCGCGAACTACCTGGTGGTGATCCTGTACAGCGCCGGGCAGTTGGCGAAGGAAGGTTCACCGATCAAGGCCGACTGGGGCATCGTCGGCTGCATCTACACCGCCGAGCCGGAAGAGGTACCGATGGCGCCGATCACCATGATGCGCAACGCACTGGGCGTGGAGGAGGGCGGCTCCGGCGTGCCGCTGGACCGCGAGGCCTACCGGCGTTCGGTCGAGTTCTGGGAGAACAACGCCAACTGGCGGCCGTAGCCGGCCCGGGTCAGATCCCAGCACCGCGGGGCGCTGACCCGATCATCCGGCGCCAGGCGCGCGCTATGATCGGGCCAGGCAAACCCAAGGAGGGCGAGGCATGGCGGTATGCGCAAGGATGATCCTGGTGTTGCTGGCGGGCACGTTGCCCGCCACCCCGGTACTGGCCGCGAAGCCATCTGCCGAGATGGCCTGCGAACCCTTGGCGCCCCTTCCTGGGCTGCGCGATGCGGGCGTGACTGCGCTGTCGATGCAGCCGCGGGACGGCAGCTGTGTGGTTGAAGTGACGGCGGCCAATGGCAACGCGCTGCGTCGGCAGCAGCGGATGTTGGAGGTGCTGGTGCAGCATGTCTGTGCCGCGCCGGCGCGTGTGACCGTGAATGAGGTGCAGGTATCCCTGCAGTTGCGCCTGCCGACGCCCTGCGCGGCACGCAGCAGCCGGAACCTGTTCGCGGGTGAAGGTATTTCCTGGCTGCCTCCACGCGGCGTATCGCCGCGCTACCCGGTGGACGCCATGCGGCAGGGGCTGTCCGGCCGCAGTGTGCTGAAGGGGTTGGTGGATACGCGAGGGGGCGTTGCGGCCGTGATCGTGGAGACCTCCAGCGGTCATGCGTTGCTGGATGACGCCGCAACGGAGGAGCTGCAGGGCTGGCGTTTCAGCCGCGCCGATGCGAAGGGTACGGTGCCAGCGTTGACTCTCGTGCGGATGCCGATGCGGTATGAATTCGTGGAGTGACGATCTTCCACGCAGGCGTGGATCTACACGCACCGCAATAGTTCCACGCCATGCGTGGCTGCATCACTGTCAGAGGGTCTTCCACTCCCACCATGGGTAGTGGTATTCACGCTCGGTGGCGCTCCACGGCTGCGCGCAGGACGTACAGGCCACCCGGTAGCACTCGCCCCAGCCATCCTCGGCCTCGCCTCGTCCGAGCAGCAGCACGTGGCCCTGTTCCAGCAGCGGTGCAGGGTTGAAGAACACATAGGAAGGGTAGAGTGCGCACAGGCACCCCTCACGCGCCTGCCAGTAGCGCAGCCGATGCAGGGCCGCCTTCAGGTGCGCCTGGTTGCTGATCAGCATGCCGCCGAGCGCGATGCCCTGGCAGCGCTGTTCGATCAGGTCCGCATGCGCAGCCAGTGCATCCAGCGAGGACGCGGTGAACAGCCGTGCGACCGTACGTGCGGCGTCGGTGATGCGCTTGCCGTCGCGCGACAGCAGGTCCTGCAGCAGCACGTCGGCCTGCGCGTCTTCCAGCCTGGGCGGCGGTGCCGCAGACCACGGCCAGCGCATCAGCGTGCCTTGCCGATGGCAGCGTAGTGGCCGGTGGTGAGGCGCAGCAGGTCGGCCGGCGCCAGTTCCACTTCCAGGCCGCGGCGACCGGCGCTGACATGCAGCGTGGGCAATGCCTGCGCGCTGGCATCGAGGAAGGTGCGCAGGCGCTTCTTCTGCCCCAGCGGGCTGATGCCACCGACCAGGTAGCCGGTCGCACGCTGTGCGGCATCGGCGGCGGCCATCTCGCACTTCTTGCAGCCGGCCGCTTCGGCCAGCGCCTTCAGGTCGAGCTGGCCGGCGACCGGCACGATCGCCACCAGCAGTTCATGTGCTTCAGTGCTGGCCAGCAGGGTCTTGAACACCTGGGCCGGGTCGAGGCCGAGCTTGTCGACGGCTTCGCCGCCATACGATTCGGCGTGGGCGTCGTGCACGTAGCTGCGCACGGTATGGGCGATCTTCTCGCGCTTGAGCAGGTTGATGGCCGGGGTCATGGGCGCATCCTAGCGCGGGGCAGGGGTATTGCCTTGACCGAGACTCGCGCGTCAACGCAGAACGGGCGCCCGAAGGCGCCCGTCGCGGCTGCGATCGGCCGCATCCAGCATCAGCGCGACATCGACTGCTGCGTCTGCATCTGTTCCTGGGTCTGCCGCTGCGACAGTTCGTTGTCCAGGGCCTGGCTCTGCCGCGTGCTGTCCTGCAGATTGTGGTTCACCGCCTGCGACAGATCGACGTAAGTGCGGTGCATGGCGGGATCGCCCAGCTGGCCCTGCACCGCGAACACGCCCTGGTTGTCCGGCCGCGCCAGCACGGTATCGACCTGGCTCATGCCGGCCAGCTTTGACTCGTAAGCCACCTGGCCTGCGGCGTTCTCGAGCTGGCTGCGGTCATTGAACAGCGGCGACAGGCCGCCCTGGCGCCGCTGTTCTTCCAGCGCTTCCAGCTTTTCCACGACCTGCTGGTAACGCGGGTTGTCGGCGTGGCCTGGGGTGGCCATGGTCGGTTCGGCCGCCTGTGCGCGCTGCTGCGTGGCCGCATCCAGTGCGGCCAGGGTAGTGCCGCCAGCCTTGCCGTCTACGGTGAGGTGGTGATCCCGCTGGAACTGCTTGACCGCTTCCAGGGTGCTGGGCCCGAAATCACGGTCGGCCACCAGCGGCTTGCCGTCCTTGCCCACGTAGCCCAAGTCCGCCAGCTTCTGCTGCATCGCCTGTACCTCATCGCCCCGGGTGCCGCTGATCAGTACGCCGTTGCCGCCGGGCGACCCGGGCGACCCGTGCGAGGGAGCATGGGTGGGGGTGATGCCCAGCTGGGTCATGGCCCGGTCGAAGCGCTCATCGCGGCTGGTCACGGCGGCCGGCGACTGGATGCCGTACTTGGTGGCATCGACGAAGTTCTGCACGTCGCCGCGGGTCGGCGGATTACCGGCCTGCACGGTACCGCCCTGCAGCTTTTCCGCGTTGCCGGCCAGATAGTTGATGAACTGCGGGCCCATGCCGCCGAACTGGTTGTCATAGTCGGCCATGGCCAGCTGCAGTTCCGGGTTGGCTGCGATGGCATCGGCAGCGGCCGGGTTGGTTGCACGCACCTTGGCGATGGCCTCATCGACGCGCTGGATGGCACTGTCCAGCTTGTCGTTGGTGAGCTGGTCCATCTTCGCCTGGGGAATGGCCTGCAGCTTGGCGTCAAGCGCGGCCAGCTGCTGGGTGCTCAATCCGCCCTGCTGGGACAGCAGTTCGATGTCAGCGGCGGTGAAGCCGTTGTCGCGCAGGAAGCGCCGGGCCTGCGGATTGCCGCCGACATCGAACTGCACCAGCCCGAACGAGTAGGTGCTTGCGCCTTTCTGCGCGTAGGAGAAGTGGTCCAGGTGGCGGGTGTTGCCGCCCAGCTCCGTGTTGAGGAACAGCGTGGACAGCTGTTCGCGGGTAAGGGTGGAATCCGTTGCCATGGTCGTCGTCCTTCAATGGGAAAAAGGAGCCGGGCACGCCCGGCCGATGTCAGCCGGCGCAGTGCTGCTGGGTGAAGCCGAGCAGCTGGCGGATGGCCTGGGTGCCGTACGCGGCCGGTGCCGGTTCGAGGGCGAACTGGCCGACCATCTGGTTGCTGCACAACTGCACGTTGCGCTTGCCAGCGGTGGTTTCCTGGGTGCAGTTGGCCGCCAGCAGGGCGTTGGGGCCGCCGCCCATGTTGGTGGCGGCCGTGCAGCCCAGCAGGCGGCCCTCCTGGCCGTTTTCACCCAGCAACGCGTTGAAGGCCGCCAACTGGCTGTTGGGGTCGCGCAGGACCAGCGTGTCCACGCACTGCTGCTGGCCGTCGGGCACTTCGCAGGCGTCCTGGTCGACCAGGCCGTCACGCGTGGCGGACAGCACCTTGAGGCGGTCGGCAAACACCTGCTGCAGGCACTGTGCGTCGCTGCACAGGTCGCGCGTGTGCTGGATCCAGCGCTGCTGCTCGGCCTGCAGCCTGGTGTGGCCAGCGCTGTCCAGGGTTGCCTGTGCGGCAGCCAAGGCCTTGCCCAGGTCCGCGTCCAGGCCGGACAGGGCCGGGTCCTTGCAGATCAGGGTCTGTACCGGCGACGCCGCATCGGCGCAGGCCCCGCTCCTGTCGCTTGCCGTCGCCGGCACGTTGGCGGCCTTGCTGTCGGCGCCGGCCTGTCCGGTGGCCGCTGTCGGCGCGGTGGCCCCGGCGTCGCTGGAAGGCGGGGTGCAGGCGGCCAGCAGGGCCACCCAGCACAGGGTCATCAGGGGCTTCATGGCCCGGGTCAGTCGTTCACGGTTGCGCGGCATGTCCTGTCCTTTGGTATCTGCGTCCCGGCGCATGGCCTGCGGGTGGCAGCCCATGGGGGCGTAGAGCCTAGCAAGCGCCTTCTTAGGGCTCTGTGACAGGCCGCGCGGATCCGTGGTCGGGCACCACAATGCAGAACGGGCGCCCGAAGGCGCCCGTTCTGTCTGCATCCGTTGCTGGGGTCCGGGCCCTTCCCTGCGGAAAGGGGTCCGACCCAGCGCATGCGGGTAGTGCCGGCCGCTGGCCGGCACCGCGCACGGCATCAGTAGCGGTAGTGGTCCGGCTTGAACGGGCCTTCCACCGGCACGCCGATGTAGTCGGCCTGTTCCTGGCTCAGGGTGGTCAGCTTCACGCCGATCTTTTCCAGGTGCAGGCGTGCCACTTCTTCGTCCAGCTTCTTCGGCAGCAGGTAGACCTTCTTCTCGTAGCTGTCCTTGTTCGCCCACAGGTCGATCTGTGCCAGGGTCTGGTTGGCGAAGCTGTTGGACATCACGAAGCTCGGGTGGCCGGTGGCGCAGCCCAGGTTCACCAGGCGGCCTTCGGCCAGCAGGAAGATCGCATTGCCGTTCGGGAAGATGTACTTGTCCACCTGCGGCTTGATGTTGACGTGCTTGATGCCGGCGAAGGACACCAGTGCGTCGACCTGGATCTCGTTGTCGAAGTGGCCGATGTTGCAGACGATGGCCTGGTCCTTCATCGCGCTCAGATGCTCGATGCGGATGATGTCCTTGTTGCCGGTGGTGGTGACGTACAGGTCGGCACGGCCCAGGGTCGATTCGATGGTGTTGACTTCATAGCCTTCCATCGCCGCCTGCAGGGCGCAGATCGGGTCGATCTCGGTGACGATCACGCGCGCGCCGTAGGCACGCAGCGACGCGGCGCAGCCCTTGCCCACGTCGCCGTAACCGCAGACCACGGCCACCTTGCCGGCCAGCATCACGTCCATCGCGCGCTTCAGGCCATCGGCCAGCGACTCGCGGCAGCCGTACAGGTTGTCGAACTTGCTCTTGGTGACCGAGTCGTTGACGTTGATCGCCGGAATCAGCAGGGTGCCGGCCTGGGCCAGCTGGTACAGGCGGTGCACGCCGGTGGTGGTCTCTTCGGAGACGCCCTTCCAGTCCTTGACCACGCGGCCCCAGTAACCCGGGCGCTCCTTGGCGACGCGCTTGAGCAGGTTCTTGATGACCTGTTCTTCGTGCGAGGTGGACGCGGTGTTGACCCAGTCGCTGCCGTTTTCCAGCTCGTAGCCCTTGTGGATCAGCAGGGTCACGTCACCGCCGTCGTCGACCACCAGTTCCGGGCCGGTCAGGGTGCCGTCGGCCAGGGTGAAGGTCAGCGCGTCCAGGGTGCAGTCCCAGTACTCTTCCAGGGTCTCGCCCTTCCAGGCGAACACCGGGGTGCCGGTGGCGGCGATGGCGGCAGCAGCGTGGTCCTGGGTCGAGAAGATGTTGCACGAGGCCCAGCGCACGTCGGCGCCGATGTCCTTCAGGGTCTCGATCAGCACCGCGGTCTGGATGGTCATGTGCAGCGAGCCGGTCACGCGCACGCCCTTCAGCGGCAGCTCGGCCTGGTACTTGCGGCGGATCGACATCAGGCCCGGCATTTCGTGCTCGGCGATGTCCAGTTCCTTGCGGCCCCAGTCGGCCAGCGTGATATCGCGGATCTTGTAATCACCTTCGGTGGAGAAGGTCTTGGCAACAGCATTCATTCGTGTGCTCCGGTTGTGGGCGAGCGGGTGCTCGCATCTAGCCGGGCGCCGTTGTTACAAAGCCACCTCACCGAGCCTGGCCGGGCCTCATGGGATCCGGTCGCAGCGCCCCTCGGCAGGGGAGAACCCCCATTATATCGCGGCCCCGGCATGACATCCGGATGACCCAACCATCGGCAGGTGGGCGGGCGTGCACGGCCTGTTAAGGTCGGTGTTTTCACGCATCACACAGGTGGAACGATGAGCATGCACGCGCGCCGTACGCGGCGCTGGACCGGCCTGGTCCTGTCGATGGGACTGCTGGCGGTGGCCCCGCTGGCCTGGGCGGTGACCCCGCAGCCCGCTGCAGCGCAGGCCCAGGGCGTCAACGGCTATGAACTGCCTTCGGCGGCGCTGCAGGCGGTGGTCGATGCACCGCGCGCGCCGTCGTTGTACCTGTCGCCACGCCGCGACGTCGCCGCATTGATGCAGATGCCGTCGCTGCCGTCGATCCAGGTGGTGGCGCAGCCGGAACTGAAGCTGGCCGGCCTCCGCATCAACCCGCGCACGTTCTCCGACAGCCGCTTCAGCTTCGGCGAGAAGCTGTGGCTGATGAACGTGGCCGATGGCAAGGAACGGCCGATCGGCGGCCTGCCGTCCAAGCTGTCGATCGCCAGTGTGATGTGGTCGCCGGACCAGAAGTGGCTGGCCTTCAACCAGGTCGACGCCGCCAGCGGCGCCAACGAACTGTGGCTGGTGGACGTGGCCGGTGGCAGTGCCCGCCGGCTGGTTGCCGGGCTTAACACGGTGATCGGCAGCGGTTACCAGTGGCTGCCGGACAGCCGCGGGCTGGTGGTGTTCACCCGCCCGGCCAACCTCGGCGCCGCCCCGGCCGCCGACGGCATCCCGACCGGACCTGCGGTGCAGCAGACCAGCCAGGGCGGCGGCGTCGTGTCGATCCGCACCTATCAGGACCTGCTGAAGAACGAGGCCGATGCGCGCCAGTTCGACTACTACGCCACCACACAGCCGGTGGAAGTCAGCCTGGACGGCACCACCCGCGCGATCGGTGCGGCCGGCATCTTCATGGGCTTCTCGGTGTCGCCCGACGGCCGATTCGTGCTGCGCCAGCCGGTGCAGCGTCCGTATTCCTACGTGGTGCCGGTGGGCAGCTTCCCGCGCCGCATCGAAGTGATCGACCGTGCCAGCGGCAAGTTGGTGCACACCGTGGCGGTGCGACCGCTGGTGGAAGGCCTGCCGACCGGCAACGACGCCGAAGTGACCGGTGTGCGCGACATCAGCTGGCGCGGTGATGCCGAAGCGACCCTGGTCTGGGCCGAAGCGCAGGATGGTGGCGACCCGAACAAGGACGCCAAGGTGCGCGATGCGGTGCTGATGCAGGCCGCGCCCTTCGACAAGCCGCCGGTGACGCTGGCCCAGCTTGGCAGCCGCCTGGCCGGCATCAGCTGGGGCCGCGGTGACCTGGCCCTGCTGACCGAATCCTGGTGGAAGACCCGCAAGACCAGGACCTGGCTGATCGCCCCGGACAACGCCAGCGCCGAACCGCGCCTGCTGTGGGACCGCGATGCGCAGGACCGCTATGCCGATCCGGGCCGGCCGCTGCTGGCCAGTGATGAGCGGGGCCGTTCGCTGCTGCAGACCAGCCCCGATGGCAGCAGCCTGTACCTGGCCGGTGCCGGCGCTTCGCCGGAAGGCGATCGTCCGTTCGTGGATCGCTTCGACATCGCCACGGGCAAGGCAACGCGCCTGTTCCACTCGCAGGCGCCGAGCTATTCGCTGCCGGTGGCATTGCTGGACAACCAGGGCAGTTCGCTGCTGCTGAGCCGCGAGAGCCCGGACGAGCCGGCCAACTTCTACGTGCAGTCGCTGGCCGATGCAGGTACCGCAGCGCGCGCGCTGACCCACTTCGCCCATCCGCTGCCGCAGTTGAAGGGCGTGCAGAAGGAGCAGATCCGCTACAAGCGCAAGGACGGCGTCGACCTGACCGCGACCCTGCTGCTGCCGCCGGGGTACGACCCGAAGCGCGATGGCCCGCGCCCGCTGCTGATGTGGGCCTACCCGGGTGAGTTCAAGAGTGCGGCTGCGGCCAGCCAGGTGACTGATTCGCCGTACCGCTTCAACGCGGTCAGTTACTGGGGCCCGCAGGCGTTCCTGGCCAAGGGCTACGTGGTGCTGGCCAGTCCGTCGATGCCGATCATCGGTGAGGGCGACAAGGAGCCGAACGACACCTATATCGAACAGCTGGTGGCCAACGCGCAGGCGGCGGTGGACGAAGTGGTGCGTCGTGGCGTGACCGATCGCGATCACATCGCCATTGGCGGCCACTCCTACGGTGCGTTCATGACCGCCAACCTGCTGGCACACACCCGCCTGTTCAAGGCCGGCATCGCACGCAGCGGCGCTTACAACCGCACGCTCACGCCGTTCGGCTTCCAGGCCGAGGAGCGCAACTACTGGCAGGCGCAGGACGTCTACCAGAAGATGGCGCCGTTCAATTACGCCGACAAGATCAAGGATCCGATCCTGTTCATCCACGGCGTGGACGACAACAACTCCGGTACGTTCCCGATCCAGAGCGAGCGCATGTTCGCCGCGGTGAAGGGCCTGGGTGGTACCGCGCGGCTGGTGATGCTGCCGAACGAATCGCATGCCTACCGCGCACGCGAATCGATCATGACCATGCTGGCCGAGAGCGAGCGCTGGCTGGAGCAGACCATCGGCCCGGCCGAGCAGGGCAAGGCGAAGAAGAAGCGCTGATACCTGCATGAGGGCGGCCCCTGCATCAGGGGCCGCCTGTGCGGCTGCGCCGCCGCCCGAGCTTGGGCTCGGGCGCTACACGGTGTCACGCACCATGACGCTTGTAGAGCCGAGCCCATGCTCGGCTGCGTCCGCCATGGATACGTGCAGATGAAACCATTTTTGCATCGCAGCACGACGCCCGTTCTGGTTTAGGCTTGGGGTCTGGATCCGTTGACCGAGGCCTGTGCGTCGCCGATGAACGAGTACCGCAGCAGCATCGAGTTTGCTTCTCCCGATCTTCCGCTTCGCGATGACGTGCGCCGGCTTGGCGCGCTGGTCGGTGACCTGCTGGTTGAACAGGTGTCCGCCGCGTTTCTCGACGACGTCGAAGACGTGCGCACCCGGGCCATTGCCCGCCGCGAGAACCAGGCGCCGCTGTCGGAGCTGGCAGAAGGCCTGGCCGGACGCACTCCGCAGCAGGCCGAGACCATGGTGCGGGCCTTCAGTACGTATTTCCAGGTGGTCAACATCGCCGAGCGCGTCCATCGCATTCGCCGCCGCCGTGACTACCAGCGTGCCGGTACCGCAGGCGCACAGCCCGACGGCCTGCAGGATGCGCTGCAGCACCTGAAGGCACAGGGCGTGGGCCTGGACGAGCTGGCGCAGTGGCTGCCGCGCATCGATATCGAACCGGTGTTCACCGCGCACCCGACCGAAGCCGTGCGCCGCGCGCTGCTGGAGAAAGAGCAGCTGATGGTGGCCAGCCTGGTCGACAACCTCGACGGCCAACGCACGCCGGGTGAGGCCGCTGCCGATGCTGCGCGATTCCGCATGGCGCTGACCGCCTCGTGGCAGACCACCGATTCCTCGCCGGTGCGGCCCACCGTGGATGACGAGCGCGAACATGTCGGCTTCTATCTGGTGCAGGTGTTGTACCGGGTGATTCCGGTGCTGTACGAATCGCTGCAGCAGGCGCTGCGCGATACCTACGGCAAAGAACTGCCACTGCCGCGCCTGCTGCGTTTTGGCACCTGGGTGGGCGGAGACATGGACGGCAACCCGAACGTGGATGCCCACACCATCCGCAATACGCTGGATGCGCAGCGGCAGGCAGTGCTGGGGCGCTACCAGAAGGAACTGCTGCAGCTGGCCAGCCTGCTAAGCCAGTCCACCGAGCGGGTGGGCGTGAGCGATGCGCTGCAGGCGCGCGTGGCACGCTACCAGCAGCTGCTGCCGCAGGTGCAGTCGCGCCCGCGCCATGCCGACATGCCGTACCGCCTGCTCAATGACCGCATGCGCGCACGCCTGCAGGCGACGCTGGATGATGGCGAGGGCGCCTACGCCGGCCCCGCTGAACTGATCGACGACCTGCAGCTGATCCTCGACAGCCTGCGCGCCAATCGCGGCGAACATGCCGGCGGCTTCGCCGTGCAGCGCCTGCTGTGGCGGGTGAAGACCTTCGGCTTCCATCTGGCGCGGTTGGATGTGCGCCAGGAATCGAGCATGCATGCGCGCGCACTGGCTGCCGTGCTGGGCGGCGAAGAAAGCTGGCAGGCGCTGGATGCGCTGGGTCGTGCGCGCCTGCTGGGCCCGCATGCCAGCGGGGAAGACACGCTGCCCAATGGCGATGATGAGGGCAACCAGCGGCTGGATGCGGTGTTCGCTGCGCTGGCCGATGCGCGCGCGCGGCATGGCAGCGATGCACTGGGCAGCTACATCATCTCGATGGCGCACGACCGCAGTGACGTGCTGGCGGTGCTGGCGCTGGCGCGCCGTGGCGGCCTGGTGGAAGAGAGTGGGGCGGTGCCGTTGGACATCGCCCCATTGTTCGAGACCGTGGATGACCTCAAGCGCGGCACCGCGACCCTGCGTGACCTGCTGGCCGACCCGATCTATCGCGCGCACCTGCAAGCACGCGACGACGTACAGATGGTGATGCTGGGTTATTCGGACAGCAGCAAGGACGGTGGCATTGCCGCCTCGCGCTGGGGCCTGCAGCGCGCGCAGGTAGAGCTGCTGGAGGTGGCGGCCGAGGCTGGCATCCGCCTGACCTTCTTCCATGGCCGTGGCGGCTCGATCAGCCGTGGCGGTGGCAAGACCACGCACGCGGTCGATGCGTCGCCGCGTGGCAGCATCGATGGCCGCCTGCGGGTGACCGAGCAGGGCGAGGTGATCCATCGCAAGTACGGCATCCGTGCGCTGGCCCTGCGCTCGCTGGAACAGGCCACCGGCGCGGTGCTGCGCGCCAGCCTGCGCCCGCGCGCCGCCGAGCCGCGCGAGGATGACTGGCGGCCGGTGATGGACGTGGTGTCCGCTGCCAGCAGCGAGGTTTACCGTGGCTTCGTCGGCCAGGCCGGCTTCATGGACTACTTCCGTACCGCCACGCCGATCGATGTGATCGAACGGATGACGTTGGGCTCGCGGCCGTCGCGCCGGCTCGGCCAGGACGCAGCGCTGGGCAATCTGCGTGCGATTCCCTGGGTGTTCGCCTGGAGCCAGGCGCGTGCGGTGATTCCCGGCTGGTATGGCGTGGGCAGTGGCCTGCAGGCGGCGGTTGATGCCGGCCACGAACAGACCCTGCGCGACATGGCGCGAGACTGGCCGTTTTTCCGTACGTTCCTGGACGACATCGCGATGGTGCTGTCCAAGGGCGATATCACCATCGCCGAGCAGTTCTCGCTGTTGTCGGGCGGACTGCACGAGCGTTTCTTCCCGCAGGTGCAGCGCGAACTGGAACTCACCCGGCACTGGCTGCTGGCATTGATGGACCAGCAGACGCTGCTGGACCACGATGCGCGATTGGCGCTGTCGATCCGCCTGCGCAATCCCTACGTCGATCCGATCAGCGTGCTGCAGGTGGATCTGCTGCAGCGCTGGCGGGCCAGCGGGCGCGAGGATGACGATCTGCTGCGCGCGCTGGTGGCCTGCGTGAACGGCGTTTCGCAGGGCGTGCAGAACACGGGGTGAAATGCATCCGCCGGGCATGGCCCGGCGAATTCGCAATGGTAGTGCCGGCCGCTGGCCGGCAACCTCATGATGTCTGGCAGCACGTGCGAGGTTGCCGGCCAGCGGCCGGCACTACCGGTTTCGCGCTCATTCCTCCGGCGACGGCGGGTTCGACGCCAGCAGTTCCAGATGGCGCTGTTCCATTTCCTGGCGCAGCTGGCGGCGGATCTGCGCCGCGGCCTGGCGGCGCTTCTCGTCCGATGTCGCCGGCTGCAATGGCGGGACGGGCGTCGGACGGCCTTCCTCATCCACTGCCACCATGGTGAAGAAGCAGCTGTTGGCGTGGCGCACGCTGCGCTTGAGGATGTCCTCGGCCACCACCTTGATGCCGATCTCCATCGACGAGGTGCCGGTATGGTTCACCGAGGCCAGGAAGGTGACCAGCTCGCCCACCGCGATGGGCTGGCGGAACATCACCTGGTCCACCGACAGGGTGACCACGTAGCTGCCGGCGTAGCGGCTGGCGCAGGCGTAGGCGACCTGGTCGAGCAGGCGCAGGACTGCGCCGCCGTGGACCTTGCCGGAGAAATTGGCCATCTCCGGCGACATCAGCACGGTCATGGACAGCTGGTGGGTTTTCAGTTCGGTCGACATGGGGCGATTGTACCGGCAACCAGGTAGTGCCGGCCGCTGGCCGGCAACCGCGCGATAGCTTCCGGAGGCCACGAAAAAGCCGGCCAGCGGCCGGCTCTACCGAAAAAGAGAAGGGCCGCTTGCGCGGCCCTTCGTCTGTCTTACTTCAGCTTCGCATCGGCGCGCAGGGCGGCGGCGCGGTCGGTCTTCTCCCAGGAGAAAGCCGTGGCGTTGACGGTCTCGCCTTCGCCGTTGAGGTAGCTGAACTCCTTCGGCTTGCGGCCGAAGTGGCCATAGGCCGCGGTCTGCTGGTACATCGGGTGCACCAGGTCCAGCATCTTGATGATGCCGTACGGGCGCAGGTCGAAGTGCTTGCGGATCAGCTTCTCGATCTTGTCGTCGCTGATCTTGCCGGTGCCGAAGGTGGTGACCGAGATCGAGGTCGGCTCAGCCACGCCGATGGCGTAGGAGACCTGCACTTCGCAACGGTCGGCCAGGCCGGCGGCAACCACGTTCTTGGCGACGTAGCGGGCCGCGTAGGCTGCCGAACGGTCGACCTTGGACGGGTCCTTGCCGGAGAAGGCACCACCACCATGACGGGCCCAGCCGCCGTAGGTGTCGACGATGATCTTGCGGCCGGTCAGGCCGCAGTCGCCCACCGGGCCACCGATCTCGAACTTGCCGGTCGGGTTGATGTGGAACTTGGTGCCCTTGTGCAGCCACTTGGCCGGCAGCACCGGCTTGATGATCTCTTCGCGGACGGCCTCGATGAGGTCCTTCTGCTTGATGCCCGGAGCGTGCTGGGTCGACAGGACCACGGCGTCGATGGCCGAGACCACACCGTTTTCATAGCGCAGGGTGACCTGGCTCTTGGCGTCCGGACGCAGCCACGACAGCGGCGAGTTCTTCTTCTTGCGGATCTTGGCCTGCTGCTCGACCAGGCGGTGCGACAGGTGGATCGCGGCCGGCATGTAGCTGTCGGTCTCGTTGGTGGCGTAGCCGAACATCAGGCCCTGGTCGCCAGCGCCCATTTCTTCCGGCTTCTTGCGATCCACGCCCTGGGCGATGTGCGGCGACTGCTTGCCGATCAGGTTCAGCACGCCGCAGGTGGCGCCGTCGAAGCCGACGTCGGAGCTGTCGTAGCCGATGTCCGTGATGACCTTGCGGGTCAGCGCTTCCAGGTCGATCCAGGCGCTGGTGGTGATTTCACCGGCCACGATGGCAACGCCGGTCTTGACCATGGTCTCGCAGGCCACGCGGGCGCGCTGGTCCTGGGTCAGGATCGCGTCCAGCACCGCATCGGAGATCTGGTCGGCAACCTTGTCCGGATGGCCTTCGGAGACCGACTCGGAGGTGAAGAGATAGCTGGACATCAGGCGTAATATCCCTTGATTCGGATGGAAAGATGGGCGCGAATGATACACGGGGTGCGCCGCCTGTGCATTGTGAACCTGTGCCGGTTGCCGGTGGTTAAGCCCGCGTAGGCCCAGCAGGGGCCGTCGTGACGGGATTGGGCCCCAGCCTCGAGGCCCAGTGTTCCACCAGCGTGACAACAGACGAGGAGGCTGCCGGCCCCGACCGCGCAGGCCGCGACGCCGCCCGCCAGGCCGCCCCTTCGTCATCGTTCTGCCCCGAAACCGCCATCTGGCTGCCGCCTGCCGGGCGCAGGCTGTCGGCCAATCCGGCCGCCGGGCATCAGTGGATCCGCCATGCAGGAACTCGAACAGCGTCTCCAGCAACGTTTCCCCGATTGGTTCCATGGCCGTCGCGGCCAACTGGCGCGGCCGTTGCTGCGCAGCGTCGGCCGCTGGTCGCGCCTGGACCAGATCGAGGCCTTCCTGCAGCGCAGTTCAGGCCTGAGCGGTTTCGGTTTCGTCGCCGCCGGCCTGGAGTTCATCGACGGCCAGTACCAGGTGGATCCGGCCGCGCTGGCGAAGATCCCGGCCACCGGCCGCCTGCTGATCGTCGCCAACCATCCATCCGGGGCGCTGGACGCACTGGCCCTGCTGGACGCGGTCGGCCGTATCCGCCGCGATGTGCGGATCGTGGCCAACGACCTGCTGGGCGCGATCGCGCCGCTGCAGGATCTGCTGTTGCCGGTGCGCATCCTGGGTGGCAAGGCCCAGCGCGGCAGCCTGCATGCGGTGGAGGAAGCATTGGCCGCTGAGCAGTGCGTGATCGTGTTCCCGGCCGGCGAGGTCTCGCGGCTGTCGCTGCGCGGCATCCGCGACGGCCGTTGGCAGCGGGGATTCGTCCGCTTTGCCCGCGCGGCCGGGGCGCCGGTGCTGCCGGTGCGGGTGGAAGCGCGCAACTCTGCGCTGTTCTATGGCGCCTCGACCCTGTTCAAGCCGGCCGGTACCGCGCTGCTGGCGCGCGAGATGTTCACCCGTCGTGGCCGCCCGCTGCGGCTGAGCATTGGTGAGCCAATGCAGCTGGGCAAGGGCGGCGACCCGGGCGCACAACTGCTGGCCGTGCGCCGCGCGCTGTACGCGCTGGGTCGAAACGGCGCGGCCGGCAATGCCGCTGCCTTCGCAGGCCCCGAGCCACTGGCGTCCCCCATACCGCCTTCGCAGGTCGCCGCCGGCATCGCCGCGGCGACCCAGCTGGGCCAGACCGCCGATGGCAAGCAGATCCTGCTGGCGACCTGTACCGCCGATTCACCGCTGCTGCTGGAACTGGGCCGCCTGCGCGAGCTGACCTTCCGCCAGGTGGGCGAGGGCACAGGACGCAGCCGAGACCTGGACGACTACGACCCGCAGTACGAACACATCGTGATCTGGGACGCGGCGGCGCAGCGCATCGCCGGTGCCTACCGGATCATGCGAGGCGCCCAGGCACTGGCCCGGCACGGCCTGTCCGGACTCTACAGCGCGTCGCTGTTCCGCTATTCCGACGATGCCATCACCCACATCGCCGAGGGCCTGGAACTGGGCCGCAGCTTCGTGGTGCCTGACTACTGGGGCAGCCGCAGCCTGGACTACCTGTGGCAGGGCATCGGTGCCTACCTGCAGTGCCGGCCGGGCATCCGCTACCTGTTCGGCGCAGTGTCGATCAGTGCGGCGCTGCCACGCGATGCGCGCGAGCAGCTGGTGGCGTACTACCAGCGCTACTACAGCGGTAGCGCCGGCCTGGCCGAATCGAACCGCCCCTTCCAGTACTTCGCTGCGCCGCCGAGTTTCGGCGAGCTGGATGCAGGCGCAGCCTTCGATGTACTCAAGGCCAACCTGGCCGCACTCGGCACCGGGGTGCCGACGCTGTATCGCCAGTACACCGATCTGTGCGAACCCGGTGGTGCGCGTTTCCTTGCTTTCGGCGTGGACCCTGACTTCAGTGATTCGATCGACGGCCTGATTGAAGTGGATCTGTGCGCGATTCGGCCGAACAAACGCAAACGCTACCTGCGCGACGCGGGGACGCCGGCATGAGCACGCTGGCGAACCTGTCGCCGCACCGGCGCGCAGTGTTCGTCTCCGACGTGCACCTGGGCTCACGTCATTGCCATGCCACCGAGCTGGCGCGGTTCCTCTCGCAGCTGCGCTGCGAACGGCTGTACCTGGTCGGCGACATCATCGACCTGTGGTGGATGGCGCATCGTCGCGCCAACTGGCGGCAGTCGCACAGTGAAGTCATCCAGGCCCTGCATGCGCTGCGCCGTGCAGGGACCGAGATCATCTACATCCCCGGCAACCACGACGCATCGCTGCGCCACATATGCGGGGTGATGCTGCCGGCGATGCAGGTGCGCCGCCGGGCCATCCACGTGACCGCCGATGGCCGCAGGTTGCTGGTCGCACACGGCGACGAGTACGACGGCGTGACCCACTTCGGTGGCCTGCAGGAGAAATTCGGCGACTGGTTGTATTACCGCATCCTCACCGGCAACCAGGCCTTGAATGCGGTACGGCGCCGGCTGGGCATGCGCTACTGGTCGCTGTCGGAGTTCCTGAAGAAGCGCAGCGGGGCCGCCGAGCGCTACATCGAGCGTTTCGTGCAGGCCGGGCTGGACGACGTGCGCCGGCGTGGCCTGGACGGCATTGTCTGCGGCCATATCCACCGCGCGGCGCTGGTCGAACGCGATGGCCTGGTCTACGCCAACGACGGCGACTGGGTGGAGAGCCTGACTGCACTGGCCGAAGATCATGATGGTGCGCTGCGCCTGCTCGACCACAACGGCCAGACCCTGGTGGAACTGCCGGGCGCGCGCTTGTCGCAGGCGGCGTAACTCCTTTCCGTAGAGTCGACTGTTAGTCGACTGCTCTTCCACCTCCTGCGGTAACCACGCGCTACGCGCGATAGTCGACTAACAGTCGACTCTACAGAAGCGGCGCCCGGGAGTGAGACGGCGCGCCCGCAAGCCGCTAGCATCAAGCCATGGATTCATTGACCCAGATCGTGCTCGGCGGCGCAGTCGCTGCTGCCATCGCTCCGCCCGGCCATCGCCGCGCGGCCCTGCTGGCCGGTGCCGCGCTCGGCACTCTGCCGGACCTCGACGCCCTGTGGCTGGGCTTCACCGCTGCCGACCCGGTGGCGAACATGATCGAGCATCGCAGCTTCAGCCATTCGCTGCTGGTGTTGCCCTGGGTGGCGGCGCTGATCTGGTGGCTGTTCAAACGCTTCGGCAACGGGCGGGTCGCACAGTCACCGATGCGCTGGTTCTGGGCGATCATGCTGGCGTTGGTCACCCATCCCGTGCTCGATGCGTTCACCGTGTATGGCACGCAGCTGTGGTGGCCGTTGCGGCCGCACCCGGCCATGGGTTCCAGCGTCTTCATCATCGACCCGGGCTACACGGTGTGGCTGCTGCTGGGCTGCGCGCTGGCCTGGTTTGGCCGCGCCCGGCCCTGGGTGGGAAAGGTGCTGGGCGTGGCGCTGCTGCTCAGCAGTGGCTACCTGGGTTGGGGCCTGATCGCCAAGGCGCAGGTCGACCGCGCCGCGCAGCAGGGCCTGGCCGCGATGGGCCTGGGCGACGCCCCCCGCTTCTCGGTGCCGATGCCGTTCAACACCCTGCTGTGGCGGGTGGTGGCGATGACGCCCAGCGGCTACGTGGTGGGAGACCGCTCGCTGGTGGCCGACCACGGGCCGATGCGGTTCGAAGGCCATGCGTCCAACGTGCAGGCGTTGCGCGAAGCGGGGGCCATCCCGGCGGTGCAGCAGCTGCAGTGGTTCAACCGCGGCTTCATGCGTGCGCAGGTCGTGGACGGCCGGCTGGTGCTGAGCGACCTGCGCATGGGGCTGGAGCCCGACTACACCTTCAACTTCGTCGTGGCCGAGCAGGCCGACGGGCAGTGGCGGGCGATCGTTCCCGAACAGGTGCGGGTGGATTACAGCAGTCCCGCTGCGCGTGCCGACGCCGGTCGACGGCTGGCCGCGATGTGGCAGCGGATCTGGCATGCGCCCGCGGCCGGCGCCGTTGAGTAGATCCACGCCATGCGTGGATGAAGGGACATCGACGGTGGCAGCCACGCATGGCGTGGCTCTACCGGCAGTGCCGCGTCGGCTCAATACACCGTGGCGCGGCCCTGCACGAACGAGTAGAAGAACACCGCATTCGGGTCGTTCTGCACCAGGCGGAACTCGCGGCGCATGCCTTCCACGGTTTCCTCGTCCACCGAGCCGGCCTGCAGCAGCTGGTCGGCCGCCGACAGCAGCAGCTGTTCCCAGAACGCGATCATTGTCTTGCGACGTGCCGGTTCACGGTTGTCCAGGTGGATGGTCTTGATCTCGGTATGCACGTCGCGGAAGCCGCCGGCCAGCAGCAGGTTGCCCAGCTTGGCGCCAACGAACGGGTCACCCCCGTGGTCGTACTGGAAGTCGTTGAAGGCCATCCAGTAGCGCCAGATGTGCGGCGAATACGGGTCGAGCAGGAACGAGGCATTCATCACTTCGGTGATGTAGACCGGCGAACCCGGTGCCAGCACGCGGCGCACTTCGCTCAGCACACGGGCAGGGGAGGGGACGTGTTCCAGCACCCAGCACAGGAACGCCGCGTCGAAGCTGCGCGCCTCGAACGGCAGCTCACCGGCGTCGGCCTGCTGCAGGGTGTAGCGATCGCTGCACCACGGCGTGCGCGCCAGGTTCTCGCGTGCGGTGGCCAGCTGCGTTTCGCTCAGGTCCACGCCGGTCACGTGCAGCTCGGGGAAGCGGCGCAGCAGGATCTCGGTCTGTGCGCCCACGCCGCTGCCGACTTCCAGCAGGCGCCGTGCGCCGCTGTAGTCGATCTGGCCGAAGATGCTCGATTCCAGCAGGCGCGCCTGGGTCATCAGGCGCTGCTGCTCGGTGCCGGAAAACCCGTGCAGGTAGGTCGGGGAGGAAATCGGCGGGGTCATGGCGGCAGGCTCAGGCGGCGGAAGACAGCGCCGGTTCCCCGGCGATCAGGCGGTCGAAGTATTCGGTGGTCAATGCGACCTGGCTGGCCGGGTCTTCGGCGCGGTTGACCACGGCGCGGAAGGCGGCGTTCTCCGGCCGGTCCTTGGCATACCAGCCCAGGTGCTTGCGGGCAATGCGCACGCCCTGGGGTTCGCCGTAGAACGCATGCAGCGCATGCAGGTGGCCGAGCAGGATGTCGCGCACTTCCTCCAGCGACGGCGGCGGAAGCTCCTCGCCGGTGGCCAGGTAGTGCGCTACCTCGCGGAAGATCCACGGCCGGCCCTGGGCGGAACGGCCGATCATCACCGCGTCCACGCCGGTCTGCTGCAGCACGTAGGCGGCCTTCTGCGGCGAATCGATATCGCCGTTGGCGATCACCGGAATGCGCAGTGCGGCCTTGATCTCACCGATCGTCGCGTACTCGGCTTGGCCGGTGTAATGCTGGTCGCGGGTGCGGCCATGCACGGCCAGTGCAGCGATACCGCTGTCCTCGGCGATGCGCGCGATCACCGGACCATTGCGGTGGTCGCAGTCCCAACCGGTGCGGATCTTCAGTGTGACCGGCACGTTCACCGCGTTGACCACGGCTTCGAGGATGCGCGCCACCAGCTGCTCATCGCGCATCAGCGCCGAACCGGCCCAGGCGTTGCACACCTTCTTGGCCGGGCAGCCCATGTTGATGTCGATGATCTGCGCACCGTGGTCGACGTTGTAGCGTGCGGCCTCGGCCAGCTGCTGCGGCTCGGTGCCGGCGATCTGCACGCTGATCGGTGCCGGTTCGCCGTCATGGTCCATGCGGTGGATCGACTTGCGCGTGTTCCAGAAGCGCGGGTCGCTGATGGTCATTTCCGAGGCGGCCAGTCCCGCACCCAGCCGTTTGCACAGCAGGCGGAAGGGCTTGTCGGTGACGCCGGCCATGGGCGCCAGCACGACGTTGGGGGCAATGGTGTACGGGCCGATCTGCATGCGCCCATTGTAGGGCGCGGGCGGCGGTACGGCCGTGCCAGGCGCGGTCCGGTTCAGGCCGATCGGCACCGACCTCATGCCGTACCGGCATCAGCAGATGCTTGACGGTTGCTTCCGCCGCCCCCAAGGGCGGGCGATGGTGGGCGGCTAGCCCAGGCTCTGCCAGGCCTGGCGGGTACCCAGGGCGAAGGCCAGCGCAAGGCCCAGGCAGGCCAGCGAGCTGGCGGCCCAGAAGCGCACGCCGTTGTAGCCGGGGCGGAACAGCGCCAGGCCAAAGCCCATTGCGGCGCGCAGCAGCAGCAAGGCAGCGATGGCGGGCAGGACCAGGCGGCTGGCCGGCAGCGGCGAATGCCAGCCCGCAGCGGCCAGTGCGTACAGCGTCCAGGCCACCAGCACGGCAGTAATGCCGGCGGTCATCAGCGGCGGCCACCAGTGCCCCGCATGCGCCAGGTGGACCATGCGCTGGCCGGCACCGAAGTACCTGTACCAAGGGGCGCCAAAGGCGATGCAGCCGATATGCAGCAGGGCCGCAATGGCACTGCCGGCGGCCGCCACCAGCAACCAGGGGAATCCGTCCATGTCCTGCCCGTGCAAGGAAGCTGCGCGGATGGTCGGCGAGGGGCAGGGTGTGGGCAATGCGGCAGGCGGTCGCAGGGCTGGGAAATGGGCAAAAGAAAGGCCCGGGTGTCTGCACATCCGGGCCCTTTCATCCACGCATGGCGTGGATCTACTTCACTTCAGCGTCGGCCGGGGTGAAGCGCGGCATCGCCGCAGCGGCGCCTTCCTTCTCGGTCGAACGACCGGCGAACTGGTTGGCGAAGCGCACGTGGCGGGCGAACGGGGCGTCGGCCACCTGTGCCAGCGACGCGGCCAGCGCGCCGTTGAAGGCGTCACCGGCACCGGTGGTGTCGATTGCCTGCACCTGCTCGGCGCCCACGCGGTAGTACGGCTGGGTATCGCCACGCAGGTTCTCGTCGGCATGCGATACGAACACGCCCACCGAACCCAGGGTCACCACCACGGTGCCGTTGCCGACCAGCTTGCGGCACAGCGCGTGCAGGCTGGCGCCATCCAGCGCGGCGACATCGTTGGCATCCACGCGCTCACCGACATGGCGGCCGAGCAGGGCGGCGAACTCGGTCTCGTTCGGGGTGATCACATCGGCCAGCTTGAGCAGGCCGATGGTCGAGGGCGCGTCGGCCGGTGCGGTATTGAGCACGGTGGTGACGCCGGCCTCGCGGGCCGTGGCCAGCGCCGCCTCGATGGTCTGCACCGGCGATTCCAGCTGTACCAGCACCACCTTGGCGCTGGTCAGCAGGGCCTGCTGCTGTTGCAGGAAATCGGTGCTCAGCGCGGCGTTGGCACCGGGGCCGATCACGATGGTGTTGCGGCCGCGGGCGTCGACATAGATGCCCGCGGTGCCGGTCGGCTCGCTGCTGGCTTCGGCGATCAGGCCGAAGCCATCCTGTGCAGCCAGTTCGCGCGCGGTGGCGCCACCGGCGTCATCGCCCAGCGCGCACACGAAGTGGGTGTCGGCGCCGGCGCGGCAGGCTGCCACGGCCTGGTTGAAGCCCTTGCCACCCGGGCCGGTGCTGTAGCGGCCGGCAATGGTCGCACCCGGTGCCGGCAGCGACTCGCACCGCCACACGTGATCGACATTGAAGGAACCGACGACAACGACACTGCTGCTCATAGGGAATCTTTTCTCAACCAAGGGTTCAACTGAAGTGCGTCAGCACGCCGGCGATGGTCGCCGTCATGAAGGTGGCAATGGTACCGCCCAACACCGCGCGCAGGCCGAACTTGGCCAGATCGTGGCGACGTTCCGGAGCCAGGCCGCCGATACCGCCGATCTGGATCGCGATCGAGCTGAAGTTGGCAAAGCCGCACAGCGCGTAGGTGGCGATCAGGCGACCTTCTTCGGACAGGCTCACGCCCGCCACCTGGCCGTTCACGATCTGCGACAGTTCGGTGTAGGCCACGAACTCGTTGATCACGACCTTCTGGCCGATCAACGAACCGACGGTGGTCGCATCGGCCCACGGGGTACCGATCACCCAGGCGATGGGGGCCAGCACGTAACCGAAGATGGTCGACAGGTTGGTCGGCTTGCCGATGGCAGCGGCCAGGCCGGTCACATCGCCGATCCAGGTCAGCGGGGCGTTCAGCAGCGCGATCAGGGCGATGAAGGCCAGCAGCATCGCGCCGATGTTCAGCGCCAGCTTCAGGCCGTCACCGGCACCGGCGGCGGCCGCGTCGATGATGTTGCTGGAGGTCTTTTCGACTTCCATCTTCACCGTGCCGCGGGTCAGCGGGGTGCCGGTTTCCGGAATCAGCAGCTTGGCCACGACCAGGGTAGCCGGGGCCGCCATGATGCTGGCCGCCAGCAGATGCTTGGCGTAGAAGGCCTGCTGCGCCGGGTCGCCACCGCCGAGCATGCCGACGTAGGCCGCCAGCACGCCACCGGCGATGTGGGCCATACCGCCGATCATCATGGTCAGCAGCTCGGACTGGGTCATCTTGGCGATGTACGGGCGCACGGTCAGCGGCGCCTCGGTCTGGCCGATGAAGACGCTGGCGCAGACGCTGGTGGTTTCCGCGCCGGACACGCGCATCACCTTGGTGATCGACCAGGCCATCACGCGGACGATGCCCTGCATGACGTTGAGGTGGTACATCACCCCCATCAGCGCCGAGAAGAAGATGATGGTCGGCAGCACCTGGAAGGCGAAGATGAAGCCGTAGTTCTTGGTGTCCATCAACGAGCCGAAAATGAAGCCCGAGCCCTCGTTGACGAAGCTGAGAATCTTGACGAAGCCCTTGCCCAGCGCGTCGAACACGTCGCGCCCGCCCGGCACCAGGATCACCAGCGCCGCGAACGCGATCTGCAGGGTGATACCGGTGGCAACCAGCTTCCAGTCAACCGCACGCTTGTTGTTGGAAAACAACCAGGTGATGCCGATCAGCACCGCCAACCCGAACAGGCCGAAGCCGATCCTGCCCAAACCTTCGACCATGTGAGTGACTCCCCTGGGGCGTCGCGAAAAACGGGAAGCCTAGTGCAGGGCAGGGGCCGGGGCAAGAAAAAGCAGCGTGCACGCACCCATCGGTGCCGATCAGGCCAGCAACGGCAAGGGCTTGCGGCCGGCGGCGGCAGGTAGAATGGGGCTCGATCCCGGCCCGGATGCGGGCCCGCAGCAGGAGATTCGCATGCAATACCGTCGCCTGGGCTCTACCGGCCTGCCGATTTCCGCCCTGTCCTTCGGCGCCTGGGTGACCTTCGGTGACCAGATCCCGCGCGACGAGGCCCGCAATCTGGTGGCTGCCGCCTGGGACCACGGCGTCAACTTCTTCGACAACGCCGAGGGCTATGCCAACGGCCGCGCCGAACAGGTGATGGGTGATGTGATCGCCGACCTGCGCCTGCCGCGCGACGGCATCTGCGTCTCCAGCAAGGTGTTCTTCGGCAGCGCCAAGGACCCGCGGCCGACCCAGCGCGGGCTGTCGCGCAAGCACGTGACCGATGCCTGCCATGCCGCGCTCAAGCGCCTGCGGGTGGACTACCTGGACCTTTATTACTGCCATCGCCCGGATCCGGACGCGCCGATCGCCGAGACCGTGCATGCCATGGATACCCTGGTGCGGCAGGGCAAGATCCTCTATTGGGGTACCTCGGAGTGGTCGGCGCTGCAGATCCAGCAGGCGCTGGACATCGCCGAGGCGCGTAACCTGCAGGGCCCGTCGATGGAGCAGCCGCAGTACAACCTGCTGCACCGCGAGCGCGTCGAGGTCGAGTACGCGCCGCTGTATGCCGGTGCCGGGCTGGGCACCACCATCTTCTCGCCGCTGGCCTCGGGCCTGCTCAGCGGCAAGTACGACCAGGGCATTCCGGTCGACGCACGGCTGGGCCGCGAGGGCATGGAATGGCTGCAGGCGCTGGTGCTGGGGGACGACACCGAAGCCCGCCTGGCCCAGGTGCGCCGTTTCAGCGAGGTGGCGCGTGCGCTGGGCCACGCCCCGGCCACGCTGGCCATCGCCTGGTGCCTGCGCAATCCGAACGTCTCCAGCGTGATCCTCGGCGCCAGCCGGGTCAGCCAGCTGCTGCAGAACCTGCAGGCACTGGACGTGCTGGAGCAGGTCGACGCGGCTGGCTGGGCGCAGGTCGAGGCCGTCTTTGCCTGACAGCCCTTTGCAGAGTCGGGCCGTGCTCGACTCTACAAAAGCGCTGTGCCCGCCTTTTGATTGATGCTGGCTATCGAATTTTCAAATTCGATCATTAATCTCATCAATGAAATTGAGAATGGTTGTTGATTGTCAACTGAGAATCATTATCATTTGACTCGTCCCTCGCACGAGTCCAGATGCTCATGAATGCTCAACCTGTACTGCTGCGCCCCGAAACGCTGACCCTCCGCGATCGTCCGGTCCGTGTCGTTCCGCCGGAAGAGGTCATCGACAGCGAAGCCCTGCTCAAGGGCCGTCGTGAAATCCTGATCCAGCACGGCGACCGCTTCTATCGCCTGCGGCACACCAGCAACGACAAGCTGATCCTGACCAAGTAATCGCGGCCTGGTCGCCCGCCCCCCTCCCTCCTGCCGGCAGCGCCGACAGGGTGGGCGACCCGTCCGCTCCCGCTCTCTCCCCCTCGGTCTACCGCGTGCACCTTCCGGGTGTGCCGGTAACCGGGGGTTCCCCTGCCTGACCGAACGAACCCGATGACCCGCCCTACCGCCCTTTGCCTTGCCGTCTGGATGGCCCTGCCGCTGTCCGCCCATGCTGCTGCCGCGGCCACCGCCGCGCCCGATGCGCGCGAATTCGACCGCGTGCAGGTCACCGCCACCCGCACCGAACGGGCGGTGAGCGATGTGGCGGCCACCGTCGATGTCATCGACCGCGAGCAGATGGACCGGCACCTGGTGCAGGACATCAAGGATCTGCTGCGCTACGAGCCGGGCCTGTCGGTCAGCCGCAGCGCCGCGCGCTTCGGCCTTGGCAGCATCCGCATCCGTGGCCTGGACGGCAACCGCGTGCGCGTGCAGACCGATGGCATCGCGATGCCCACCAGCTTCAACATTGGTTCGTTCTCCAATGCCAACCGCAACTTCACCGATCTGGACACGCTCAAGCGCGTGGAGATCGTGCGCGGCCCGGCCAGCTCGCTGTACGGTTCCGACGCGCTCGGGGGTGTGGTCGCCTTCGTCACCAAGGATCCGGCCGATTACCTGAAGGATGGCAAGGACAGCTACGTCGGCCTGAAGTTCGGCTACGACGGTGAGTGGAAGGGCCTTCTCGGCGGCGTGACCAGCGCGTTCGGCGGCGAGCACTGGAGCGGCATGGTCAACATCAACCATCGCCAGGGCCAGGAAACCGGCAACAAGGGCGATGTGCGCAGCCTCGACAACACCCGCACCGCGCCCAACCCGCAGGACCGCGACGGTCGCAGTGGCCTGGCCAAGCTGGTCTATGCGCCGAGCGAGGACCAGCGTTTCCGCCTGACCGTGGAAGGCAACGAAGACAACACCGACACCAACGTGCTGTCCTCGATCGACCGCACCACCACCACCGGCATGAAGGCGCGCGATACGCAGAACCGCACCCGCGTGTCGTTCGCCCATGAAATGGATGCACTGGACAAGGGCTTCGCCGACAGCCTGCATTGGCAGCTGTATACCCAGCACAGCGAAACCACCCAGATCACCGATGAGGATCGTGCCAACCGCAGCCGTCGCCACCGCGAGTTCAACTTCGACCAGCGCGTGTACGGCCTGCAGGCACAGTTCAACAAGGCGTTCAGCACCGGCAGTGTCGAACACGCACTGACCTACGGCTTCGAGGGCGCGCATACCGAGATCCGCCAGAAGCGCGACGGCTATCAGGTACTGGCCAATGGCCAGACCAGCACCACCATCCTGCCCGATGCGTTCCCGGTACGCGATTTCCCGATCAGCAAGACCACCGAGCTGGGCCTGTACGCACAGGACGAAATGCGCATGGCCGGCGGCAAGCTATCGCTGGTGCCGGGCGTGCGCGTGGACCGCTACGAGCTGAAGCCGGAGGTGGACAGCATCTTCGCCGAAGACAATCCCGGCGTTGCGGTGGCCAAGCTGACCAAGACCAGCGTCTCGCCGAAGCTGGGCATGGTCTATCGCTTCACCGACGAATGGTCGCTGTTCGCGGGCTATTCGCATGGCTTCCGCTCGCCGCCGTACAACGACGTCAACCTGGGCTTCACCAACTTCGCCTTCGGTTACACCGCCATTCCCAATCCGGACCTGAAGCCGGAAACCAGTGACGGCATGGAGCTGGGCCTTCGCTTCCTGTCGCCGGCGGCCTACGTCAGCCTCAGCGGCTACTACAACGAGTACAAGGACTTCATCGAGTCGCAGTCGCTGGTCGGCACCAACGCACAGGGCCTGATGGTGTTCCAGTCGCGCAACATCGCCGATGCGCGCATCTACGGTGCCGAGCTGAAGGCCGGCGTCGACTTCGGCCAGATCAGCCCGGCGCTGCAGGGCTGGGCGCTGCGCAGTTCGGTGGCGTGGTCGCGCGGCGACAACAAGACCGAAGATACGCCGCTGGATTCGGTCGACCCGCTGCGTGGCACCGTCGGCCTGATGTACGACACCGACACCTGGGGTGTCGAACTGGCCGGTACCTTCGTCAAGCGCAAGGACCGCGTCACCGCGGCCACGGTGTACCGCCCGGCCGGCTACGGCGTGGCCGACCTGATGGCGCACTGGAACTTCGCCCCGGGCGCGACCTTCAACGTCGGCGTGTTCAACCTGGGCGACAAGCGCTACATCGATTGGTCCAACGTGGGTTCGACGCTGTCGCCGACCAGCCGCGTGCTGGATCGCTATACCAGCCCGGGCCGTACCCTCTCCGCCAGCCTTGCCGTTTCCTGGTGACCTCATGAGCCGAGCCTTGTCCGCACGCAGGAATGACTCCATCGCCGCGCCACACCGCGCGGCGTGGCCGACCCCGGCACAGCTGGCCACGCTCGGCACCGTGTTGTGCCTGTACCGCGCCGACGGCAACGAGCTCGGTGGCTGGCGCCAGGCGGTAAGCGTGCACGCCTGCCAGGGCGTGGACAGCGAGGGCGTGCGCGAAAGCCTGTGTTTCCTTGATGCCCGCGGACGCTGCGTGTGGCGCCTGTACCTGCTGCCCGACAGCGATTTCCTCGCCTGGGACAGGCTGGTCGCGGCGTTGCCGCCGGGTCCGGAGCACGACAGCGATGGCAGTGTCGGCGAACGCCTGTGGCGGCGCCTGGCCGGCCACCTCGGTGGCCAGCGCTGGCGCCTGTGCACGCTGCGCCTGCATTCCGCTGACGATGGCCGCACCCTCGCCGCGAGCCTGTCGACGTTGTCCTCGCTGGGCGCGGCCACCGCGCGTCGCATCGCACGGTTGGAAGGTGCCGAAGGCGAGCTGGCGATCGACGATTGCTGCTGCGCCGACGCTGCACGCCGGCCGACACCGCGGGTTCCCGGCGACCTGCCGCTGATCCGCCTGTGATCCTTTCCTGATGGAACGCCCGACGGCCATGGACGGCCTTTCAACGAACCTGCAACCCCGAAGGAAGACCCCGATGAAGCTCCAGACAGCCAGCGCGATGCTGCTGCTCGCCGCCAGCGGCGCGGCCAGCGCGCAGCCCTCCGATATCGCCCGTGACCACGACAGCATCCTTGCCATGCAGGGCGAGTACAACGTCGATTTCGCGTTCGACGAGACCGTACTGCTGAAGCCCGGCTACGAGCGTGCGCCGGCGATGCGCAGCGGCGGCAACGAAGTGGTCATCGTGGTCGAGGACACCCCGAAGCGCATCGTGCTGCAACACCTGCTGCTGGACGAAAAGAGCGGGCACATCACCAAGCACTGGCGCCAGGACTGGGTCTACGAAGCGCCCAGCCGCTTCGAGTTCAGTGCCGACCAGACCTGGCAGGTGCGCAGCATTCCGGCTGCGGTGAACCAGGGCGCATGGACCCAGTGCGTCTACGAAGTGAGCGACGCACCGCGCTACTGCGGCACCGGCACATGGACCTACACCAACAACGTGCCGAGCTGGACCAGCGACCTGAGCTGGCGCCCGCTGCCACGCCGTGAGTACACCAAGCGCAGCGACTACAACGCGCTGGCCGTGGTCAACCGCCACACGCTGACCCCGAACGGCTGGACCCACGAGCAGTTCAACACCAAGGTGCAGCGCAACGCCGATGGCAGCCAGGTGGAGATCGCGCGCGAGTTCGGCTTCAACGACTACGTGAAGACCACCGAGATCGACTTCACCCCGGCCCGCGACTACTGGAAGGCCACTGCCGGTTACTGGGCCAAGGTGCGCCAGCGCTGGGACGGCTTCCTCGGCCAGGCCCCGGGTGTGCATCTGAAGACCAAGATCGACGGCATGGCGATGATCATTCCGCTGTTCACCCAGGCCGAAGAGATCCAGGCCGGCAAGAAGGTGAAGGACAAGCAGATCGACGAGGTGTTCGCCAAGTACGTGGAAAAGGCACCGAAGGAAGGTTGATCGGCGCCGTGGTCCTGGTGGAGGCCGGGTTTGCCCGGCGCTCCATCCACGCATGGCGTGGATCCACCGACCTCTGCTTCTGGTAGGTGCCAAGCTTGCTCGGCACGCCTTCGGCGCTGATCGAACACGCCGTGCATGGATGCACTGCACTCAGGACGCGGGCCCACCCAGCGTGGTCAGGTCCAGCCCGGCGTCCTGGAACGTACGCAGGGTGGCCTGCAGGCTCGCCTCGTCATCGCGCGTGCGGACGCCCATGATGGCGTCGCTGCAGCGCGCGCGGTCCGTGCTGCACGCCTGCGGGTCGGGCAGCAGCAGCGCGGTCTGCGCGACCAGGATCGCCATGTGCGCTACTTCCTTCCTTGGCTTCGGTTGGCCCCGGTAGAACCGGTCGAATTCCGCGCGCAGGTCGGCCACCACGTCGGCATTGCTGCGCGTGCGTGATATGCCGGCCGGAACCAGATAGGTCTCGCGGCCCTCGTGGAAGGCGCGCGCTTCATCCGCCAGCATCGTTTCCAGCACGAAGGCCTGTACCGGGTCCGGGACATGGCCAACCGCGGTGCGGGCGCATGCGGGCAGCATCGCCGCCAGCAGCGGCACGCCAACGAGAAGGACGCGCAGGCAGACGCCGTACTTCATTCCTATTCCTTGAACATCAGAAATGCGGCAACCACGATCAACCCGAACGCCGCATAGTGGTTCCACTTCAGCGGCTGGCCCAGGTAGAACGCGGAGAACACCGCGAACACCAGCAGCGTGATCACCTCCTGCATACCCTTCAGCTGCGGCGCCGAATACACCGCGCTGCCCAGCCGGTTGCCCGGCACCTGAAGGCAGTACTCGAAGAAGGCGATGCCCCAGCTGACCAGGATGACCATCATCAACGGCGCGCTCTTGTACTTCAGGTGGCCGTACCAGGCGAAGGTCATGAAGATGTTGCTGCCGAGCAGCAGCAACACCGGGTACAGGTAGGCGGCGAAGGACGTGCCGGGCATCCGGGTGATCTCGTGGGAGTGAGGCGCGCAGCATAGCGCTGGCGCCCCTCGATGCGTGTCACGGTCGGGTCAGGCCTCGCGCAGGGCCAGGGCCGGAGAGGTGTGCAGGATGCGCCGGGTACCCCACCAGCCGGCCAGCAGGCTCAGCCCGATGCCGACCACGCCGCCCAGCAGCAGTCCTGGCCATGGTGGCAGCAATGGCAGCTCGAACACCTTCTGCGAGACCGCCACGCCGATGGCCGCGGCGGCGCCGACCGCCAGCAACGCGGCCAGCGTGCCCAGTGCGCCGAATTCCACCAGTACCGCTCCGCGCAGCTGGCGACGGGTCGCGCCCAGCGTGCGCAGCACCGCACTGTCGTAGCGGCGCTCGCCCGCCGTGGCCTGCAGCGCGGCCAGCAGTACCAGCACGCCGGCCAGCAGGCTGAACACCATCACCAGCTGCACCGCCTGCGCCACGCGTTCCATCACATCGCGCACCTGCGAAATCACTGCATCCACATCCAGCAGAGACAGGTTCGGCTGCGCGCGTACCAGCTCACCGAGTCCGGCCGCCTTGCCGGCCGGCAGGTGGAACGCCGACAGCAGGTTGTGCGGGGTGTCGCCCACCGCATTCGGGTTCAGCAGCACGAAGAAGTTCGGCCGGAAGGTGTTCCAGTCGGCCTTGCGCACGCTGGTCACGGTGAATTCGCGTTCCTGCTCGCCCACCGCAATGGAGATGCGGTCGCCGGGATACACGCCGTAGCGTTTGGCCCAGCCGATTTCCACCGAGGCTTCCGGTGCGGTGCTGTCGGCTTTCCAGAACGTGCCATTGACCAGCGTATTGGCCGGCGGGAACGTGCTGCGCCAGCTGAAATTCAACGGCCGGTTCTCGTCATCGTCATCGCGCTGGCCGTCGCCCTGCGCGGCCTGTCCGTCCTGTGCGGACGTACGGTCCATGCGCAGCGGCGGCTTGCCGTTGATGGCGATCAGGCGCCCAGTGGCCATCGGTTCGATGCTGGCGTCGTTGGCGCCCAACCCACGCAGCGTCGCCAGCACGCTGTCACGCTGTTCGGGCTGGATGTTGATCAGGAAGTAGTTGGGCGTGTCCGCGGGCAACCGCTCGCGCCACTGCTGCAGCAGGCCAGGGCCGGTCACGGCCAGCAACAGCAGCGCACACAGCGACAGGGAGAGCCCGACCAGCTGCATCACCGCCAGCATCCGGCGGCGGGTCAGCGCGGCCAGGCCCAGCCGCCAGTTGCCATGCAAGCGGTGTTGCAGGCCGCGCAGCAACTGCAGCAGCACGAAGCCGACCACGCCGGCGGCCAGCGCCAGCGCGGCCAGGCCACCCAGCACCCACAGCGCCAGCTTCAGGTCGCCGGTGACCTGTACCGCCAGCAGCAGGCTGGCCGCCAGCGCCGCCACATAGGCCAGCAGCGAGGCTGGTGGCAGGGCGGCGAAGGAGCGGTTGAGCACCCGCATCGGCGGCACCCCGCGCAGGCGCAGCAGCGGCGGCAGGCCGAAGCCGAACAGCAGCAACAGGCCGATGCCCGCACCGGTCAGCGCTGGCATCGCCTCGGGCAGCGGCAGCCGCTGTGGCACCAGACTGCCCAGCACCTGCACCAGGCCTTCCTGCGCAGCCATGCCCAGGCCGATGCCAAGCGCGCAGGCCGGCACCGCCAGCATCAGCAGCTGCAGCGCCAGGCCAAGCAGGATGTCGCGCTGGCGCGCACCCAGGCAGCGCAGGATCGCCACCTGGTCGATGCGGCGCAGTGCAAAGCGGTTGGCCGCCAGCGCCGTGGCCACACCGGCCAACAGTACCGCCAGCAGCGCGCTGAGGCCGAGGAAGCGCCCGGCCAGATCGAACGCCTGGCGTACGCCGCGCTGGGTGTCATCCACGCTCAGCAGGCGCAGGCCCTTGACCTGCGGCAGCAGCCACTGGCGCAGCGCGGCAACCTGATCGGCCGGTCCGGCGAACATCAACCGATAGTTGATGCGGCTGCCGGGGCCGAGCAGTCCGGTGCCTTCCACGTCAGCGCGGTTGACCAGCAGGGTAGGGGAGAGCGTCAGCAGGTCGCCACCAGTGTCCGGCTCGGCCTCGATGATGCCGGCGATGCGCACCGTGCCGGCGCCGAATTCGAGGTCATCGCCGGCCTTCAGTCCCAGTCCCTGCAGCAGGCGTGGGTCGGCATAGGCCTGCCCCTTGGGCGGCATGCCGGCATCGGTGATCAACGCACCGCCGGGGGTGCTGCGCACCCGCAGCGTGCCGCGCAACGGGTAGCCCGCCTGCACGGCCTTGATGCTGGCCATCTGGCTGGCATCGCCGTTGAACAGCACGCTGCCGAAACTGGCGATACGGGTGTAGGCCAGTCCACGCCGCTGTGCTTCGTCAGCGAACGCCTGCGGCGGGTCATCGCGCCCGGCGATGCCGAGGTCGCCGCCGAGCATTTCCGCCGCGCTGCCGGTCAGCGCCAGATTGACCCGGTTCACCAGCGTGCCCACGGCCGTCATCACCGCCACGCCCAGCACCAGCGCGGCGAACACGGTCAGCAGGTCGCCGGCCAGGGCCTCGCGGCGCAGCGCGCGCCACGCGTGCCGCAGCAGGTTCATGCCTGCGCCCCGAGCTCGACCGGCATCAGGCGGCCGTCGTCGATGCGGTGGATGTACTGGCAGCGCTGGGCCAGGCGCAGGTCGTGGGTGACCAGCACCAGAGTGGTGCCGCTGCCGGCATTGAGTTCGAACAGCAGGTCGCTGATGTGCTGGCCGGTGGCATGGTCCAGCGAGCCGGTCGGTTCGTCGGCGAACAGGATGCGCGGGCGGGTAACGAAGGCACGCGCCAGTGCCACGCGCTGCTGCTCGCCACCGGACAGCTGGCGTGGGTAGTGGCGGGCACGATGGGCCAGGCCGACCTGCGCCAGCACCTCGTCCACGCGTGCGCGGTCCTCGCGCCCGGCCAGCTCCAGCGGCAGCGCGACGTTCTCGGCGGCGGTCAGCGCCGGCAGCAGGTGGAAGCTCTGGAACACGAAGCCGACCTCGCGCGCGCGCAGCTGGGCCCGGGCTTCTTCATCAAGACGCCCCAGATCCTGGCTGGCCAGTTCGATGCGGCCGCGGCTGGGCAGGTCCAGCCCGGCCAGCAGGCCGAGCAGGGTGGCCGCCAACGGGCGGGTGATGGCGTTCAAGGACATGGACCACGCTCCTGTGTTCCGGTGCCGATTCAATACCTTACGCCCGGGTTCCTTGCAAGTCAGGTGGGCCTGCCGGCACCCCGCTACAATCCTGTCCCCATGCACGGTCTCAATCCTCCCCAAGCCGCCGCGGTCCTGCACATCGAAGGCCCGTTGCTGGTGCTCGCCGGCGCCGGCAGCGGCAAGACGCGCGTGATCGTGGAGAAGATCGCCCACCTGATCGGCTGTGGCCGCTACCCGGCCCGCCGCATCGCCGCGATCACCTTCACCAACAAGTCGGCCAAGGAAATGCGCGAGCGCGTGGCCAAGCGCCTGCGCGAGCAGGACGCCGACGAGGTGACCATCTGCACCTTCCATGCGCTGGGCCTGAAGTTCCTGCAGATCGAACATGCCGCCGTGGGCCTGAAGCGCGGCTTCTCGATCTTCGATGCCGATGATGCCGCCGCGCAGATCAAGGACCTGATGTACGGCGCCAAGCCCGATGACATCGAGGACATGAAGAACCTGGTGTCGCGCGCGAAGAATGCCGGGCTGTCGCCCGAGCAGGCGATGGCTGCCGCGCGCAGCAACCGTGAGAAGGAAGCGGCCAGCGTCTACGAGCGCTACCAGCTGCGGTTGACCGCGTTCAATGCGGTCGACTTCGACGACCTGATCCGTCTGCCGGTGCAGATCCTGGAAGAGAACCCCGAGATCGCCCTGGCCTGGCGCGAGCGCATCGGCTACCTGCTGGTGGACGAATGCCAGGATACCAACGACGCGCAGTACCGCCTGCTCAAGCAGCTGGCCGGTGAGAAGGGCAATTTCACCTGCGTCGGCGACGATGACCAGTCGATCTACGCCTGGCGCGGCGCCAACCCGGAAAACCTGCAGCAGATGGGGCGCGATTACCCCGCGCTGGAGATCATCAAGCTGGAGCAGAACTACCGCTGTTCCAACCGCGTGCTGCGCGCGGCCAATGCGCTGATCGCCAACAATCCGCACGAGCACCTGAAGAAGCTGTGGAGCGACCAGGCCGACGGCGAGCGGATCCGCGTGTGGGAATGCCGCAACAGCGAGCATGAAGCGGAAAAGGTTGCGGCCGAGATCGCCTTCGTGGCGCAGTCGCGCAACGTGCCGTGGAGCGATTTCTGCATCCTGTTCCGCGGCAACTTCCAGTCGCGCCCGCTGGAAAAGGCGATGCAGCTGCTGCGCATTCCTTACCACCTGACCGGCGGCACGATGTTCCTGGAGCGCCAGGAAGTGAAAGACACGCTGGCGTGGTTGCGGCTGCTGGTGAACCCGGACGACGACACCGCGTTCATGCGTGCGGTGCAGTCGCCCAAGCGCGACGTCGGTGCCGGCACGCTGGCCAAGCTGGCCGAACTGGCGCAGGAAAAGGACATGCCGATGGCGCAGGCCGCCGAGGCGATCGGCGCCCTGCAGCAGTTGCCGCCGCGTGCGGCCAACAGCCTGGCGCGCTTCACCGACATCCTGCGCGACCTGCGCGCGCAGACGCGCCAGATCAGTTCCGGCGACATGATCCGGAAGGTGGCCAAGGAATCGGGCCTGCTCAGCGAACTTCGCCAGCAGGCCAAGGAAGAGGCCAGTTACCAGCGCCGCGCCAACAACATCGAGGAACTGGCGCAGTGGTTCGAGGGTGGCCCGCGCGGTGCCACCGCCGCCGACCTGGCCGGCCAGCTGGCGCTGCTGTCGCGCAGCGACAAGGACGAGGGCGGCAACCAGGTACGCATGATGACCATGCACGCCTCCAAGGGCCTGGAATTCCCGTACGTGTTCATCGTCGGCTGCGAGGACGGCGTGTTGCCGCACCAGGTCAGCCTGGACGAAGGCAACCTGCAGGAAGAACGTCGCCTGCTGTACGTGGGCATCACCCGCGCCAAGATCCAGCTGTGGATGAGTTACAGCAAGCTGACCCGCAAGTTCGGCGAGCACGTGCGGCTGAAGCCGAGCCGCTTCTTCGAGGAGATTCCGGCCGAGGAGATCCAGCGCGATGGCGCGGACCCGGTGGCCGATGCAGCGCGCAAGAAGGAGCGCGCCAGCGCGGGGTTGGCTGCGATCGAGGCGCTGTTCGACTGAGCCGGGGTCGGATCCCTTTCCGCAGGGAAGGGCTCTGACCCCACGGCCCGGATCAGCCGAGCGTGGGCTCGGCTCTACAATCGGCCTATCCCCGCAGAGGCTTGCCATGCATCCCATCCACAGCGAACGCCTGCGCCTGCGCCGCATCGAGCCCGACCGCGACGCGGCGCCGATGCTGGCGCTGCTCAACGATCCCGGTTTCCTGCGCTTCATCGGCGACCGCGATGTGCGCAGTGAGTCGCAGGCGCGGGAATACATCGCGCTGCGTGTGCTGCACAGCTATGCGTTGAATGGCTTCGGCATGTATGCCATCGAGCGCTTGTCCGATGGTGCCTGGCTGGGTAACGCCGGGCTGGTGCGGCGGGATGGCCTGCCGGGGCCGGATATCGGCTATGCGGTGCTTTCGGAATTTGCCGGGCAGGGCTATGCCGGTGAGGCGGCGCGGGCGGTGTTCGCGCATGCACGCGGAGCGCTGGGCCTGCACGATCTGTATGGCATCACCGACCTGGACAACGTGGTGTCCGGAAAGATCCTGCTGGGGCTCGGCATGCAGGAACGCGGGGTGATCCAGCTGCCGGGCGTGGACAGTGCGAGCCGCCTGTATGCCACGCCGGGGGCGGCGCAGGTCTGATCCCTGATGATGGTAGGTGCCGACCGTTGGTCGGCACCGCCGGTTGCTAGGGCAACACCCGTAGATCCACGCCATGC
>DQIG01000337.1 GCA_003525885.1 Stenotrophomonas sp.
TGCGCGGGTGGCAGGCATTTCGACAAAGTAAAGGAGGAGGCGAGCGCCGCAGGCGGGCGACGGGGGACATTTGCCGAAATGCCTGCCACCCGCGCAGTGGCCCGGACCCTCGCGATGACAACAGCCGAAGACATTCCTGCAGCCAACAAAAAGCCCCGGCAGATGCCAGGGCTTCTCGTTCGGAGCGGCGCGGGCGCCTTACTTCTTCTTCGGCATGTACAGATCGGTGATCGTGCCGTCGTAGATTTCCGAGGCCATCGCCACCGATTCGCTCAGCGTCGGGTGCGCATGGATGGTGTGGCCGATGTCTTCGGCTTCCGCACCCATCTCGATCGCCAGGCCGATCTCGGCCAGCAGGTCGCCGGCATGCACGCCGACGATCGCACCACCGATGATGCGGTGGGTCTCTTCGTCGAAGATCAGCTTGGTGAAGCCCTCGGTGCGGCCGATGCCGATCGCACGGCCACTGGCGGCCCACGGGAATTTGGCCACGCCAACCTTCAGACCCTTGGCCTTGGCTTCGGTCTCGGTCACGCCGACCCAGGCGATTTCCGGGTTGGTGTAGGCCACCGACGGAATCACGCGGGCCACCCACTCCTTCTTGTGGCCGGCAGCCACTTCGGCGGCCAGCTTGCCTTCGTGCGTGGCCTTGTGCGCCAGCATCGGGTTGCCGACGATGTCGCCAATGGCAAAGATGTGCGGGACGTTGGTGCGCATCTGGCGATCAACCGGGATGAAGCCACGCTCGGTGACCTGCACGCCGGCCTTTTCAGCATCGATCTTCTTGCCGTTCGGCGCGCGCCCCACGGCCACCAGCACACGGTCGAAGGTGCCCTGCGCCAGCGCAGGCGCCTGGCCTTCCTCGGCGGCGTCGAAGGTCACGGTGATGCCCTTGGCATCGGCAGTGACGCCCGAGGCCTTGGTCTTCAGGTGCACTTCGATGCCCTGCTTCTTCAGGCGATCGGCCAGCGGCTTGACCAGGTCCTTGTCGGCGCCCGGCATCAGCTGGTCCATGAACTCGACCACGGTGACCTTGCTGCCCAGCGCACTGTACACGGTGGCCATTTCCAGGCCGATGATGCCGCCACCGACAACCAGCAGCGAGCCCGGCACTTCGGCCAGCTCCAGCGCGTCGGTGGAATCCATCACGCGCTTGTCGTCCCACGGGAAGTTCGGCAGCTTCACCGCCTGCGAACCGGCGGCGATGATGCACTTCTGGAAGCGCAGCAGCTGGGTGCTGCCGTCAGCGGCGGTGATTTCCAGCTCGTTGGCCGAAACAAACTTGCCGACGCCCTGCACGTTGCGGACCTTGCGCTGCTTGGCCATGCCGGCCAGGCCCTTGGTCAGCTGGTTGACGACCTTTTCCTTGTACTCGCGCAGCTTGTCCAGGGTGATGGTCGGCTTGCCGAACTCGACGCCGAAATCACCGGCGTGGGCGACCTCGTCGATCACCGCAGCGGCATGCAGCAGCGCCTTGGACGGAATGCAGCCCACGTTGAGGCAGACGCCGCCGAGGCTGGCGTAGCGCTCGACCAGCACCGTATCCAGGCCGACGTCGGCGGCGCGGAAGGCGGCGGTGTAGCCGCCCGGGCCGGAGCCCAGCACGACCATTTCGCATTCGATGTCGGCCGGCTTGCCACTGGACAGCGCCGGCTTCGGTGCGGCCGGCTCGGCCGGGGCGCGGTGCGACGGCGTCACCGGCGGCTTGCTGGCCGGAGCGGCCGCAACGGGAGCCGGCGCAGCCGCCTTGGCCGGGGCTTCGGCGGCGCCTTCAGCATCCAGCACGACGACCACGGCGCCTTCGGACAGCGTATCGCCCAGCTTGACCTTGATTTCCTTGACCACGCCAGCGGCCGAGGACGGCACTTCCAGAGTGGCCTTGTCCGACTCCAGGGTCACCAGACCCTGATCCTTCTTCACCGTGTCGCCGACGGCGACCAACACTTCGATCACCGGCACATCGCTGTAATCGCCGATGTCGGGAACCTTGACTTCAATCGTGGCCATGGTGGGTTTTCCTCGTGCCCGCCCGGCGGCGCCGGCGGACTGTCACTGCATCTGTTCACGCGGCCGCGCCAGGGGCTGCGGCCGCACGGTGGGGGCGAAGCGGTGCCTTACAGCAGCACGCGGCGCATGTCGGCCAGTACCTGCGACAGGTACGTGGTGAAGCGTGCGGCCAGGGCGCCGTCGATGACGCGGTGGTCGTAGCTCAGCGACAGCGGCAGCATCAGCTTCGGCGCGAATTCCTTGCCGTTCCAGACCGGCTGGATGGACGACTTGGAGACGCCGAGGATGGCCACTTCCGGTGCATTGACGATCGGGGTGAACGCGGTGCCGCCGATGCCGCCCAGCGAGCTGATCGAGAAGCAGCCGCCGCTCATATCGGCCGGGCCCAGCTTGCCGTCGCGTGCCTTCTTGGCCAGTTCGCCGGTTTCCTGCGCGATCTGCACCACGCCCTTCTTGTCCACGTCGCGGATCACCGGCACGACCAGGCCGTTCGGCGTGTCAGCGGCGAAGCCGATGTGGAAGTACTTCTTCAGGGTTAGGTTTTCACCGCTGGCATCGAGCGAGGCGTTGAATTCCGGGAACTTCTTCAGCGCTGCGGCGCTGGCCTTGATCAGGAAGGCGAGCATGGTCAGCTTGATGCCGGCCTTCTCGTTCTCCTTGTTCAGCGCCACGCGCAGGCCTTCCAGGTCGGTGATGTCGGCCTG
>DQIG01000162.1 GCA_003525885.1 Stenotrophomonas sp.
CAGCGGCCGGCACTACCGGGCGTGGTCGCGGTCGGCCCTACCGGGTGCGGACCCTGCCTGATCCTGAATGGCTGCGCTAGAGTCACGCCACGCGCGACGCCGCCTGACATACCGTTTACGGGCAACGCGCGACACTGGACTTCGACCCGAGGCAAAGGACCCCCGCATGAGCAAGCTGACCGTAATCACCGACCGCGCCCTGGAGCGCGCCCTGGACCTGGCCCACAGCGCCGGCGACGGCCTGAAGAGCGCCGGTGGCAGCCTGCGCAATGCGGACTGGATCAAGACCGGCGCCGCCATCGGCGCAGTAAAGACTGGCGGCAAGGCCGCGACCAAGTTCGTGCGCCGCAATCCGGCCGTGGCCGTGGCTGCAGCTGCGGTCGGTGTCGGCCTGCTCGGCTATGCGCTGTACCGCAAGCAGCAGAAGAAGAAGGCCGCCAATGGCCACGTGGTGAATGGGCAGGCGCAGCGCATCAGCGCGCGTGACCGCCGCAACGACACCGTCGTGGACGAGCACAGCGATATCGGCAGCGATGCATGAATCTGCTGGGGTCGGATCCCTTCCACAGGTAGGGCTCTGACCCAAGGCACTGCATGAGGGTCGGACGCCGCAAGGCCTCCGGCCCTTTCTGTTTCAACCAATCTGCCGCCACTGTCCCGGCTGCAGGTCGTGCAGCCGGTACGGTCCCATCGACACCCGCACCAGCCGCAACGTTGGCAGGTTCACCGCTGCGGTCATCCGTCGCACCTGCCGGTTACGGCCCTCGCGGATGGTGATCGCCAGCCAACTGTCAGGCACGGTCTTGCGGAAGCGCACCGGCGGATCACGCGTCCACAGCGACGGCGCCGGATCAAGGCGTTCGATCTTCGCCTGCAGGGTCGGCCCGTCATTGAGCACCACGCCATCGCGCAGCTGTTGCAGCTGTTCGTCACTGGGCATGCCTTCCACCTGCACCCAGTAGGTCTTGTCGGCCTTGTGCTTCGGGTCGGTCAGCTTGTGCGCCAGCGTGCCGTTGTCGGTCAGCAGCAGCAGCCCCTCGCTGTCATGGTCCAGCCGGCCTGCGGCATACACGCGCGGCGGCAGGCCGAACCCGGCCAGGGTCGGCCGCGGCGGCACGCTGCGGTCGGTGAACTGGCAGAGCACGTTGAAGGGCTTGTTGAAGGCGATCAGCATTGCGGGCACGGCAGTCGGCGGGTGGGGCATTGTCCCATGCCGCGCCATGCGCCACGTCCCTGTAGAGCCGAGCCCATGCTCGGCTGCTGTTGTTCCCTGTCGCGCTGCGCGCGATGAGCCGAGCATGGGCTCGGCTCTACAGGGTCGGCGCATGCCCCACTTTACGGCTTGATGAAGCGCAGGGTCATGCGGTCGCTTTCGCCGATCGCCTGGTACTTCGCATCATCAGCCTTGTCGTGCTGGTTGGTCGGCGGCAGCGTCCACACGCCGTTCGGGTGGTCCTTGGTGTCACGCGGGTTGGCGTTGACCTCGCTGCGCGCATCCAGCTTGAAACCGGCGGCCTCAGCCATCGCGATCACCTGCTGCTGGCCGACATAGCCGGTGTCATCGTCGTCGGCCACGTCGGCCTTGGCGCGATGCTCGACCACGCCCAGCACGCCGCCCGGCTTGAGCACGTTGAAGAAGCCCTGGAACATGCCCTGCGCCTGGCCGGCCTTGCGCCAGTTGTGCACATTACGGAAGGTCAGCACCACGTCGGCTGAACTGGCCGGGCCGAACACCGGCCTGGCCGGATCGTAGGCAACCACGGCGGTCTTGCCGAACTGTGCCGGCGCGCCGGCGTACTTCTTTTCCAGGCTGTCGCGGCTGCGCTGCTGGTAGTCACGGCCACGGCCTTCGGGCACCGCCATCGGGTCGACCACGGCGGCAACGTAGTGGCCCCTGTCATGCAGCAGCGGCGCCAGGATTTCCGAGTACCAGCCGTTGCCGGGGGTGATCTCGATGACGGTCTTTTCCGGCGTCACCTTGAAGAACGACAGCGTCTGCGCCGGATGACGGAAGCCATCGCGCTTGACGTAGTTGGCATCGCGGGTCGGCGCCTTCACCGCCGCGTCGATGGCCGGCGACACCTGGATCTTCGCCGGCGCCACCGTGGCAGGTGCGGCGAACGCGGGAACAGCGGCAAGCAGGGCCGAGGCAAGCAGCAGGCGGCAACCACGCAGGGACGAAGCAGGCATCATCGGGGCGACTCCAGCGGAAGATGCGGCGAGACTAGCAGTCGCGGCGTCCCAGGTGTTCACAAAACGTTAGCCGGGTGCAGGTTGCGGAACACTGTTTTGTGGTCACCGCCGCAGCGCGGTCACACAGCGCGTTCTATTCTGGAGCACTTCCCCCAAGGAGTCCGTGCCCATGACGGCAACCCGCGAACTGGGCCGTTCCGGCCTGCATGTACGTCCGCTCGCCTTCGGTGGCAACGTGTTCGGCTGGAGCGCCGATGAGAAGGCCAGCTTCGCCCTGCTCGATGCCTTCGTCGATGCCGGCTTCAACCTGGTCGACACCGCCGATGTGTATTCGGCCTGGGTGCCAGGCAATGCCGGCGGCGAATCGGAAACGCTGATCGGCAAGTGGTTTGCCCGCAGCGGCAAGCGCGACAAGGTGGTGCTGGCGACCAAGGTGGCCAAATGGGCCGAACGCCCTGGCCTGACCCCGGACAACATCAATGCCGCGGTCGAGGATTCGCTGCGCCGCCTGCAGACCGACGTGATCGATCTGTACCAGGCCCACGAGGATGACGAGTCGACGCCGCTGGAAGCGACCCTGGCCGCGTTCGGCCGGTTGATCGAAGCCGGCAAGGTACGTGCGATCGGTGCTTCCAACTACAGCGCCACGCGCCTGGCCGATGCGCTGAAGGTGTCCACCGACTACAAGCTGCCGCGTTACGAAACCCTGCAGCCGGAGTACAACCTGTATGACCGCGCCGGCTACGAAAAGGAACTGGAACCGCTGGTGCAGCGCGAACAGATCGGCGTGATCGGTTACTACGCGCTGGCCAGTGGCTTCCTCAGTGGCAAGTACCGCACGCCGGCCGATGCAGCCAAGAGCCCGGCGCGTGGCGAGACCGTGGTGAAGCGCTATCTGAACCCGCGCGGCCTGCGCATCCTGCAGGCACTGGATGACGTGGCCAGCAAGCACGGCGCCAGCGCTGCACAGATCGCACTGGCATGGCAGATCGCGCGGCCGTTGATCACCGCGCCGATCGTCAGCGCCACCAGCGTCGAACAGCTGCACGATCTGCTGGCAGCGGCCAACGTATCGCTGAGCGTGCAGGATGTCGCGCAGCTGGATGCCGCCAGCGCGGAAGCGTGAGACCAGGCAATGCCGAAGAAAATAATTGAACAAAATGGTTGCACGCGACTAAATCGTGGTTTATCGTGCGCACCTCGTTTCAACAACCACTGGAAACTTCCCTTGAACGCGCATTCCGTCGCCATCGCCAAACTGCTGCCATGCCTGCGCATGGACGGGCTGGCGCGCGCGTTCGGCAAGGAAGTCCAGCTGACAACGGCCTGATACCCGCCCTGCGGAGATCGGCCACCCCGATCTCCGAGGCCTGACGACGCCCTCGGAACGCAAGTCCCGGGGGCGTTTTCGTTTGCGTCGGCACAAGGACCCGCGATGCCAGAACTGCACCCCGCGCGGCAACCCGCCGCTCACTGACCCAGGTTTCTCCCGCCCCGCCGAAGGATTTACTTCGCGCGATCGGCAACGCCTGGACATTATCTGCATCGCACCAAAACATTATCGCTCGCGATAATGTCGGCGGCCTGCACCCTCGATTCTCCAACGGTCCCGTTTCCACCACGGGCTGGTGCGCGCGGCGTTGCCGTGGCGTATGCCGGAGGTCGCGGACATGCCATCGCCTGGATCGCCTGCTGGGGCAGGCGCCGGTTCGCCGGTACGCGGTTCGATTCCGCGCGGTTCACCACTGGATAGCTCAGTAGGGTAGAGCAACGGATCCGTAATCCGTCTGTCGTGGGTTCGATTCCCACTCCAAACCACATGACCTCTCACGTCATGACTTGAAGCAACACCCGGGGCGCAAGCCCCAGCGGCCATCGTCGCCGTCCACCGTCATCGCCTTCGGGCGGGGCGTGGAAGGCAACGGACCGCACGCCGGGCCCCGGCCCGCCGCCACTGCCAGCCACGTTCCGCCCCGGTGCTGCATGCCGGGAACGACGATGGCAGCACTGCCGGTGCACCGAAGGCTCCGCGCGCGGACCGTCCGCCGATGGCCGCCCTCTTCCGCTACCTGCACGTGGTGTGCAGGCGGCCTCGCCACGATCTGATCGACCCGGGTCATGGCGATTCATCCGCAACGGGTCGAACCACCAGAGCCATACAAGGAGAGACTCCCATGTTCTGGACCATCAAGGTCGTGATCGGCGACGGCGAGCGCGGCCTGGTGTATCGCAACCGTCGTTTCCAGCAGATCCTGCTGCCGGGCGTGCACCGCCTGTCGCCGTTCGGCGGCCGCCCGCACGTGGACATCCACACCGCATCGAAGGGCGCAGCCTACACCGGCAGCGACCAGGACAGCCTGATCGAAGCACTGGGCGCGCGGTTGGACACGCACTTCGTGCTGGCCAACGTCGGCGCCAGCGAGGTCGGCCTGTTGCTGCGCAACGGCCGCATCGATGAAGTCCTGCCGCCGGGCAGCCGCCGCCTGTACTGGCGCGGTTCTGTCGACACCCAGGTGCGCGTGATGGCACTGGGCGACGAGCCGCGCGTCCCGGCGGACGTGCAGCAACGCCTGGGCCAGCTGGGCGTGCTGCCGCGTGTCGCGGTAATCAGCACCGTGCCGAGCGAGTCGGTGGGCCTGCTGTTCATCGATGGCACGTTGCGGCAGACGCTGGACGCCGGCCTGCACGCGTTCTGGAACTTCAACGGCAACGTGTCGGTCGAGCGTGTGGAACTGCGCGCACGTTCGCTGGACGTGTCCGGCCAGGAGCTGCTCAGCCGCGACAAGGTCACCCTGCGGGTGACCCTGGCCGCGACCGTGCAGGTGTTCGACCCGGTGCGTGCACACCGCACGCTCAGCAATGCCGATGAGTTCGTCTATCGGCAGCTGCAGTTTGGCCTGCGCCAGGCGATTGCCGCGCGCAGCCTGGACGAGCTGCTGGGCGACAAGGCGGCGCTGGACGGTGAGATCGCCGCCCATGTGCAGGCGGCGATCGAGGGCCATGGCGTGCGGCTGCTCGGCGTGGGCATCAAGGACGTGATCCTGCCGGGCGAGATGAAGGAGATCCTCAACGGTGTGGTGCTGGCCGAGAAGCAGGCCCAGGCCAGCGTGATCCGTCGCCGCGAGGAGGCCAACGCCACGCGTTCGCAGCTCAACACCGCAAAGCTGATCGAGGATAACCCGGTGCTGATGCGTTTGAAGGAGCTGGAGGCACTGGAGAAGGTCACCGAGAAGATCGACAAGCTCACCGTGTTCGGCGGCCTGGATGGCGTGCTGAAGCAGCTGGTGACGATCAGGTAGGGGTAGCGGCGGCGCAGGGACGCGCCGCCGGCCCATCAAGGACATACACGAAGACATGGACACTCAACACAACTATCAATGGCTGCACGCCGAGGGCACCACGCCGATCAAGGGCTGGGTCAACGGTGTGCCGCTGGAGGCGCAGGCCCATGAGCAGCTGCGCAACATCGCCGCGATCCCGTTCGTCGGGCCGTGGGTGGCCGTGATGCCGGACGTGCACCTGGGCAAGGGCGCGACCGTGGGCTCGGTGATCCCGACCCGCGGTGCGATCATCCCGGCCGCGGTCGGCGTCGACATCGGCTGCGGCATGGCGGCGGTGCGCACCACGCTGCGCGCCAACGACCTGCCCGACGACCTGCGGCAGCTGCGCAACAGCATCGAGCGCAGCATCCCGGTCGGCAATGGGCGCGGCGGCGAGCACCACCGCATGCCCGACAGCATCCACACCCGGCTGGTGCAGTCCGGGCTGGCCGCCGGCCTGGAGAAGATCAAGGACAAGCACCGCAGGATCCGCACCGACAAGCTCGACCGCCAGCTGGGTACGCTGGGTGGCGGCAATCACTTCATCGAACTGTGCCTGGACGAGACGGACACGGTGTGGGTGATGCTGCACAGCGGCTCGCGCGGCACCGGCAACCTGATCGGCACCTACTTCATCGAGAAGGCACGCGAGGAACTGGCCCGCCGCGTGCTTGGCTTCCACCTGCCGGACAAGGACCTGGCGTTCTTCATGGAAGGCGAGCCGCTGTTCGATGACTACGTCGAAGCGGTGTCGTGGGCGCAGGACTACGCCCGGCAGAACCGCGAGGCGATGATGTCGCGCGTGCTCGCCGAGATGCGCCATCGGCTGCCGAAGTTCCAACTGGCGGCAATGGCGGTGAACTGCCACCACAACTACGTGCAGAAAGAGACCCACCACGGCCAGGAGCTGCTGGTGACGCGCAAGGGAGCGGTCAGTGCGCGTGAGGGCGAGCTGGGCATCATTCCCGGCAGCATGGGCACGCGCAGCTACATCGTGCGTGGCAAGGGCAACGCGGACAGCTTCCACAGCTGCAGCCACGGTGCCGGCCGGGTGATGAGCCGTGGCACTGCGCGCCAGCAGATCACGCTGGCCCAGCACCGCGAGGCCACCGCGCACGTGGAATGCCGCAAGGACAGCGGCGTGCTGGACGAGTCACCGGCCGCGTACAAATCGATCGACGACGTGATGGCCGCGCAGCTGGACCTGGTCGATGTGGTGCACACGCTGCGGCAGGTGCTGTGCGTGAAGGGGTAATGGAATGGTGCCGGCCAAGGCCGGCACCCACTGCTCCATATTGCGGTAGATCCACGCCATGCGTGGATGGAACGGCGCCGGCCAAGCCCGGCATCCGCCGCCACTCAATCGTGCTCGATCCCACACCACCCCGGCAGATAGCGCGCATCGGCGTGCCGAGCATGTTCGGTAGCGGTGGCCACCGCCTTGCGGAAATCGCGGCGGATCAGCTTGCGGGTCATCCGCTGCCGGAAGTAGTCGGCCCACAGGAACTCGGCGAACGGCTGCACTGACTTGGCGTAGCCACCACTGCGGCGCACCTCGCCGGCCAGCGAGCGATGCGGATCATCGGCCAGGTCCAGCAGCGATTTCGGCATCGCCGACGGCGGCTGCCGCACACCCTCGGCATCGAACGGATGCGCCCAGCAATAGCGTTCCATCACCGTCCAGAACAGCTTGCGTGGCAGGTGCGAAAGATCAGCCTGCACGGCAGTCAGTACATGTTCAATACCCTCCTCGTGCAGGGCCACCGCCAGATGATGGTGGTCGATCAGGTACAGCCGGTTCGACGGCCCCACCACCACCGGCACCATGTGCCGCCCGAGGTAGCGCTCCTCGCCTTCCTTCGGCAAGGTCTTCCACTGCGCGCGCTTGCGCTGTACCTCCAGCAGGCCCACGCTCATCTGCGTCGGCCGCAGGTCGAGGATGGCGACCGGCGAAAGCCGCGGTTCGGGAATGCGGGTCATGGCGTACCTCGTGTGCGGTAGTGGTCAATGGCCTGCTGCACGCTGTGGGTGGCTCCGTCCGGCCCCAGCAGGGCGGCGATGCCGAAGCGCTCCAGCGCCTGCATCGCGCGTACGGATCCCAACCGCGCGATGACGAACGCGATGCCCTGCTGCTGGCACAGCCCAATCACCTCGCGCAGGGTCTGCGCTGCGCTGTAGTCGATCTCGACGATCGCGCTGCCTTCCAGCACGATCAGCCCCGGCGCGGGCGTTGCATCGATGCTGGCCAGCAGCTGCCGCTTGAAGCTGTCTGCGTTGGCGAACAGCAGCGGTGCCTGGAACGCCAGCACGGTCACGCCGGGCTCGGTCTCGCCGCGGCTGCCCGGCCACCAGACCGTGCTGCCCGGCAGGCGGGTCAGCGTCAGCATTGGGCTGTGCGCGATCATCCACACGCCATGCAGCAGGGCCAGACCCACACCCATCGCGATGCCCGACTGGATCGGCAGGCAGACCACCGCCAGGAAGGTCAGCACCGCCAGCAGCGCTTCGCCGCGCGCACGGCGGGCGATGTCGATCAGCACGCGCAGGCGGAACAGGCGCACCGCCACGAACAGCAGCACACCGGCCAGCGCTGCATCGGGAATCGCACCGAGCACGCGGCCGCCACAGAACGCCAGCAGCATCACCAGCGCGGTGGCAATCAATGCACCCAGCTGCGAGGTCGCTCCGGCTTCCACCACCACCGCGGTGCGCGGCGGGCTGGCATTGACCGGAAAGGCGCCGAACGCGGCCGACAGCAGGTTGCCGGCGCCGACACCGAGGAAATCCTTGTTGACGTCGGGTTCTTCCTCGCCGGGAAACGCGCGGTCGACAGCAGCCACCTGCATGATGATGACCAGGGTCAGCAGCAGCGCCAGCGGGACCAGGGTGGTGAGTGTCGCCAGCGCGGGCAGCTGCCACGGCGGCGGATACGGAGACACCGCGCCGAGGGTCGCCACGCCCAGCCGCTCGGCCCCGAGCGTGGCGACCAGCAGTGTGGCGATGGCCACTGCGATCAATGCACCGGGAATGCGCGGATTGATCCGGTCGCACAGTGCCATTGCCAGCAGCACGCCGAAGCCGATCAGGGTCGGCAGCAACTGCGCATGCGGCAGCGCCAGCAGCAACGCGTACAGGCGTTCGGGCAGCTCACTTGAAGACAGGCTGACACCCAGTGCCACCGGCAGCTGCGAGGCCGCGATATGCACGGCGATGCCGCCGAGAAAGCCGGTCACCACCGGTACCGACAGCAGCGCGGCGACTACGCCGATCCGCAGCAATGCCGCCAGTGCCAGGAACACGCCGACCAGCAGCGCCAGCAGCACGGCACTTCCGGCCAGCGCGCTGGCCTGTTGCGTGGCCAGCCCAGCCAGGGTGAGCGCGAAGATCGGCGTGATGGTGGAATCGGCGCCCACCGTCAGCCGGCGGTTGCGGCCCAGCAACACGAAGCCGAGCGTGGCGCCGACGAAGGCGTAGAAGCCAACCTGCGGCTCGAATCCGCCCAGCCGTGCCGTCGCCATCTGTTCGGGCAGGGTGATCGCCGCCAGGGTGATACCCGCGATCGCATCCCGCGTGGCCTGCGCCGGGCGCCAGCCGCGCAGGCCCTGCAGGGGCGCCAGGAGAGATCGGAGGCGGTTCGCTTCGTCCATGCCGGTTCCGGGCGCGGGGTGTTGCAACCACTATCTGCGTTGGACAGTGGATGCCGCGTCAGTAGATCCACGCCATGCGTGGATGCGGGCCTATCGGGATACCATCGGGGTCGGAGCCCCTTCTACGAAGGGGATTCGACCCCGGCTCCGACCCCGGAGCTGTCCTCGGCCACCAGCGCGTGATGCACGCCGATGCCGGCACGCACGCCCTCGGCGGTGGCCAGGGTGATGTTGCCGACCGTCGTCGCATCGCCTGCGGCATACACGTTCTGCACCGAGGTCTGCTTCATCGCATCGACCTCGATCAGAACGCCCAGCGGGCTCTCGGCCAGCGCGCAGCCCAGCTGCTGCACCAGCGGCGTGGCCATCGCCTGGGTGGCCGGCACGAACAGCGCACGCTGGGCGATGCGGCGGCCATCGGCCAGCTCGACTTCCAGCCAGGTCGGCTGGTCGCCGTGCACGCCCCGCACCGGCGAGGTCTCGATCTGCACGCCGCGCTGCTGCATGGCAGCCCGTTCCTCATCGGTGATCGGCAGGCCCTGGCTGAAGAAGGTGACATTGCCCCAGTCGGCGAACAGCGGCGCCTTGCTGGCGGACATCGGATGGCCGCCAAGCAGGCCGATTGCGCCGCCTCCCACTTCGTAACCGTGGCAGTAGGGGCAGTGCAGCACGGTGCTGCCCCAGCGCTCGGCCAGGCCGGGCAGCTCCGGCAGCTGGTCGGCGATACCGCTGGCCAACAGCAGCTTGCGCGCGGCCAGCACCTGGCCATCGGCGGTGTGCACTTCGACGCCCTCTGCGCTGGCGGTGGCCTGCACCGCCTCGGCCTGCACCCAGCGTACGCTGGGGTAATCCAGCAGTTGCTGGCGCGCGGTCTTCAGCAGCTCGGCGCCGCTGATGCCATCCAGCCCCAGCACGCCGTGCGAATGGCTGGCAAAACGGTTGCGCGGCGAACCGGCGTCGATGACGGTGACCGGGCGGCGGGCACGGGCCAGGATCAGGCCGGCGGCAATGCCGGCATAGCTGCCGCCGACGATGAGCACATCAGGATTCATGATGACCTTCCAGGGAACGGTGATGGGCGAGATGGCGGGCGAAGTCGGCGCCGAGCTGGTCCAGCGTGGTCGCCTGCAATCGCTGTTCAAGCATCCGTTGTGCCTCGCGCGCGCCCTCCAGCAGGGCGCTGTTGACCAGCTGCTGGATCGGGCAGCCGCCGCCGGCGGCGCGGGTACCGACCTGCACCAGCGGTGGTGCGCCCACGGCCAGGTAGATGTCATGCAGCGTGATGGCCGCTGCATCGCGGGCCAGCTGGCTGCCACCGCCATGACCGCGGGTGCTGCGCACCAGGCCGGCCTTATGCAGCTGCGCCAGCAGGCGGCGGATCACCACCGGATGGGTGGGCAGGCACGACGCCAGTTGCTCGGAGGTGCGCGGGGCGGCATGGCCGACCAGATGCGCCATCACATGCAGGGCGTCGGAAAGCGGGTTCGCGGATTTCATGTAACAACGATAGTTACATTTAAATCGCCTGTCGAGGGTCCGCATTCGTTCCATATGGACACATTTGTCCTATGAAATGATTTCTTCACATCGCTAAACGAAACGCGAATGTGATGCGCGTCGCACTTCAGTGCGTGCGTAGCGGGTCGATACCGCAGTGCCCCTTCCCGAGAGTTCTTTCCCATGAATGCGTCTGTCCGTGCTCCGCGCCTGCAGTCCAAGCTGCTCGGCGCGGTTTCTGTTGGTCTGGCCGTGGTCCTGCTGTGCGCTCTGGCGGGCCTGGCCTCCGCCTGGTTGAAGTTGTCCACCGAGGTTCCGCCCGAAGTCGCGCACAGCCGCGATGCGGAACGCCTGCAGCGTGAGTTCCGCGGCCAGGTGCAGGAATGGAAGAACGTGCTGCTGCGCGGCCACGACGACGCGTTGCGCCAGCGCCATCTGGATGCCTTCGACAGCGAAGGCCGTCTGGTCGAGCAACTGGCCAAGGGCCTGTTGACCAGCCCGGACGCGCGCACGCGTGAACTGGCGCAGGCGTTCATCGGCCTGCACGCGCAGCTGCAGCAGGACTACCACGCAGCGCTGCAGGCATTTGCCGAGGCCAGCTACGATCCCGCCGCAGGCGACACCCTCGTGCGCGGCAAGGATCGCCCGGTGGCGACCGCACTGGATGCCCTGAGCACACACGCCACGCAGGTGGCTGAAGCGGCGCTGGCAGCACGTTCGCACCAGGCCCGGCAGACCCTGCTGCTGTGCGCGGCGCTGACGGTGCTGGCCGCCGTGCTGCTGCTGATGGGGCTGGCCTGGTGGCTGCGGCGCGCGGTGGTGCAGCCGGTGCTGGCAGTCGAAGCCGCCGCACGCGCGGTGGCCGCCGGCGACCTGCAGCACGTGGTGCAGGTGCGCAGCCGCGACGAGATTGGACGCCTCGCGCAGGCCATGCAGGCAGTGCAGTCCACGCTGCGCGGCGTGCTGGATGCGCAGACTGCGATGGCACAGGCACACGAGGCCGGCACCATCAGCCATCGCATGGACGCCGGCGCGTTCCCCGGCGCGTTCGGCACCATGGTGGCCGACTGCAACACGCTGGTCGACGCACATATCCAGGTGAAGATGCGCGCGATCTCGATCATGGGCCGCTATGCCGTCGGCGACCTCAGCCAGGACATGGAGCGCCTGCCCGGCGAGAAAGCAGTGATCACCGAAGCGCTGGATGCGGTCAAGCACAACCTCGGTGCGATCAACGGCGAAATCCGCCGCCTGGCCGAAGCGGCGGGCGCCGGTGACTTCAGCCAGCGTGGCGACAGCGCGCGCTTCGAGCATGATTTCCGCGCGATGGTCGAGGGCCTGAACCGCCTGATGCAGACCACCGAGCTGAACCTGGGCGAGGTCTCCAGCATGCTGCGCGCCATTGCCGATGGCCGTCTCGGTGCGCGCATGCACGGTGATTTCCAGGGTGTGTTCGCGCGCATCGCCGGCGATGCCAATACCACCGCCGCGCAGCTGGCGACCATCGTCACCGACATCAAGCACGCCTCCGGCAACATCCACACCGCAGCCGCGGAGATCGCCGCCGGCAACAATGATCTGTCGCGGCGCACCGAACAGCAGGCCGCCAACCTGGAAGAGACGGCGGCATCGATGGAGGAACTGACCTCCACCGTGCGCCAGAACGCCGAACATGCGCGCCAGGCCAACCAGCTGGCGATCGGTGCGCATACGGTCGCCTCGCACGGCGGCAGCGTGGTCGGCCAGGTGGTGGCGACGATGGGCGCGATCGAGACCTCCTCGCGGCAGATCGCCGAGATCATCAGCGTGATCGATGGCATCGCCTTCCAGACCAACATCCTGGCGCTGAATGCGGCGGTGGAAGCGGCGCGCGCCGGTGAACAGGGCCGCGGCTTCGCGGTGGTCGCCAGTGAAGTGCGCACGCTGGCGCAGCGCTCGGCGGCGGCCGCGAAGGAGATCAAGTCACTGATCGAAGCCTCGGTGGAACAGGTCGGCCATGGCGCACAGCGCGTGCGCGAGGCGGGCGACACCATGGCCGAGATCGTGGCATCGGTGCAGCGCGTAACCGACATCATGGCCGAGATCTCCGCGGCCTCACAGGAGCAGAGCGCAGGCATCGAACAGGTCAGCCAGACCGTGATCCAGATGGACGGCACGACCCAGCAGAACGCCGCGCTGGTGGAAGAAGCCAGCGCTGCGGCGCGCAGCCTGGAACAGCAGGCGAACCGATTGATCGATGCGGTGGACGTGTTCGATCTTTCGACCACGGCGGCGGCGAAAAACGGGTTGGCACGCGCGGCTTGAGGGATCTGCCGGGTGCCGCGCGGCGAGGAAATGGGTAGCGCCCGACCGTTGGTCGGGCGGCGGCAGGGGGCAGTGCGGACCAACGGTCCGCACACAGCAGGCGGTCCGCACCCGCCGAGGCGGGCAACGGCCTCGCGGTAGTACACGGTGGTGCAATGCACCGTTGCCGGCATGCACGCGGTCACTGGCCTACCCTTTGCCGGATATTCCCGCCTCCCTCCCCCCTCTGCTGGAGCCCCCCATGACTGTCCCCGCCTTCGGTCTCGGCACCTTCCGCCTGAAAGACCAGACCGTGATCGACTCCGTGCGCAACGCGCTGGAGGTCGGCTACCGCGCCATCGATACCGCACAGATCTACGGCAACGAAGCCGAAGTCGGCCAGGCCATCGCCGATTCCGGCGTGCCGCGCGATGAGATCTACCTGACCACCAAGGTCTGGATCACCGAGTTCAAGCGCGATGCGCTGCTGGCCAGCCTGCGCACCAGCCTGGAAAAGCTCCGCACTGACCAGGTGGATCTCGCACTGATCCACTGGCCTTCGCCGAACGACAAGGTCGACGTGCCGATGGAGGAGTACCTGACCGCACTGGTCGAAGCCAAGGCGCAGGGCCTGACCCGTGAGATCGGCATCTCGAACTTCACCATCGCGCAGACCCGCAAGGCGATCGGCATCCTCGGTGCCGACGCCATCGCCACCAACCAGATCGAGATCCATCCGTACCTGCAGAACCGCCTGCTGGTGAAGTTCCTGCAGGACAACGGCATTCACATCACTGCCTACATGAGCCTGGCCTATGGCGAGGTGATCAAGGACCCGGTGATCCAGGCCATTGCCGGCCGGCACCAGGCCACCCCGGCGCAGATCGCACTGGCGTGGGCCCTGCAGCAGGGCTTCTCGGTGATCCCCTCGTCGACCAAGCGCGAGAACCTGTCGGCCAACCTGGAAGCGGCAGCGATCCGGCTGACCGATGAGGACATGGCGCAGATCGCCAAGCTTGATCGCGGCCATCGCCTGGCCAATCCGGAAGGCATTGCGCCAGCCTGGGATTGATCCCAACCGCCGTTACGGATCGGAATCGGTAGGTGCCGACCTTGGTCGGCACTGACTCCTGATCGATCGATGAAACGCCGTGCCGACCAAGGTCGGCACCTACCAGAAGCGGGGTTCACTCCCTGCCCTGCAACAGCCACCCACGCATCGCCGCACTGACCTCGTCCGGCTTTTCCATCGGGGCAAGGTGCCCGCAATCGGGCACCACCACCAGCTGCGAGTGCGGAACCAGGGCGTGCATTTCCTCGCTCACCGCCAGCGGCGTGATGCGATCGTTCGCGCCACATACGATCAGCAGCGGATCGCGGTACCCGGCCAGCACGTCATGCCCGTCGCGGCGTTCCAGGGCGCTCTGCCGCAGGAAGACCTCTGCGCCCAGGCGCGAGGTCATGTCACGCACGCGCTGCACCAGCACGTAGTCGTCCAGCCGCGAGGCATCGATGTAACTGCGCATCAGCGCATCGCCGAAGCCGTGGAACTTGCCCGGCAGGCGCACACTGGCGCGTTGGCTGCGGCGCTGCTCGGCCCGCTCGGGTGAGTCGGCGTGGATCGAGGTATCGATCAGCGCCAGCTGCAACACCCGTTCCGGTGCAATGCGCAGGATCTGCTGGGCGACGAAGCCACCCAACGAGAAGCCGGCCAGGGCGAAGCGCTCCGGCGCCTGCGCCAGCACATCTTCGGCCACGGCCAGCAGGGTCTCGCCGCGGGTCTGGTCGCCCACACTGCAATCGGCGATGTCGGCCAGGTCGGCCAGCTGCGCGCGCCAGAGCTCGGCATCGTTGAGCAGGCCTGGCAGCAGCAACAGGGGGATACGGTTGGTCATGCGGGTATTGTGGCGCCGGTGCGGTGACAAGGACATGCTGTGGCTGGCCCTGTGCGTTGCAGAACCGGGCCGGCAGCGCAGTGGCGCGCTAGGATGCGATGCATCATCCTCCCCGTTCCAAGGACGCGACCATGGCAGATCCCTACAACAGCGGCACCCCTTCCCCGCCCGCGCTGCGCTTCGACGATTCACTGGTCACCACCGCCTTCGAGCTACCCGGCCATCGCGTGGTGCGCAACCTCGGTGTGGTGCGCGGCATCACCGTGCGCTCGCGCTCGATCGTCGGCAACTTCCTGGGCGGCATCCAGACGATCTTCGGCGGCAACATCACCATCTACACCGAGCTGTGCGAACAGGCTCGCGAGGAAACCTACCGCGACATGGTCAAGCATGCGCGACAGCTGGGTGCCAACGCGATCATTGGCATGCGCTACGACGCCACCGATGTGATGACCGGTCTGACCGAAGTGCTGTGCTATGGCACGGCGGTGGTGGTGGAGCCGTTGCGATAACGCAGGCGCCAAGCGCACGCAAGAACAGCCGAGCGTAGGCTCGGCTCTACAGGAATTACGCCACCGGCGGGACGTCGGGCACCTCGACCTGCTGCACCGGCAGGGTCACCATCATCACCGTCGGGTCGTCCGGGTCCAGCTTGGTCTTGAAGCCCAGGCTCTGGCACATCGCCAGCATGGTGCTGTTCTCGCGCAGCACCTGGCCTTCGACCACGTCCAGGCCCAGCCACTTGGCGTACTCGATCATGATTGCCATCAGGCGCCAGCCGATGCCGTGGCCCTTCAGGTCCGAACGGATCAGGATGCCGTACTCGCCACGGTGGTAATCGGCATCGGCATGCAGGCGCACCGCACCCAGCATCTCGCCGCTGCGCGGTTCGATCGCCACCAGCGCAATCGAGCGTGCATAGTCGAGCTGGGTCAGGCGCGCGATGAACTCGTGGCTGAAGTGCTTCACCGACTGGAAGAAGCGCAGCCGCAGGTCCTCGTCGCTGACGCGGGCGAAGAACGCACGGAACAGCGCGTCGTCCTCCGGCCGCACCGGGCGCACGAAGGCACGGCCGCCATCGGACAGTTCGATGGTGCGCTCCCACTCCTTCGGGTACGGGAACACCGAGAAACGTGGATGGCCGCGGCCCTTGTGCAGGATGCGCGACGGCGCCACCGCCACGCGTGCGTCGAGGGCGAGGATGCCCTTGCTGTCGACCAGCAGCGGATTGATGTCCAGCGTGCGCACTTCGGGGATGTCGGCGGCCAGCTGTGCCAGCTTCACCAGCGCCAGTGCCAGCGCGCGTTCGTCGGCAGCGGGCACATCACCATAGGCCTTGAGGATGCGCGAGGCACGGGTCTGGCCGATCAGTTCATGGGCCAGGCGCAGGTCCAACGGCGGCAACGCCAGCGCCTTGTCGTTGATCACTTCGACCGCGGTGCCGCCGCGGCCAACCACGATCACCGGGCCGAAGGTCGCGTCATCGGCAATACCGACAATCAGCTCGCGCGCCTTCGGGCGGACGATGGTCGGCTGCACCAGCAGGCCATCGATGCGCGCATCCGGCCGCAGCTGGCGCGCGCGAGAGAGGATCGCGTTGGCCGCGCTCTGCACTGCCGGCAGGGTGGACAGGTTCAGGCGCACGCCGTCCACTTCCGACTTGTGCGGAATATCCGGCGAGAGAATCTTCAGTGCCACGCTGGCACCGCGTTCCAGCAGCGGCTGCGCCAGGTCCATCGCCTCGTGCGCATCGCGTGCATGCATCACCGGCGCGGAGGGAATGCCGTAGGACTTGAGCAGCTCATGCGTGGCCAGCGGGTCCAGCCACTGCTGGCCGTTGGCCAGTGCCGCATCGATCAGCGCGCGTGCAGCCGCCGTATCGACACTGAAGTCCTGCGGCAGGCTGGGTGGCGTTTCCATCAGCGCGTTCTGCGCTTCGCGGTAGCGCACCAGATGCTGGAAGCCACGTACTGCCTCCGCCTCGGTCGGATAGGTCGGCACCCGCGCCGCGTTGAGCGTGGCGGTGGCCTGGTCATCGTTGCCCAGCCACACCGCGAACACCGGCTTGTCGCGATGATGGCGCGGACGCAGGCCGAGCGTGCGGGTGAGTGCCTGCGCGGCGTCGGCCGATGAGGTGAACGCGGTCGGCACGTTGACCACCATCACCGCGTCATTCTCGTTGTCGGCCAGCAGCGCTTCGATGGCAGCTGCATAACGGTCACCATCCGCATCAACCACGATGTCGACTGGATTGCTGCGCGACCAACCCTGCGGCAGCACCGAATCGAGCTTTTCGATCGTGCTGTCGGACAGAGTGGCGAGCGTGCCACGCAGTGCGATCAGCTGATCGACAGCCAGTCGGCCGACACCGCCACCATTGCTGAGAATCGCCAGCCGACGACCAGGGAATGTACCCAGCCGCCCCAGCGACTCCGCAGCGGTGAACAGTTCATCCAGCGCGCTGACGCGCAGCAGGCCGGCGCGGTTGAACGCCGCGCCGTAGACGTCGTCGGCGCGGGCCAGGGCCTGCACATGGGTATCGCGGCTGCCCGGCTGCACGCGCTCGGCGCGACCGGACTTCACCACCACCACCGGCTTGGCGCGGGCGGCGGCACGCGCGGCCGACATGAACTTGCGCGCGTCCTTGATCTGCTCGACATAGAGCAGGATGGCGCGAGTACGGTAGTCGGTGGCGAAGTAATCGAGCAGGTCGCCGAAGTCGACGTCCATCGTGTCGCCCAGCGAGACCACGGCGGAGAACCCGACCGAGCGCGCCACGCCCCACTCCACCAGCGCGGCGGCAATGGCCGAGGATTCGGAGATCAACGCAAGGTCGCCAGCCTGCGGGAAGTGCGCGGCGATGCTCGCGTTGAGCCGCGCATGCGGTGCGATCACGCCCAGGCAGTGCGGGCCGAGAATGCGCAGGCCGTGCTTGCGGGCCACCGCTTCCACGTGCGCCCACGGCGAGCCCGGACCTTCGCCCAGGTGCGCGGTAAGGATGATCGCCGCCTGCACGCCGCGCTCGGCGGCAGTGCGTACCACCTGCGGAACGATCGCCGCTGGCGCGGTGATCACCACCAGGTCGGGCACCCAGTCCAGGTCCTTCAGGCGCTTGACCGTGCGGATGCCATCGATTTCGGCATGCCGCGGGTTGATCCACGCCACCTTGCCGGGGAAGCCGGTGCCGCGCAGGTTGCGCATCACCGCGCGGCCGGCCGAGCGCTCACGCGGGCTGCCACCGATCACCGCGACCGACTGCGGACGGAACACGGACTGCAGATGGTAGGTGCTCATGTGCCTACGGTACACGCACCAGCGCGCCGGGCGCATGATCCAGCGCAAAAAAGGGGACGGAGGGGATTAAGTCGTTTGTGGCACAAACGACTTAATCCCCTCCGTCCCCTTTCTTGTTACAACAGCGTGCCGTGCAGGATCATCGCGGCGATGCTGAAGTAGATCACCAGGCCGGTCACATCCACCAGGGTGGCCACGAACGGGGCCGAGGCGCTGGCCGGGTCGAAGCCGAGCCGCTTCAGGATGAAGGGCAGCATCGAGCCGGACAGCGAGCCGAAGGTGACGATGCCGACCAGCGCGGCACCGATGGTGATCGCCAGCAGGATCCAGTGCTCGCCGTAGTCGTGCAGGCCGCCCAGCTGCCAGATCACGATGCGCACGATGGCCAGGCAGCCAAGGATGGCGCCCAGCACCATGCCGGTCGGGATCTCGCGCAGGGCCACCTTCCACCAGTCGCGCAGGCGCAGTTCGCGCAGCGCCAGGCTGCGGATCAGCAGCGAGGTGGCCTGCGAACCGGAATTGCCACCCGAACTCATGATCAGTGGGATGAACAGGGTCAGCACCACCGCGCGTGCCAGCTCGTCTTCGTAGTGCTGCATTGCGCTGGCAGTCAGCATCTCACCCAGGAACAGCACGCTCAGCCAACCGGCGCGCTTGCGCAGCATCTCGAGGAAGCCGATCTGCATGTACGGCTTGTCCAGCGCTTCCATGCCGCCGAACTTGTGCGCGTCCTCGGTGGATTCCTCGATCAACGCATCAAGCACGTCGTCCACGGTGACGATGCCCAGCATCTGCTGCTGGGCGTCGACCACGGGAATCGCCAGCAGGTCGTGGCGGCGGATCAACCGCGCCACCTCCTCCTGGTCCATCAACGCGTCCACCGTTACCGGCGGATTGACCTGGGCCACGTCCAGGATCGATTCCTCGGGCAGGCCAGTGATCAGCCGGCGCATGGTCACCACCTGCTGCAGCTGCTGAGTGGCAGGGTCCAGCACATAGATCGCGTACACCGTCTCGCGGGTGCGCTCGACCTGGCGGATGTGCTGCAGGGTCTGCGCCACGGTCCAGCTGGCAGGCACGCCCACGTACTCGGTGGTCATCAGTGCACCAGCGGTGTTGGGCGGATAGCTGAGCAGCTTCTGGATGGCCTGGCGGGCGTCGGTGCCCAGCAGCGGGATCAGCCGCGCGCGTTCTTCCTCATCCAGCTCGTGGACGATATCGGTGGCGCGGTCGTCGGCCATCAGCCCAAGCAGGGCGGCGGCGCGGGCCGGCGGCAGCACGGCCACCAGCTCGCCGCTGCGCTGCAGTTCGGGCGCTTCGAGCATCTTCACCGCACGCGGCAACGGCAGCGCGGCCAGCGTTTCCGCGGCGCGGGTCAGTTCCAGCGTATTGAGGAATTCCACCGCGTCGGCGGTGTTGTAGTTCGCCAGCGGCGCGGCCAATGCGGCGGCATCGGCCACCGGGCGCAGCAATTGCTTCTGGTTCATCGGTTTTGCCTTGTGGGGGTGCGACCTCGCGCAACGCCAACGCAGGCAAACCGTCCCTATGTCAGGCGGTGGCCATCGCTGGCGTCGAACGAGGTCGACTTCTACTGTCGCTGGACATGGGTTGGGGACTCCGGGATGCGTGTGCCGGCGGACGCGCCGCCAGCGGCGGGCAGTCTGGACCCGTGGGCCATGCAGGTCAACCCGGCAGCCCGACGGCGAGCGACGGCGCGGCCGGTTGTTCTCGTGCGTACACGGACCGGCGCGCATAATGGTGCGGTGGCGCTCGCCACGCTTTCCCCCACCCGAACGGACGCACTGCGGGCTTCCCCGATGACCAGGTATTCCCATGCATAGCGGTGGTCTGGAACTGGCCCTGGTGCTGCTGCTGGCGGCGGTCATCGCCGTGCCGGTGTTCAAGAAGTTCGGCTTCGGCGCGGTGCTGGGCTACCTCGCCGCCGGCGTGGTGCTGGGCCCGGACGGGCTGGGCTTCGTGCAGGATGCCGACCGCATCCTTGGCGCTGCCGAGATCGGCGTGGTGATGCTGCTGTTCGTGATCGGCCTGGAACTGTCACCGGCACGCCTGAAGGTGATGCGGCGCTCGGTGTTCGGCGCCGGCGCGGCGCAGGTGGCGCTGTCCGGACTGGTGCTGGGCGGCCTGCTGCTGCTCGACCATTTCCAGTGGAAAAGTGCGCTGGTGGTGGGTGTAGCGCTGGCACTGTCGTCCACCGCGGTCGGCCTGCAGCTGCTGTCCGAGCACAAGGCGATCAACAGCGACCATGGCCGGCTGGGCTTTGCCATCCTGCTGTTCCAGGACCTGATCGCGATCCCGCTGCTGGCGGCCATCCCGCTGCTGGGCGGGGTGAAGAACGAGACCCTGCGCATCGAAGATGCGATGGTGGCGCTGGGTGCGCTGGCGGTGGTGATCCTGTGCGGGCGACCGGTGCTGCGCAAGGTGTTCAGCATCATCGCGCGCACCCGCAGCCCGGAAGTATTCACCGCCACCGCCCTGCTGGTGGTGCTCGGCACCGCCTGGTTCATGCAGGAAGCCGGCCTCAGTCCCAGCCTGGGCGCGTTCCTGGCCGGCGTGCTGCTGTCCGATTCGGAGTTCCGGCACGAACTGGAAGCGCAGATCGAGCCGTTCAAGGGCCTGCTGCTGGGCCTGTTCTTCATCGCGGTGGGCATGGGCATCGACCTCGACCGCATTGCCGCCGAGCCGTGGCTGATCGCTGCTGGCGTGGCGATCCTGCTGGTGGTCAAGTTCGGCCTGCTGTACGCGATCGGGCGTATCGCCAAACTCAGTTCGCGACAGTCACTGCTGCTGGGCAGCGTGCTGTGGCTGGGCGGCGAGTTCGCTTTCGTGGTGTTCAACGAAGCGCAGCGCGCGCACCTGCTGGGCAACGCCAACCACGACCGTCTGGTGGCGATCGTCGGCCTGTCGATGGCGATCACGCCGCTGCTGATGATCGCGCTGCTCAAGCTGCTGGGCCAGGAAAAGGCCGCGCCGCGCGCGGCGGCCGAGGTCGACAAGGTGGCGCAGGCGTCGATCCTGACGCCTGTGGAGAAGCAGCAGTACACGCAGCGCGTCAACGCGGCCTTGATGGCGGTGGACGGCTACGTGGCTTTCCTGACCGAGATGGACAAGCAGATGGACAGCAGGGGCCGTCGCACTTTCCGCCTGGGCAAGGAGCTGTATGAGCAGAAGTTTGCCTACGATATCCAGTCCGGCAGCACCGCCGAGCAGACTTATCAGAAAGCCCTGGCGGCGCGCGAAGAGCTGCTGGCGAATATGGACAAGCTGTCCGACGAGCTGTGGGACAAGACCATGGGCGGCGCCGCCAAGCCGGCCGACCGCTTTGCCAAGATCGGCATGGTGATCGACAAGCTGTCGGCGCGTCACGTGGCGCGCGAGGATTTCGTCAGCGAGATCAAGCGCCAGATTCCGGTGTTGCAGGATTGGGTGATCAGTCACAACCTGCTGACGCTGGATCCGAACAAGCAGCTGGAAGTGCGCGCGACGCCGGCCTACCAGGCCGGTGTGGCGGGCGCCAGCATCGATGCGCCGGGGCCGTATCGTCCGCAGGACCGCACTTACTACAACGTGACGCCGCTGGACGGCGCGACGCCGGAAGCGGCCGAGAGCAGCCTGCGCGAGTACAACTACTGGATCCTGCAGATCCTGAATATCCACGAGGCGATTCCCGGCCACTATGCGCAGCTGGTCTACGCCAACCGCTCGCCGTCGATCGTCAAATCGATCTTCGGCAATGGCGCGATGGTGGAAGGCTGGGCGGTGTATGGCGAGCGCATGATGCTGGAGTCCGGCTACGGCGACAACGCGCCGGAGATGTGGCTGATGTGGTCGAAGTGGAATCTGCGCAGCGTGACCAACACGATACTCGACTACAGCGTGCACGTGCTGGGCATGACGGAAGAGCAGGCGGTGGATCTGCTGCAGCGCCAGGCGTTCCAGACGCATAGCGAGGCGGTGGAGAAATGGCATCGCGTGCAGGTGTCGTCGGTGCAGCTGACCAGCTACTTCAGCGGCTACAGCGAGATCATGGAATTGCGCGAGCAACGCAAGCAGCAGCTGGGCGCCAGCTTCAACCTGAAGCAGTTCCACGAGCAATTCCTCAGCTACGGCAGCGCGCCGGTGCGCGTGATCAAGGGCTTGATGACGCAGTAGTCCTGCGTTCGCTCAAACAGATGGGCATGTGATTCGATACGATGGAGAACGGCTGTGAATCAGCCGTTTTCTGCTACGATCAAATCGGGGAGGTAACATGAATATGCCCATCAAATTCGACACCCTTGAATACACCAGAAGTCTGATTGAAGCCGGCATCCCGGCGCCTCAGGCCGAGGCGCAAGCCGCAGCGCTGAGTCAGGCAATGGCCGAAGCCACTGTCGCGCCAAGCGAGCTGGTGCTGCTCAGAACCGACATGACCGCGCGCATCGAAATGTTGCGTATCGAAATGAACGAGAAATTCGATGCGCTTCGTGCCGAAATGAATGCCAAACTGGAGGCGCTGGAAGAGCGATTCAATGCCAAGCTGGAAGCGCTGGAGCAACGCTTGAGGGCGTATATCGACCGCAAGCTGGTTACAGTGTATTGGATGGTGGGAATTTCACTGGCATTGCATGCCGTTACGATCGGCATGCTGGTGCGGATCATCGACCGCTTGCCCTAGCTCAGGCTTTTTCTTCCGGGGCCGTGGACATGCGTACGAACATCGGCGCCACCAGCAGGCCCAGCTCGAACAGCAGGCACATCGGAATCGCCAGCGAGAACATGCTGACCGCATCCGGCGGCGTCACAATCGCGGCCACCACAAAGGCGCCGACGATCGCATAAGGACGAATCTCCTTCAGCTTGGCCACCGTCACCAGGCCCATGCGCACCAGGATCACCACCACCACCGGCACCTCGAACGTCGCGCCAAACGCCAGGCACATCGACATCACGAAATCCAGGTAGTTCTCGATGTCCGGCGTCACCGCGATCGACTGCGGCGAAAACTCGGCAATGAACTGGAACACCCGGCCGAACACCAGGAAGTAGCAGAACGCCACGCCCGACATGAACAGCACCGACGACGAAATCACCAGCGGCGCGATCAGCCGCTTCTCATGCGCATACAGGCCGGGCGCCACAAACGCCCACAGCTGGTACAGCACCCACGGCAGCGACAGGATGATGGAAATCACCAGGGTCACCTTCATCGGCACCAGGAACGGCGAAATCACGCCGGTGGCGATCATCTTCGAGCCGACCGGCAGCGAACGGATCATCGGCTCGGCGATGATGTCGTAGATGTGCGAAGGACCCGGCCAGATCATCAGGCCGATGCAGACCAGCGCAATGCCGATCGACGCCTTGACCAAACGATCCCGCAGTTCGATCAGGTGAGAGATAAAGGTCTCTTCGCCCTGGTTAGGTGTAGTCATTTAATAGAAAGAGCTGTTGGTAGGACCACGCGGACGGAAGCGGGCCACCCGCGCCGCCCCGGACGTCACGTGCATCTTGCCGCCAGTGCGCTGCTTGTACCAGTTGGGAATGGCCGAATTGCGCACCAGCTTCTTGCGGCGGAACTCGCGCGCCTTGCGCGACAGGTCGTCCGGGGTCACGCTGTTGAACGAACTATGCGAATACGCGGACGAGGACGTATCGTTGCCGATCTCGGTGAAGGCGTTTTCCACTTCCGCCATATTCTGCGAAATCGAGTTTTCCACGTCCGTCTTGACTGCCATGGCCGCGTCCTGCACTTCTTTTTGCAGGTTTTTCAACTCTTCCAGCTCGATCTCGCGCGTGACTTCGGATTTCACGTCGTTCAGATAACGCTGGGCGCGGCCGTACAGCGTCCCGGCCATGCGCGCCACCTTGGGCAGCTTTTCAGGACCGATGACGACCAGCGCAATCACGCCGATGACAGCAAGTTTGGTAAGACCGAGATCGATCATAAGAAGGCGCTACTTACTTCTTCTCTTTCGCATCGACGTCGATGGTGCCAGGCGCGGCAGGCGGAGCCGGCTTCTCTTCGTCGTTACCTTTTACGCCATCTTTGAAGCCCTTGACGGCCTTGCCGATATCCGAACCCATGTTGCCCAGTTTCTTGGTGCCGAACACCAGCATCACGATAACCAGAACGATCAGCCAGTGCCAAATGCTAAATGAACCCATCATATTCCCCTTGGGAGCGCATGCGCTCCAGATTTATTCGTTGATTCCCAGAACTGCTGCGACAGTATAAGCGATGCGCAGTCTCTGGCGTAAGTGTGGTCGATCGCCGTTAAATCAACGCTCGCCGCGCCACGGATGCGCGCCGCCAACCACGTGCAAGTGTAAATGGTACACCTCTTGGCCGCCGTCTGGTCCACTGTTGATCACGGTCTTGAATCCGGCGGCCGGCGCGCCGTCCGCATCATAGCTGACCGCGCAGCCAAATTCCTCTGCCAGGCGAGGGGCCAGCGCCAGCATTTTGCCCAGCAGCG